>JANQFY010000214.1 GCA_028277585.1 Sedimentisphaerales bacterium
CCGCGAAGACGACCGCGAAGTCCGTCTCGGAACCGCGAATCTTGGCCTGCCGCGCGATCTGGGCGGCCAACTCGTTGTGCGGCAATCCGTTGCCCGAGAAGATCGGGAGCTTCTGACCACGGATCAGAGTGTTCATCCCGTCGATGACCGAGATTCCCGTCTGAATGAAATCGCGCGGGTATTGCCGCGACGTGGGATTGATCGCCATGCCGTTGACGTCCAATTCGACATCGCTCCGCTGCGGTGGTCCCCCGTCGATCGGATGGCCCAACCCATTGAAGACGCGTCCCAGCATTTCCTTGGAAACGGAAATCTTCAGAGGTTCTCCCGAGAAGCGAATGCGCGTCTCGGGCAAAGTCAGGCCGGACGTCCCTTCGAACACCTGGACGACCACCGCGTCGATGGACGACTCCAGAACGATCCCAAGCCGCACATGGCCCTGTGGATCGACGCATTCGATCAATTCGCGATAGCCCACCGGATGCGTCTTTCGCACGAAGATCAGCGGGCCGTCGATCTGATCGACGCCGATGTATTCGCGGCCGGTGAGAAGCGTCTTCTTGCGAGAATCAGCCATGCAGCGCCTCCACTTGATCCATGGCGCGTTCGAGGCGCGCCTCGATCTTGTCGAGGCCGGACAGATCGTCGTTCGGTACGGAGAATTTCATCTTCACAATGTCCTGGTAAACCTTCATCTTTCGCAGCCGGATCAGCGTGGCGCCGTTCTTGATCGCCTCGGAGCCGCGCTGCCAATATGTCACAATGATATGCAGCATCTTGGCCTGCTTCTGAACCGTCGAATAGGCGTCGATCTTGTCGTAGGCGTTCTGTTGCAGGAACGCGTTCTTGAACAGCGTGCAGACCTCCAAAACGAAGCGCTGCGTGTCGGGCAGTGCGTCAGGTCCGACCAGCTTGACCACCTGTTGCAGCCGGACCTCTTTGTGGAGCAACTCCATGATTTCGGTCCGATCGGCAAACCACTGAGGGCCGACCTGCTGAGCCCACCACGACTCCATATCGTTGAGGTATTCGCTGTAGCTGTCGAGCCAGGAGATCGCCGGATAGTGGCGGGCGTTCGCCAAGTTCCGGTCCAGGGCCCAGAAGCAGCGGATGAACCGCTTGGTATGCTGTGTCACCGGCTCCGAGAAGTCGCCGCCAGGCGGTGAAACGGCCCCGATGATGCTCACGGATCCATTCTCCCCGTTCAAGGCTTCCATAGAACCGGCCCGCTCGTAGAATTCGGCGATCTTGGTCGGCAGGTAGGCCGGGAAGCCCTCTTCGGCCGGCATCTCCTCCATGCGACCCGAGAGTTCGCGGAGCGCCTCGGCCCAGCGGGAGGTCGAATCGGCCATGATCGCGACGTGATAGCCCTGGTCGCGGAAGTACTCGGCCATCGTAATGCCGGTATAGATGCTGGCCTCGCGGGCCGAGACCGGCATGTTCGAGGTGTTGGCGATCAGGATCGTCCGCTCCATCAACGACCGACCCGTGCGGGGGTCGATCAGTTCGGGGAATTCGGTCAGCACGTCCGTAATCTCGTTGCCGCGCTCGCCGCAGCCGATGTAGACGATCAAGTCGGCGTCACACCACTTCGCGACAGCCTGTTGCGTCATGGTCTTGCCCGTGCCGAAACCGCCCGGAATCGACACCGTGCCGCCCTTGGCTACGGGAAAGAGCGCGTCGATCACGCGTTGGCCCGTGATCAGCGGAATATCGAGCGGCAGGCGACTCTGCGTCGGGCGTTGGGTGCGAATGGGCCAGCGGTGCATCAAGTGGAGAGGCTTCTCAGTCCCCTCGTCCGTCTTCAGGGCGCCGATCACATCGTCAACCGTATAATCGCCTTCCGGGGCGATCGAAGTCAGCACGCCGCTGTCGTGCGGCGCGACGAGGATCTTGTGCAGGAGGTTCTCCGTCTCCTGAACCGTGCCGAGCACGGCCCCGCCCGAGAGACGATCGCCCTGCTTGGCGGACGGCACGAAATGCCATCGCTTCTCCCGATCCAGGGAAGGAACGCTGATCCCGCGCCGGATGTAAACATCCGAGACCTTCCGGATGGCTTCCAGAGGTCGCTGGATACCGTCGTATATGGTGCCGATCATCCCCGGGCCCAATTCGACCGAAAGCTGCATGCCGGCGCCGTAGACCGGATCGTGCGGCGCGATGCCGGTCGTATCTTCATAGACCTGCACAATCGCGCTGTCCTTCTGCAGCTTGATCAGTTCGCCGATGAGGTTCTCCTCGCCGACGCGGACCAGTTCGAACATCTCCGCGTCGGTGATGCCCATCACCTCGATCACCGGTCCGTTGACCCGCTTGACCTGTCCGATTACTCTGTCAATCATAGTCACTCTTCTTGGCTGTCGGCGAAGACGGCGTCGTAGATCAGCTTCTGGATCTGGCGCCCCTTCCGCGACATTCTCGTTCTCACCTGATTGTTGAAGGCCATGCGCCCATCTTCAGTCGTCAGGACAACGCCCTGGGCCTCCAGGGGTTCGGCATCGGCCAGCTTGAGCGTGACCGACTGGCCCATGTGTGCGGCGGCGCGTTTCCGCGCTTCGGCCAGCAGCGCCTTGTCGATCATGGCGCGTTCCCGAGCCGACGCATTGATCAGAGCCGTGTCCGTACTGAGTCCGACGGCCGCTTCGGCAATCCAGTTCACCAGCACGTCCCGATAGGCCGGGTCGTCGAGCATCGCCTCGATCCGCTTGGCGGCGCGATCCATGATGCGGTGCATCATCGTATCCCGCAAACGCAGCGAACGACGGCTGATTTCGCGATCGACCGCTGAGACCACCTGGCGGTCAATGGTCGCCGCCTCAGCTGCCGCACTCTCACGGGCCTCGGCCAGCAGCGATTCGGCCTGCTTCTGAGCGTACTTCGTCTTCTCCTCGGCGCGACGCTGCGCCTCCTGGACGAGTTTCTCCTCCTCGGCCCGCACGTCGGCTTCAATGCCTGAGATCAGGGCGGCCATCTTCTTGTCTACAGGTTCCATAAGCAGCCTGCTCTCTCCGTCAGCGCCCCATCTCGCGTCTGGCGAAGAACGGGGAACAACGTAACGGTCATATCTTTATCCCAATAGCGGCGTTGACCAACTCGCGAATACCCGGCCGGTCGGGATTCGGACCGTGCCGATCGGGAATCTCAACGATCAACGGGAAGCTCTCGGTGAACAGATATCGGTCCACGATCGAACGGATCATGTCGGCCACCTGCTCGGTCATGATGATGATACTGGTCTCCTTGTCGGCGATCAGCTCGTCAAACGCGCGTTTGGCTTCGTCCGCATTGACGGCCACTTTGCCGGAGACGCCCACGATCCCGAACCCGAGAACGGTGTCTTCATCGCCGATGATTGAGTACTTCATGGCGCCAGAACCTTAGACCTTCCCAAGAATCATCAGCGCCGTGATGAACCCGAAGACAACGATACCTTCGGCCAACGCCACAAAGATCAGGGCCTGACCGGCGATCTGCGGCTTCTCAGCCACAGCGCCCATTGCCGCAGCACCGACGTGGGAGATCGCCAACCCGGCGCCGACGGCCCCGAGTCCGAACGCGACCGCCGCGGCGATCAGCGCGAACTTCATGACCCCGGCCTTCTCCGGCGCGATCTCCTGGTGGACCGTTTCGCCCTCGTGAGACGACTGGGCGAGCGCGTTCGAGCAGAACAGCGTCCCGATGATCGCCATGCCGGTAAGAAGCACAACAATACTGTGCGTAATGTTGGCCTTCAGAGTCTTCTGAGCTTGATTCATTCTGTTCCATCCTTTCCTGTCTGCGTCTTCTACTCCGGACGATCTGCCGGAGTGTCATGTATGATTTCCCCTACGGTTAGAGCTGGCTGCTCAACGAGATCGGCGTGTGCAGCTTGCCGGTCCCGTGGAAGAATTTGGTGAAGAACTCATAGTAGTTCAATCGCAAGGCCTGAATCCCGGCCGAAAGCCCTTCCAGGCCAATCACGAGAACATTGCCCAGCACGAGAATGAGAAGGGAGAACACCCCGGAGGTCATGTCCGCCAGGGTGAAGAACGAGATCATCAGGCACGCGTGGGCGATTCCCAGTCCGGCCACTCGCATGAACGACAGCGTGTTGGACAGGTAACCACTGAAGATCTCCAGCAACTCAACGATCCACTTCATCAGAAAGTCGAGGATCACCATCGCCGGATTGGGCTTGCGATCGGACCGCCCGTGCTCGTGCTTGTAATAGTGATAGGGCTCTTTGATGAACAGCAGGATGGCGGGCAGACCCGCCAGGAGCATCAGGACGCCGCCCGAGGGGAATTCCTTGTACTGATGCTTGATCATATACGAAGCGATGTAGATGCCACCGCCGTACATCCAGCCGCCCAGCAATCCCCCTTTGTCGAAGATCAGTTCCATCCAGCGTCTGGTTCGGATGATGTTGATCCAGTTGAAAACCAGACCCAGAAAGATCACAGAGATGCCGAAGTAAATCGTGATCGCCAGCACGTCGTAGATATTGCTGATCAGCGAATTACCGCTGCCATGCCCGGCGACAATGCCATGGAAGTCGAACCAGAGCGGCTTGATCAGCGGCATCCCGAAATAGGAGCCCAGCAAGGCGCCGAAGACCACCGCTGAGACCCCGCACCAGACGACCAGCCAGGAAAGATGAAAGAGCCCTTTCTTGGCTTCGTTGTTCCGCAACGAACGGACACCGAGGGCGCCCAGCGCCGCCAGGACAAGACCCTGTCCCACGTCGGCGAACATGAGCCCGAACATAATCAGATACATGGGCATGACGAAAGGTGTCGGATCGATCGTGCCGTACTTGGGCACCCCGAAGTTGCAGACCAGCATCTGGAAGGGCGCCAGGACCTTCGGGTTGTCGAACTGAACGGGGATCTCCTCGCTGGCAATCTCAGCGCTGTCGGCTTCGTGCCATTCAAGATAGCAGCGTCCGTCGCTGGCCTCGGTGAGGCGCTCGACCAGTCGCCGTTTCTTCGACGAGGGCAACCAGCCGGCGAAGACGGCGGTGCGTGAAGAAGACTTGAAGTGGGTCTGGATCTGCGAGCACAGTTCCGCGACGCGGAGACTGATCCACAGCTCTCTCAAATGGGTCTCCTCTTTCTTCACCAGTTCGTTCACCGTCTCCTGCAGCGTCTTCTGTTCGGTGTTGAGGGTCTCAAGTCGCCCTGAGAGTTCATCGAGAAGGTCCGCCTCGGCAGAGAGCACCTCGCCCGACAACTCGATGTCGCTCCAGCCGACGCTGGAGAGAATCTCGGCGATCTGCTCGCGATCTCGCTTCATCGAGATGAGCAGGTGATGCGTTCGATCCCCCTCTCGGCCCAGCTCCATGTGCAGAGCGGGCATGGTGTGGAGGCCTTCATCGAGACGTCTGACATTCGAGGCGGGCAGTTGGCCAGTCTGCACGGCCAGAACCGAATGGCGCGCATCGAGCTTGACGCCGGACAAGCCCAGCCCATAGACGCTGACTTGCCGTTTGATGT
The DNA here is from genome assembly GCA_028277585.1 of Sedimentisphaerales bacterium. Classification (GTDB taxonomy): domain Bacteria; phylum Planctomycetota; class Phycisphaerae; order Sedimentisphaerales; family Anaerobacaceae; genus Anaerobaca. The sequence goes on from JANQFY010000214.1 coordinate 5,475, forward strand.
CCTCGAGTTTCAGAATCTCCTGCTGAATACCGCGTTGCCGCTCCCGAACCGCCTGCCGCTCGGCGTCCAGCTTGTCCAATCGATTGCCTTCCCGCTCGAGATTAACCGACGCGCGATCGCGCAGGTCCGCCTCCTGCGGCGGCCGAGGGACAACACCGATTGTGTAGAGGACCCCCTCGACCCGTTTCCGCAGGTCAGAGAGATCCGACAGAGACACGTCCGACTCCACGGGTGAGAGCTTGTCAGGCTCCTCCAGGTCCACATCCAGGGTACTGACAAACTGCATGACCCCCTCGCGCAGCAGGGCCTCAGTGACCCGTTCGCGGTCCTTGCCCAGCACCACGGCAAAAAGCTGCGTCATCGGTGTTGTCGATATCATAGCAAGCTCTCAATCCGTTCCTGTTGTCGCCCGTACTGCTTGGCGTTCAGCAGCATTCTGATCTTCTGCAACTCGTCGCGTTTCAACACGAAATATGAAAGTATGATTCCAATACTGAAGGGATATCCCGCGAGAATGCGCTGGACCTCATGCTTACGGATCTCAGCCAGAATCCGTTGGACGAGCGCCAGGCGGGCCGCACTGCTGGACGTCTCGGCCGCCAGCAGCGCCGAGAGCCCGGGGTATTTGCCCGCCACGAACTCCTGCAGCGTCGCGGCGACGTTCTGCGCCTGATACAATTCGTCGATAACCGATCGACTCAGATGGAAGCCTCCCGGAATGATCGTCGTCAGGATGGCCTCCAGAGGCAGATCGTAGAAACTCTTGAGACGAATGACCCAACTGATGTTCTGCAGGTCGATCTCGACGCCAATGAGCCGGACGGCAACATCCCGATCCCTCCGATCCAGTCGATTGATGGCCTCGACCAGGCGACTGTAGTAGCAGTGATCCAGTGCCACTTCCATGCGAAAGAGCGAGCCCTCGGTTTCCACGGTGTGGCTGAATTTGCTGACGATCGCCCCGTAGGGCGTTCCCCCGCAAAGGCCGGCGATCTCGTCGAAGCCCTCGGCGTTCAGAATCGCGTCCATCGGTAAGTCGTGGACGATGGGCTCATGGAGAACGTAGTGGGTTCGGTCGTCCACCGAACGCTTACGGATCTTACGGTCGAAGTAGATGCGAATCGCGTTCTTGAGGTTGTCGATTTCGAACTGGGCCAGCAGCGCGTCGACCAACTCCTTTGTACCCGGATGCAGGTGCTTTCGGATTCCTCGATAAAGCTCGATTTCGCGTTTGAGCAGGTCGAGTTCGGCCGATTTGAGATCCCCCGTGGCCGCGTAGATGTGCTCCAGATCAGCGAATACACTGTCGCGCAGCAGCGCCAGCGCCGCGTCGAGCGAGGGTGCCTTGGCCAACTGGCCGAACACCTCGTCGGGCAGGATCTTACTGATCCGGGCCCGCAGCTTGGCGTTGATCAGGGCGTATTTCGAGAGTGGGCCGGCCATTACTCCTCGTACTCCGCCTCCAGGACAATACGGCAGATCTGTTCGACCAGCCCTTCGGTACTCCCCTCACTGCTTTCGAGCAACGCGTCCTCTTCGCGCTGAGCCTGCTCCAGCCTCTCCTTGCGAAGCTGTTCGGCCTGCTCTCGAGCGTTCTCAACAGACGTCTGCCGTACTTCACGAGCCTGTCGCCTGGCTTCGGCGACGGTTTCAGAGGCATCGCTTTCAGCCTGACGCCGGATGTCAGCGGCGCGTTGCCGCGCCTCCTTGAGAACAGCGTCGACCTTGTCTTCCGCCTGAAAGACCTCTGCAATTATCTTTTTCATGTCAACGAATTCCTGACAGAAACCCCCGCTGTCCGGCCGGACCGAACGTGCGATAGGGACCGGACACGTTGCTGCCGGATCACCTCCGCAACCGACCGTTGCAGCGGTAATCACCGATTTTCAGAATGCCTGGGCACGCTGAACTCAAAATCAAGGCGGTATGCTCGCCATGCAATCGGCGAGGACCCAAAGCTGGGGAAAACGCTATAAAGTCCCATGTCGGTCGATTAGTCAAG
>JANQFY010000216.1 GCA_028277585.1 Sedimentisphaerales bacterium
CATCAATCAATCTTGCACGTGAGGATAGCACTGATGAGACAACCTCATGCGAATCACCAGAGAAGCACACAACGCCTTGTCCACATCGGGCTCGGTCTGTTCGCGGCGATGATGTTGCTGCTCAGCATCTGTGGGTACTGCCAGGCGGAGACAACACGCCATGTCGAACCTGGACAGCTCCCCCCGTTTGTTGACGTAACCGATTACGCGCCGGACATACCGACACCCGAATCAATCGTGGGCCATGCCATCGGCGAAGAGGCGGTTCGCTATGGGGCAATGGCCGGCTACCTGTATGCGTTGGCCCAGGCGTCGGATCGGGTGACGCTGACTTCGTACGGCCAGAGCCATGAAGGTCGCAGGCTGTATCACCTCACTATCACCAGCAAAGCCAATCACAAGCGGCTCGACCGGATCCGATCCGACAACGCCAAACTGGCCGATCCTCGGAAGCTGGAGGACAACGCGCAAGCCGATCAGATCATCGACAACGTGCCTGCCGTCGCCTGGATGAATTACAGCATCCATGGGGACGAGCTCTCCAGCACGGACGCCGCCCTGTTCGTGGCGTACCACCTGACGGCGTCCCAGGATGCAGCCACCCGGGAACTCCTGGACAACGTCGTGATCCACATCGATCCGCTGGTGAATCCCGATGGTCGCGAACGGTATCTGAGCCATCTGCAGCAATTGACGGGTGTTGTCTCCAGCCCCGACCTGCAATCGATGCAGCACCAGGCGCTCTGGTCGCGGGGACGAGGCAACCACTATCTATTCGATCTGAACCGTGACTGGCTGATCCACCGTCAGCCGGAGGTGGCGTCTTTGGCGAAGGCGATTCTCTCCTGGAACCCACATCTGCTCATCGATTCCCATGAGCAGAACGCCTACGACACCTATCTGTTCGATCCGCCGCGGGAACCGATCAACACCCATCTGTCGCCCACGATCCTCAACTGGCGAACCCGTTTTAGCGCCGACCAGGCGGCGGCCTTCAATCGCTATGGCTGGAGCTACTACACCAGGGACTGGTATTCCGAATGGAGTCCGATCTATACGAACGCCTGGGCGAGCCTGCAAGGTTCGATCGCCCTGCTCTATGAACAGGCCCGCGTCAATGCCGCCTCGGTCAAGCACGCGACGGGTGAGGTGATGACCTATCGCCAGAGTGTGCATCACCAAATCGTCAGTTCGCTGGCCAACCTGGAGACGCTCCGCGCCAACCGCCGGGAGATCCTCGAGGACTTCGTGGCCGACCGGCGACAGTCGATTTCGGGAAATGGCGACCTTAACAACACGCTCGTGGTTCGGCCTTGTCCTGATACGGCCCGTTGGAATGGCTTCCTGAGGCTTCTGGAGAGCCAGGGCGTGGAGGTGGGCTTCGCCCAGGATGCATTCCAGGTGAAGAACGCCAGGGGAATCTGGAACGGTGCCGCAACCGACAAGAAGTTCCCAACGGGCACGCTGGTCGCCCGCACCGATCAGCCGCGCCGTCGCATCCTGCTCGCTCTCTGCGATTTCGATCCGCATCTCAAAGACAGCTTCCTGCTCGAAGAGCGTAAGGAGATCGAGAACCGCCGCAGCAGCCTGCTCTATGACGTTACCTCGTGGAATCTGCCCATGGCCTTTGCCCTGGAAGCCTATTGGGCTCCGGAGATCCCTGACGTTGAACTGAGCCAAGGTCTTTCGGCGTCGGCATCCGATCTGCATTCTGTCGGAGTAATCAAGGAGGGGCACTATGGCTATCTGGTCGACTGTCGCAGTTCGGACGTCTATCGGCTCCTGGTTCGCCTCTTCGAGAATCATTGTCAGCCGCGCGTCGCGTTGAAGCCGTTCCAGACATCGGGCGCCGAGTTCGCCGCTGGAACCGTCCTGCTGCGCGGCCATGAGAACCCCGACACCCTGCCGGATATCCTGAGAAAGGCGAGCCGCGACCTCGCGGTGAACATTCGCTCGGTGGACAGCGCGCTCGTGAACGAGGGCCCCGACTTGGGCAGCGGGAAGTTCGAACTGTTGATGGCGCCGCGCGTCGCCATGGCCTCGCAGTGGCCTGTCCGCACGACGTCGTTCGGGTCCGTCTGGTACCTACTGGACCACGATCTGCAACTACGCAGCTCGCCGATCAACATTCAGAATCTCAGCCGGATCGATCTGCGAAAATACAACGTCTTGGTCCTGCCTGACGCGTCGGGCCTCGAACGCGTGCTCGACGACGGCGCCGTCACCAAGATCAGACGCTGGGTCGAAGGGGGCGGTACACTCATCGCCCTGGGTAGCTCGGCGAGTTTCGCGGCCGCGAAGGATCGAGGGCTCTCAGCGGTCAGGCTGAAACGTGACGTGCTGGACGAACTGGAGGAATACGATGAGGCCGTAGCCCGGGAGAAGAGCGCTCGCGACATCAAGATCGACCCCAATCTGGTATGGGGAACGGAAACAGCCAAGAAATCCGAAACGGAAGACCCCAACAAGGCGCAGAGTGCCAAGAAGAAGGACGACATCGATACCCTGAAACGCGCCGACGAATGGCGCCGGTTGTTCAGCCCGCGCGGTTCGTTCGTGCTGGGCCGGGTTGACACGGAGCACTGGCTGGGCTTTGGCTTGTCGGGCAAACTGCCCGTGTTGTTCTCCGGTTCGCGCGCGTTCATGTCGAAATACCCGGTCGCCACGCCAGTCCGTTTGGCCGAGGAGAAGGAGCTTCGCCTGAGCGGCCTGCTCTGGCCCGAAGCCCGACAGCGCATCAGCGACAGCGCCTACGCCACAGTCGAGCGGAAAGGACGGGGGCAGGTCATCCTATTCGCGACGGACCCGACCACACGAATGTGGTTCCCTGCCATGCAGAGGCTCTTCCTGAACGCCGTGCTGATGGGCCCCGGAATGGGCACGTCTCAGCCGATACCCTGGTGACACGAATTGCTGGTGAGGACCGAGATGACCCCGAATAGATGGATCGCCATGCCGTCTCCGCAACTCCTGGTGTTGCTGGTCGCACTGGCTGCCCTGCCGGGCTGTCAAAGCGAAAACGCACAGCACGCCGCATCCGAGTCAGACCCTTATGCTGTCAAAGTCGACCAGCAAAACACGTTCGTCTGGCCTGAGGGCATACGCGGTGCGGTGAGCCTGACCTTCGACGATGCACGCACCAGCCAGGTCGATGTGGGCCTGCCCATCCTCGATGCCCACGGCGTGAAAGCCACGTTCTATGTCTCGCCCGGCCCCCTCGAATCGCGCTTGGCCGCGTGGAAGAAAGCCGTCGCCGACGGTCACGAGATCGGCAATCATTCACTGCGCCATCCCTGCACGGGGAACTTCCCCTGGGCTCGTCACAAGGCGTTGGAAGAGTACACGCTGGCTCAGATGAGACAAGAACTGATCGCCGCCAACGCCACCATCGAATCAACGTTGGGCGTTCAGCCAGCCACGTTCGCCTACCCTTGTGGGCAGAAATATGTGGGGAGAGGGACACGACTGAGAAGCTACGTCCCCCTGGTCGCCGAGATGTTCCTGGCCGGCCGTGGCTGGCTGGACGAAGGAACGAACGATCCGGGCTTCTGCGATCCGGCGCAACTGATGGGAATGGAACTCGATGGGCTTAACCCGGCCCAAGCCAAGGCGCTGATCGACAAGGCGCTGGAGACCGGCACGTGGCTGGTTCTCTGTGGGCACGAAATCGGCGATGGCGAGCGACAAACCGTGCGCCGTGACACGCTCGCGGCGATATGCGAATACGCTCAGGACCCTGACAACGGCATCTGGATCGACACCGTTGAGAGTATCACCCGCTACGTTCAGCAGTACAGACGTACCCGATAGAACGCATCAATGAAGTCAGTTCCTCCGCTCATCGGCCCCGAGGTCCGGTTTCGCCCCGCGTTTCTCTCCGTCGATGTCACGGATTGCATCGGATAGGCGCTCGCCCGCCCCGACCGGTCGCGTCAGGTGAAGATTGCCCCGCGCTGGATCAACGAAGGCACTGGTGATGTCACGGATGGGATTGTCAATGAAGGTGATGTCGATATCTGATTCGAGACTGATCCCCGGCCCGCTGATCAGGTTGTTCGCGACGAACAATCCTGGGTTCGCACGGACCGTGCGAAGGAGCCGGTTCATCCGACTGTCCGGATCGTGGATCGTGTTGTGGATCAGCCGACAATCCCTCGTGTAGGCCGTCACGATACCGGCCTCGGGAGCACGCGTGATGAAGTTATTCCGCGCGATGCACTGCGTCGCGTGCCACTCTACCCCGTCCGCGCGATGGGGGTTGCCCAGCTGCAAACCGATGTCACAATCCAGAATGATGTTCCGTTCGACCACGCAGCCCTGCGTATCGAACCAGAGAAAGACAGCGCCGCGACCCTCGCCCGTCCGGCCCTGAATCCCCACGAACACATTGTCGCTGATGACCCAGTCTTTGGCGTACATCACGTCGATGCCCGCGATGTAGTTGCCCTTGGCAATGTCCGCTCGGTCGTCGGTCAAACGCTTGGGGCGGTCGTTGTAGAACAGACAGTACTGGATGCGGCACTGCTTGGGACGGACCGTTTCACGATTCTCAGGAGGCACCTTCACGCCTTTGACGCCGCGTTGCCAGATGTTGTGAATGATGCAGTTGTGGATGGTTAGTTCCTGGACGTTGGTCTCCGAATTGATCTTGAATCCGTTCCACTTGATGTTCTGGATCGTCAGATCGGCAATCGTCACGCCGGAACAGGCCCGGACCCCGAGCAACTCCCCATCGCGACTGCGCGCCCCGTCGATGATCACCTTTTCGCGGCATCCCGATTCACTCCGAACGGTCATGTTGTCGGCTCGGATCTCGACATAGTGGGGCATCCAGTAGTGTCCATCGGCCAGCAGGATCGTCTGGCCGGGCGCTGCACGCTCGAGTGCCGCGATGAAGCCACGCACATCCGAAACGCGAACCATGGGCCCGTCCGAATAGGACATGGGTGGCGCTTTGGGGAACCACGCTTGCATCGGAGGATTCAGCGTCGAAGTCCCTTCCGAAGCCGACAACGTGAGGGAAAGCGCCACGATGATGCTCAATGTTCTGGACGATGCCATTCTCATCTCCATTGCGATGAATCAATCCTCAGAAGACCGCACGCCGCTAGTCACGTCCGCCGACCTCGACGCGTCGCGTCAGGAGACCGTACTTCGTGCCATGCATGTAGTGGAGCGTATGGAACTTCTCAGGGATCCAGGCCCCATCGAAGAACTCCTCCTCGGCCGAGGCGTGCACGACTTCACAGATCAGCAGATCATGCGACTGAACAGGATGGACCTCAACGATCCGGCACTCCAGATGCCCCGCACACTCGGCTACGAGAGGTGGTTGGACAACATTGGCCGCGACGGGCGTCAGACCACTCTTGGCGAATTTGTCGATCCCGCGGCCTGTCACGCAACCGACCAGGTGCGTCGGCTCCAGCAGATCGGCGCCCGGCACGTTGATCACCAATTCGTTGTTCTGCTTGATCAACTCATAGGTGTAGCGAATGCGGTTGACCACGAGCAACACGATACACGGATTGGACGTATGGACCGGCGTCTGCCAACTGAACGTCATAACATTGGCGTGCTCCATCGTCCCGCCGGTAACGAGGACGACACAGCCGGCCTCGATGATCCACTTCGCCTGACTGACGGGGACTTCCTTCTTCATGATTCGCATTCTCCTTCCTGATTCGGACGACACGCTGTCCGCGACACCTTAGTGTACGCAACGGCGCAGCCCGGGGACATTCATCAATAGCGACGTAATGAGGTCGCAAGCCACGAAAGTAACAAAGGGCACGACGATGACGGCCGCCACGAGGCTCCCCTCTCCCGCCTGATCGCTGAAGGCCCGACGCAGGCCCTCAAGCACGAGAGGGTGCAAGACATAGATCCCCAGGGTCGTTGAGGCAACCCATTCAAGCGTCGTCTTTCGCCAGCCGACGAGCGGCTTGCCTGTCACATCGTACTGCTGCGCCGCCCAGAAGACACCGATCGACAGGAACACCACCGGTGGGCTGAAGAAATCGAAGAGGTAACGAACGCCGATCCCGCCCTGCCGCTCCATGAAGACGTCGAAGAACACCGCCAGGTACAGAGCGGACACGACAACCGCGAGAACCAGATAGCGAGACGGAATCCTCTTTGGATCGATCCGGCGTAGTTCGTAGCCGCACAGATAGTAAGGGATGTAGGGCAAGAACATGGTGAAGATGGATCGCTGGTTGTTCCAGAGGAGCACATCGGCCTGGAAATAGGCGTTGGCAAGGACCAAGCCGATGACGATCACGCCCAGTCGCTCACCTTGTGTGCTGTGCCGCACGAATGTGCGCAACGCCGGCGTGACAAGGTAGAGTCCGAAGACCATGTAGAGGAACCACAGGTGATAGTAGGGGTCCGCTGAGAAGATCAGGTTGATGGCGCGCGTCAAGGAGAGCGACTCCTTGTCAACGCATACGCGGACGGCCAGATAGACCGCCGTCCAGACCACGAGAGGGATCCCGACGCGATAGAGCCGACGCCGATAGAATTGTCCGGCCGATTCCTGGCGAGCGTCGTCCAGCAACAACGCGCCGCTGATCATGACGAAGATCGGAATCGAGGCGTGCCCCAGATAGAAGAGCCAGCCCCCGACCCACCAGTCGAAGCTGAACGCCTCAGCGTCCATGGCCAGCCAGATTGCGACATGGGCGGTCACCACCGAGTAGACCGCCAGAATCCTCAGCCTGTTGATATACTGGATGTCTCTTGATCGTTCCGGCGGCACCACGACACCCTCTCAGGAACGCTTGCGCGTGGGTGATGTCACTCGTCGTCGTCCTCTTCGTCCCTCTTCCGAGGCGCCTTGGCGCGCGGCTTGCGTGCCGCCAGAAGTTGGGAGCCCCACCCGACGACGCTCATGGCGCCGAAGACGGTCGGCATGATCCACCGCTGAGGCGGCAAGCTGGACGCGGCGCGAAACTCCACCGCCAGCAGCAGCAACTGAGCACCGAGCAGCAGGGTCGCCGTCCCGACGACGCTGTAGCACAAGGGCACAATGACCTGCTTGATGAACCAGATCAGGAGAAACCCGCCGACACCGCCGACTACGATGGCGCCCAGGAGGTACCACTTGTAGGGGCCAAGCCCGTTCCAGGTGTCCTTGAGGATCGCCACGAGTTTGTCCTGGAACTTCTCCTCGGCGCCACTGATCTCCTTGAGATAGGCTTGGCGCGACTCGTTGTTCATCTGACCGAAGGACTGGAAGAGTAGGGATCGACTGGGATCGGTGGACGACTGGCCCTCGGAGACGGTTTGCGAATCGCCGGACCCGGCCTGCTCGACCGACTGGCGGTCCAGCAACACGCCGGCGTACCCGCCGGCCGCCAGCAGAGCGAAGATAATGGTCGCCAGAACGATTATGAGTACGTTGCGGAGCAGGATCGAAGCGACACCCAGAATGAGCCCACCTGCGCCCAGGCCGATCAGCGGGTTGATGCCCAGTTGTTGACCGGTCGCCAGACCGAGAAAGGCGCCGACCGCCGCTCCGAGCAGACCGATCACGATCGTGCTGTAGCGCGTTCCGCCAAGCCAGAGGACGAGCCCGACCACCGCCATCGCCGCTCCCACCCCCAAGAGGATGGGCGGCTTGACTCCCAGGCACAATGTCTCGATTCGTATCAGCAATTCGTTCATAAAACCATCGCATCCTGAAGACCACTGATGTCCCTATCAGAACACGGCGCGGGACACCCACACGCCGGTCTCTAGAATACCGGTCGACCCCGCTGCAATCCACGTGAAATCCAGGCGAGGGGGAGTTTTTCGTTGTCTTTGGCTCGCTTTGGCCTTTAATTTGAGACTCGAATCAGAATGGCAATTACGAATCAACAAGATAGAAGAATGACGACCGATCCAGCCCAGCCTCTGAAAGACTTTCGGCCCCGACATGAGTTCTTCGTCGGCCTCGATTCGGACGGCTGCGCCTTCGATACAATGGGAATCAAGCAGCGTGAGTGCTTCTGCCCCTGGCTGATCGCTCTGTTCGGTCTCCAACCTGTCGCCCAGGCGGTCCGCGAGTGCAAGGAGTTCGCGGATCTGTTCTCCAAGACGCGCGGGGCCAATCGCCATAAGACGACCAAACGTATCATCGCCGAACTCTTGCCTTCCCATCCCATGGTCAGAGAGCGTCGTTTCGATGTCCCGGACTTTCCGCACTACTTCCGCTGGGTAGACGACCCGAACAGTCTTCTCAGTGACGCCGGCTTGCAGCAGGCCATCGACAGAACCGACGCCCCGGAAGCGAAGCGGGAGTTGGAACTGGCGCTGGCGTGGAGCCGGCGGGTCAATTGGGCGATTGGTGAAACCGTCAAGGGGATGCCCCCCTTCCCTATCGTCTATGAGAACCTCGAGCGGATCACCGCGCAGGCGGATCTCGTAGTCGTCTCATCAACGCCCTTGGAAGCCCTCGAGCGGGAATGGACCGAGCACGACATCGCGAAATACGCCCAGGTGATTGCGGGCCAGGAGCTGGGCAACAAGGCGGATCATCTCCGCTACGCGACCGCAGGCAAATACGAGCAAGAGCACGTCCTGATGATCGGGGACGCTCCGGGCGACCTCGCGGCCGCGAAGGCGAACAGCGCCCTGTTCTACCCGATCGTGCCCGGCAAGGAAGTCGAATCGTGGACGCGTTTCCGCGACGACGCCTTTGACCGATTTCTGAATCAGACTTATGCAGGCGACTACGAGACGACCCGGATCGCCGAGTTCGACGCCTGTTTGCCCGAACAGCCCCCTTGGGAAAGGTAGGAACCGATATGCTGTACTACAGCCGTGGAAACCAGGACGACCATCTCAGCGCCGAGGACCTCAGGAAGGGTCTGTACGAGGCCCTGGACAAACTGGGTGCGAGAAAGAAGGTGCTCGCCCTGCCGCCGGATATCACGCGCTTCTACTCGCGGGCCGGGGAGCTGACTCGCGACGCGTGGCGCTACTACGGCGCGGCGCTGACGGACATCCTGCCCGCCCTGGGGACGCACTTCCCGATGACCGAGGGAGAAATCCGACGCATGTTCGGGGACCTTCACCTCGACCTCTTCCGCCAGCACGACTGGCGCGACGGCCTGGCGACGCTGGGCGAAGTGCCGGGCGAATTCGTTAAGGAGGTCAGCGAGGGTAAGCTCGATTTCTCCTGGCCCGCCCAGGTGGACAAGCTGCTTGTCGAGGGCGACTTCGACCTGATCCTCTCGATCGGGCAGGTGGTCCCGCACGAAGTGATCGGCATGGCGAACTACAACAAGAACGTCTTCGTCGGCACCGGCGGGGTCGAGGGGATCAACAAGAGTCACTATCTCGGCGCCGTCTACGGCATGGAGCGCATCATGGGCCGGGCCGACACGCCCGTCCGCCGCGTACTCAACTATGCCTCCGACCACTTCGCGCAGGATCTGCCGATCGTCTACGTCCAGACGGTGGTCGCCGCGACCGAAAAGGGGCAGGTCACACGGGGTATGTTCATTGGTGACGACATCGAGTGTTTCAATCGCGCGGCCGAATTGTCGCTGAAGGTCAACTTCCAGATGCTCGATGAGCCTTTACAGAAGGTGGTCGTCTACCTGGAACCGGAGGAGTTCAAGAGCACCTGGCTGGGCAACAAGAGCGTCTATCGCACCCGTATGGCGATGGCGGATGACGGTGAACTGATCGTCCTGGCGCCGGGCCTGCGCGAGTTCGGTGAGGACAAGGAAATCGACCGATTGATCCGCAAGTATGGATACGTGGGAACCGACAGGGTCCTGCAACTGGTCGAACTGAACGAGGACCTCCGCGCCAACCTCAGCGCCGCGGCCCACCTGATCCACGGCTCGTCGGAAGGTCGTTTCCGGATCACCTACTGTCCGGGGAACCTGACCCAGGAGGAGATCGAGAGCGTCAACTTCCAGTACGCCGACCTCACGGAGATGACCGCCAAGTACAATCCCAAGAAGCTCAAAGACGGCTTCAACACCGTCGACGGAGAACAAATCTTCTACATCTCCAACCCCGGCCTGGGACTCTGGTCCACCAGGGCCCGCTTTCAGTAATGAGTCAGTACGTGAACGAAGCACCGCGTCTCCAGTTTATCATCCTGAAAGGCGCATCCCCTTTGTCATCCTGAACGGAGCGCAGCGCAGTGAAGGATCTGGCCTGGGAACAAGAACTGCGGCCTGAAATGGTGGTGACCTCATTGTCGACACCCAGATCCTTCGCTAACGCTCAGGATGACAAGCGTCGTCAGTCGTACCAGCCGTCGCTCAAATCATCCCACTGTGGATTGACCGAATCAATCAGATCAAGCTTCTTGCGGCGAACCCACCCTCTGATCCTCTTCTCGCGAGTGATGGCTGCGTATACGTCGGTGAAGCACTCGTAGTAGATCAACCTCGTGATGTTATACTTCCGGGTGAAGCCGACAACGAGTTTGTCTTTGTGCTGCCGCACCCGACGCCGGATGTTGTCCGTCATCCCCACATACAGCGTCCCTGACTTGTTGGTCATGATGTAAACGTAATACGTCTTCGTCTCGCGCATGACATCCTCTCCCCCCCCCAGCCCTCATGCCTTCTTGTCATCCTGAATAGAGCGCAGCGCAATGAAGGATCTGGCCTACGGGCACGAAGCATATCCGTGCAACGTATGTAGCGTCTTCATCGTGGCCCAGATCCTTCGCTGACGCTCAGGATGACATACTCTCGCGATCACTCGGTGTCACAAGAACTCGCGAAGCAAATGCACGCAATCACAGTTGTGTATCCGGACCTGCTCGTGAGCAAGGAGATTGCTTGCTCCGCTGTGACTCAACCCGTTGGTGAATTCCTGCTCCAGCCCCTTGATCTCTCCAGGCGTACCCCCCATTGCAGTACCATGAATCTGATGGCCCTTATGCAGAACGTCAGGAAAATCGAGCGCCTCCAGATTTTCCTTTGCATAGCCAAAACCAAGGAAAAATATGCGGTCCGCCTTGGCGACTTCTTCGCAAGCACTCTTCAATTCGGCTGTCTTCTGCTTCTCATGGACGATGCGGATATTGTCGATGAGGCCTCGAACATTGACGAGAGACAGATCGTCTATGTTCTTGCCATAGCCAAGCCCTCTCCTCGTATCTGGCTCCTGCCACGGCAAGGGGGCGGGTCTGCCATAGACATGAATAATCGGGACCTGCGCAAGTTGTTCTTTCACCTTCTGCGTATCCGCATCTTCAAATGAGTTCAAGAGGCTCTCGAATAGAAAATGCTCCAACGAACGATCATAGTTGAACGTAACAAATGCTACGGTGTTTTTGTGGAACTCCTGGAAACTGTCCTTGCCTGTGAGTTCATGCGTAAGTCTGTCGTAGATGTAGCGATACCAATCCTGTTCTGGCTTCTCAGCTTGCTCGCGAAAATCGCTGTATTTCTCGGCATGAAGAATGGTAAGGCAGATGGCTATCTTCCCGATCGTCTCAAAACGTGGGTTCCTTGCGAGGAACAGGTCAACTGATTGGGTCGTGGATAGACCAAAGCAATTCAAGAACTCCCTTATGTCCGGCAGGCGCGGATAGCCTTGTGCTATCCTATCGGTTGGGCTGGTTACTCCACCGCGTTCAAGGAAATGCACATACCTATCTTCAAAGTGCGATAGAATCTGCTTTCGCAAATCGGCGGCGGTTGGAAACCCGAAAGAGCAACTCGAACCGGCCCCCAAAACGAAAACGGTTTTCTTCTGAATCATGACTTCTCGCCTCCGGATAAAACAGCGCGATTGCCTCGCATTCGGTGTTGCCTGGCACCATGTCCTTGACAATAGTATACCAGACAACAGGAATTCAGGAAAGGCGGTCCTTGTAATCCAGGTAGGTGAAGCGGCGCTGGGTGGTGTGGGCGCCCGCGGCGGGGTCGTAGAGGACGATGTCGGGCAGGTTGATGCCGTTGAACATGGTGTTCTTGACCATGGTGTAGTGGGCCATGTCGTGGAAGACGAGCTGGTCGCCGACTTGCAGGGGCTCGGCGAAGGAGTAGTCGCCGATCACATCGCCGGCCAGGCAGGTCGTGCCGGCTAAGCGATAAGTGTGAGCCAGCACGTTGGGCTCGGCGGCGTTCGTAATCACGGGTCGGTAAGGCATCTCCAGAACGTCGGGCATATGCGCCGAGGCGGACGTGTCCAGGATCGCGATGTCCACCTCGTTGTTGACGAGGTCGAGAACAGTGCTGACGAGGAAACCCGTGTTCAGCGCGATCGCTTCGCCCGGCTCCAGATAAACCTGAACGTCATACTTCTCACGGATCTCGCGAAGGAGTCGGCAGAGTCGTTCGACATCATAGTCCTCGCGCGTAATGTGGTGCCCCCCGCCAAGGTTCAGCCATTGGACCTGTTTCAGCAGCGGCGCGAACTGCTTGTCCACCGCTTGCCAGGTCCGCTCCAGCGCGTCGCTGTTCAACTCGCACAGGGTGTGGAAGTGCAGCCCCGTGATCCCGGCCGGCAACGCGTCGCCCAGCTGATCGCGTGTGATGCCCAGGCGCGAGCCCGGCGCGCAGGGATCGTAGATCGCGGTCTTGACCTCGGAATGACGCGGGTTGAGGCGCAGGCCGCACTGCACGGGCATTCCTGACCGCTGAATCCACCGATAGAAGTGCTCGTATTGGTTCAGCGAGTTGAAGACGATGTGATCGATCGATTCGAGGAACGCGTCGAATTCGTCGTCGCGATAGGCCGGGGCGCAGAGGTGCACTTCTCCCCCGATGAACTCACGGGCGAGTTTCGCCTCGAACAGCGCACTGGCCGCGGCGCCGGGAAGGACTTGCTTGACCTGATCGAATACCGACCACGCGGCGAAGCCCTTCAGCGCCAGGAGAATCTTGCACCCCGTCTCGTTCTGGACGCGACCCAGGACATCGAGGTTCTCCTGGAGATAGCCCCGATCGATCACGTAGCACGGCGTCCTCAGGCCGGCGATGTCACCTCTTATGCAACGATGTTGAGCCATAGGCAAGATCAAGAAGCAAAATGAAAAAAGCAAAATTGCGGAGTTCGCTTCGCGAACAGAGTCAAACAGCATCGCCAAAGGCGATTCGTCGGTTTTTGATCTTTGATGTTTGATATTTGATTTAGACTACATGCCATGGCAATCCATACTCATTGAGCTTTTCCATGAACGGGTCGGGATCGAACTGCTCGACATTGAACACACCAGCGTCCTTCCACCGGTCGGTGAGCATCATCATTGCGCCGATCATCGCGGGCACGCCGGTCGTGTAGGAAACCGCCTGGGCCTGGACCTCCTTGAAGCACGCCGCGTGGTCGCAGACGTTGTAGACCTTCAGCTTCTTGGGCTTGCCGTCCTTGATCCCCTCGAAGTCGCAGCCGATACAGGTCTTGCCCTCGTAGTTGACACCGAGCGAACCGGGGTCGGGCAGCAACGCCTTGAGGAACTCCAGCGGGATGATCTGCCGGCCCTGGAACTCGACCGGCTCGATGCTGGTCATGCCCACGTTCTGCAGAACGCGTAGGTGCGTCAGGTACTCCTGCCCAAAGGTCATCCAGAATCGAATGCGTTTGAGCCCCTTGATGTGCTTGACCAGCGACTCCTCTTCTTCGTGATAGAGAAGGAAGGCCCTGCGTGACCCGATCTCCGGG
>JANQFY010000040.1 GCA_028277585.1 Sedimentisphaerales bacterium
CATGTCCATCCTCCTGCCAGGAATCCAAATCCTTCTTCTGACAGGAGTTATCGATCCAGGGCCCCGAATCTCTTGAGCCTACTTTGCGCTGTACTGTTATACGACACCCCTAAAACAAACAAAACAACGGTCGCAAGCAACGTACTACTCCCACGGGTAGTTGTACCACCGGCAGAACTCGATGGTCGCTTCCCAGAGGATGCTGTAGCGGTCGCCCTTGCTGCTGACTTTCTCGTGTGCGACTCCGGCATCATTGAACAGCCGGGTCAGCATACGCGTCAGCAGACGCTACGCTTCGTCCTCTTCAAACCCCTCGGATGCACTCAGCAATGGGTATGCAGGATGATCCTCTTTGTCGGTGCCGCGCTTCGCGGATGCGACGCCGGCTGCGTAGGCCAGCATCGACGCCACGACCGTCGATAGGCGATGCGTGCGACCATCGGGAACGAGCCCACTCAGCATCATGACCCACACATCGTAAACCTGATCGCCGACAATCTCGCGCAGCGGGGATACGCCGCCAGTCTTCTTCTTCACTCGCTTGGATGATCTTGTTTTTGCGCCCATTTGCATGCGTCGCGATAGTGACCAATTTCAGCCCGAATGCCGCACCGTAAATCACTGACAGCCGCCAGCGGCGAGCCAGGTCATCCTTCAAGAAGAGATTGCAGATCGTCAAGAAAAGCCGGGACATCGATCTCCCGCCTGAACAGTTGATGCTCGCGCATTCTGATCATGCCAATGGAATCAACGTCAGCGAAGCATGCCCGAATAATCCGCCGAGCTTCCTTGACCGGCTCCTGCTCAGCGCAATCGTGAATGAGAGATTTCGTCTCGTTGTATTCCTCTCGTGCCATCATGGCGACAATCCGAAGCACATCGAGCGCATGGTGTCGGCCCATGTCCTTGTCTGCGTCATCCTTGCGGTCGCGGAAAGCGAACAACTTCATCAGCAGATAGCTGAAAGGCTGCGGCACAAAGACGGTAGCCTGATGGGTCTCCCCAGACGACAGGTGCTCTGCTAGCTCGATCTCGGTGCAGGACTCCTCGATAGCGAGCGCCTCGTCTACGCGGCGGGCATGGAGACCAACGCCGGGACGTGGCCGAACTCGTCGGGGATCATCCTTCACACGGCCTTCGTAATCCCCGAGCGGACCAGCTAAGAGATCGAGCTTGACGTGCCCGGACGCGCCAACGGGCTTGACGAATTGGTAGTATTTCGCCGTCTCGATTTCGAGATAACCTAGTTTCTCCAGCGCTGTCCGGATAATCCCCATGCTTGTCGAGTCCGTAACGACGTCCGCGGAGAGAAACACATCGAGGTCATTGGTCGCACGGGCCTCAGGCCAAACCTCCACGTCCAACATCGTCTGGATGTGCCGCGATTGGACGTGTTGCTGCTTGAGGTAAAGTCCGTAGCCGCCGCCGAGGATGAGACGAATGCTGTGCGGAGCAACTTCGTGGTGCAAGTCCAGCAGGCTTGTCTTCAGCGCATCCAGCATTTCCACACATCAACTTCCTTGTGGCGAGGGCAATTCGGCCAGTATTCCCCGCTTGACCTGCTCGGCCGTCTCACGTTCGCGCTTGTCACCTGCCATCAGTTCGAGAAAAGTCTGAACCGGACACGCGTACCGAACGCCAGCCTCGGTTCGTGCGTCAAAGTAGACGAAATCGTCGCTAGTCTCGATGAGTTCGAGGTTTGGAAACCGTGATGTCTCCTCAACGGCCTTCCCGGCTGCTCGTATGGTTGCCTCTATGTTGCCGCAGTAAACCTTGACCTTATCCTCTCTCGCCATCACCGCATACAGCCCCACAGACGAAGCGCCGCTGACAACAGCCCGGATGCCAGCCCGTCCCGCTCCATTGAAGAACTCGGAAAGGAACTCATTGGGCGCACCTTCCCAGCGGCCAACGAATCGTCGAGTTCTGCGCGGGGCAACGTAGTTCGCTACTAGTTTGTCCAACAGCGCATCTGCCTGCAGGAGGCTGATGCTGCCTTTGGTGCGCTTGACGATGAGGTCTTCATTCAACGTTGCGAGCGCCTTCGAGATCGTCGAAAGCGAAATCTTGCCGTTGCGTGCCTCGATCTCGCGCATCACCGCATTCACTTCACGGTACTCGGGTCGTGCGAGAAACACACGCGAGACGAGTGAACTGCGCCCACGGTAGATATTCTTGATCGGACTGGATTGAGGGTAACGATTCGGCTGACCGGTTCGAAAGATGCAAAGCCCGCCGGGTACAACGACGACACCGTTTCCGCAAAGATCGATGCCGCTCACCGCGCTCTGCTCCAATTCAGCAAGTTGCTTGGGAGACAGAAACGGCATCATCAACATCGGGTACGTGTTGGCCGGTCGTCGGTCCACTCTGATCCCGGCCACCGTTTCTTGGAAGACCTTCGGCGTGGAACGGCGTTTGTACTCTAGCGCAAAACGATACTCCGTGTCTCTCCACGCAGCGCTAACGATGGCGTCGTATCGCCCCGATCCGTTTCGATCCGGCGTTTCAACGAGGCGGAGGGAAAGGGGTGGTAGGCGCACCTCACCGTTCCGCAGGCACTCAACAGCTTCGGCCCCGGTCGGTATTATCCTGAATTCGCCCATTTTCGTCACCCAGAAAACACGGTCTCTTGAGAAAACGACCCTCACCCGTTCGACCCAGAGGGCTATTTTCTTGATTATATCGGTTTTCTGGTGCCAGAAAAGGCAGCAAAACGAGAAAACTGGCGGCCCAGAGGGGAAGGCAATGCGGATAACGCCCTAATTGGGCAGCAATTGCGGCATGCCCTGCAACTGGAATTGGTTGACAATACCTCCTCACAAGTTCGGAAATTCGAAGGAATTCGTGGGGCACCAGCCGAGACCTGTTGACCTGTCTGGCTCAACGCATTGGCACTCAGGCCGATGGCCGACTTCGAGTGGTCCTGGCCTGACAAGATCGATCGACTACTGATCGAGGAACTGATGCAACTGGGCTTTATCGAGGAGGCAACCAACGTCATCCTGGCCGGACCCAACGGTGTGGGCGAGTCGACCATCGCCCAGAACATCGCCCACCAGGCGCTGTTTCGCGGCTACACCGTTCCGTGTGCGACGGCCAGCGCGATGCTCAACGATCTGGCGGCCCGGTATACGTCCATGGCCTTGGCCCGCAGGCTGCGATGATACGTCAATCCTGTGGTGTTGCTGATCGATGAGGTTGGGTTGGGGAGTTGAACAAGCGGGTTCGCTCCGCTTCCAAGCGTGAGAGTCTGCGTCGGCTGTGTGGCTATATCACCGAACGGTTCGAAAAGTTGGATTACCGTCGGGCGTTGGCTCGCGGCTGGGACATCGGCTCGGGGCCGACCGAAGTGATGTGCAAGAACCTGACGCTACGGCTGAAGCGAACCGGCCTGAAGTGGGACCCCGACAACGCCGCTGCCATCATGAACCTGGTGGCCGTGCGAGAAAGTGGGCAGTGGAATCAGTGGTGGGACCGCTTCGCCGCATGATGCCCCAAAATGGGCACACCAGTTTCGGGGCCAGCGTCCTGGGCACGGACTTGACAGCTCACCGCCCGCTCGGATCATGCTGGACAGTGCCCGACTCGGGACCATCGGGCCGCCGCGCCCACGATTGACAGTACGGCAGCAGCCGGGTGAGCGTCATCACAGAGCCGCGACCGCGCCAAACGAACACCGACCCTTCACGCAGTCTCCTGGCCTGCGCCCGCCCGCTGGCAGTTGGGGCCGGGGCGTTGGCCTGCGTTCTGCTGGCAAGGCAGATGGCTCTTGTATTGGCAGCCTCGCTGCAGGTGCCGACTGAATTCGACGACGCCTATGTCTTCGTGCGCTACGCCGACCACCTCCTGGCCGGCCATGGGATAGCCTGGGACCCCGCAGGCCCGCAGACCTTCGGCTGTACCAGTCTGCTCTTTGTGTTTTGGATTGCCGCCCTCAGGTTGGCCACGGGGTTGACCGATCCACCCGGGCTGCTGGCCTGGGGTTCGTGGCTGCCGGCGGCCGCCACTGCCCTGCTGCTCGCCCTAACCTGCCGCCGCCTGGCAAGTTGCAGAATTCTCCGCCATCCGGCGGTCGCCCTCGGATTCGTGGCCGCCTGCCTGCTCTTGCCTGACGGAATACCGCGACCGGACAACGAACTCGCCCGGCGGGGTTTCTTCTTCCACGTCGGCAGTGGCATGGACACTACCATGGCGATGTGTGCCAACGCGCTGCTCGCACTGGTGGTCCTCGGCGTCGGGCGCCGGCGCTGGCGGCTCAGGAGACTGCTGCTGGTCGCAGCAGTCTCCTGAGCCGCCAGCGCCGGCGCCCGACGCC
>JANQFY010000054.1 GCA_028277585.1 Sedimentisphaerales bacterium
AATCTTCCTGCCCGCCAGTCGGGCCGCGGGTTACTCGATGGTGTCCGTCAAGGTGACATCGCCGAGTGACGTCCCGGTCGTCAAGAAGACGCTCGAAGAGCGAGGGTATCGAACGTTTGCTCTGATGGATCAACTCGAGGAGATGCAGAAGGGCTTCATCATCATGGACATGTTCCTGCTGGCGGTCGGGATGATCGGCATTACCGTCGCGTCGCTGGGCATCGTCAATACCATGGTGATGTCCATCCTGGAGCGGTACCGCGAGATCGGCATTATGAAGGCGGTCGGCGCCACCAATGGCGACGTGCAGAAGATCTTTCTCTTCGAGTCCGGCATGATCGGCCTGCTGGGCGGCACGTTCGGCCTGTTGCTCGCCTGGCTGGTCAGCCTCGCGATCAACGCCATCATCAACGGCTTCTCCTCGCGGGAAGGCGTGCCCTATATCCAATACTTCAATTTCC
Source organism: Sedimentisphaerales bacterium (assembly GCA_028277585.1). Classification (GTDB taxonomy): domain Bacteria; phylum Planctomycetota; class Phycisphaerae; order Sedimentisphaerales; family Anaerobacaceae; genus Anaerobaca. The sequence continues at coordinate 462 of JANQFY010000054.1, forward strand.
CCTGGTGGCTCTGTCTGGGAGCGATTGGCTTTTCGATCCTGGTCAGTCTGATCGCCGGCGTCTATCCCACGCTGCGCGCCGCGCGCGTCGATCCCGTCGTGGCGCTGCGTCACGATTGAGATACGGGTTGGTTCCTGATGGTCTGTCAAAGAGCCGAAGCGCTTCTCGCCTGTCGGTCCGCCGTTGCGGCCAGGCCGGTCTGCAGATCGGCCGGGTCGTAGGTAAACGTCTGGATGCGCGACCGCACGCGGTGGATCGCGGCGCCGGTATTGTGGAAGCGCAAGCCGTTCCAGCGGTAGTTCGTCAGGGGCTTGTGCGTGTGGCCGAAATAGACGTCGCGCAGCTCGCCGAAAGCCGGGCCCAGCTCCGCTTCCAGATACGCGGCTATCTCCGGCATGTGTCGCCGTGTGGGCCGGCATTCGCAGATCATGCGGGGAATGCCCATATGCGTACAGGCCAGATAGGCCTTGTGCATCCAGGGTTGCCGTCGCCGGCCGTGCCAGCGTTGTCGATACGCGGCCAATCTCCTCGAGCACCCCGCACTGCTGCCCACGTCGCCATGCAGAAATACGCTGGCGCCCAGTTGCAGATAGTAGGGCTCCCAGGCGAGGTTATCGTATCGGTCCGACAGATCGTCGAGCAGATCCCCATAGGCCGGTAAGCTGTCATGGTTGCCCATGATGAAGACGAATCGGCAGTCCTGATGTCGCCGGAGAAGTTGCTCGATCCAGGTCTCGACATAGTCGAGGGATTCGCCGAGGTTCGGGTAAACGGACCACTGGAAATCGAAGATGTCGCCGTTGAGGACCAGCAGATCCCCCTCGTCCCCCGCCCGGTGCAGGCGGGGCATCAGCCGGTCGGCCGACGTGCGGTTCGTCAGCAGGTGCAAATCGGAAGTTGTATAGCCCTTGTGGACACGCATAACTATCTACCACGTTTCGAAACCGATTCGGTTCGAAGACACGTCGATTCCTGTTACTCTTGAACCTATATCGACTACCAGGACCTCAATAAACGAGGGTTCCTGCACAATCCTGGGATTATACGAGAATGAGTTCTCCCGATCAAATCCGATCCAACTCATTCCCGGTGGCTCACGCTGTGCACCAGATCTTCGTCTCGGGCCCAGACATACCGAGGTTCTGGACGGAGGGCAATCCTGTTGCTGGGGTCGTTCTGTTGCGGTCTATCCGTCGGTTCCATCTGTAGTCCAACGGTATTTGACGTGTCGGTTGTCGTCGTAGAGGACTTCTTCCGTCTCGGTCGTGTCGCACGGGGCCACGTGCCCGTCCAGGAAACTGATGTTGGCGTTGCCGGTTAGCATGGGGTCGTTGTCGGTACAGGCCGGGTTGCCGTTGACGTAGCGGTCGCTCTTGCGGCGTCGATGAAAGGTGCCAAAGGTGTCCTGGTCGGGCCAGCGGATGGCGACGATGCGTCCATCGTTCATCACGGTGGGGCCGTAAGTAGGATGCGGGTACCAGTTCTCCTCACAGAACACGCCCATCTCGCCCGGCCGACGTGCCTTGGAAGTCTTGATCAGTCCTTCCGCATCGTCTCGATAGTCGAGTTTGCTCTTCCAGCAGAGGTTCCAGTTGTAGGTATAGCTAAACGCCAGTCCCACGTCGGGGATCAAGGCGTCCGGCACTTCGCGCGCGAAGACAGGACATGTGTAGTCCTGGAAATCGTATCCGATGTAACCGGCCAATACGCTGTTCTCGATCCGTCGAAACGATTGATGACCGACACGGGTGATCCCGTCATTCCATTGCCCGGGCAGCAGTTGATGGTACGCGGGCAGACGATCGTCGTTGTTGACCGTATAGACCGACAGGGCGCTCGTGAGGTTCCTGAGGTTCGCCATGCACACCGTCGTCTGGGCCGACTCGCGGGCCCGGGACAGCGCGGGGACGAGCAGGGCGGCCAGCAGGCTGATGACCGAGATGACGACGAGAAGTTCGATCAGAGTGAATGCCTTACGTGCGTTCATGCGTACTCTCCTTCAGTCGGTAATCGGTTGATGTCCCACGGGCGCAGCCTGCGCCTCCATGCCGGCGCCGCTCGACAGCAGCCGATGTCCCCGCCGCACGATGGGTCGCCTTCCATTGCGGTGTACTGTAGAGCGGCGCCGTTAGGTGGGGATTAGCTTTTGATTGCGATTGCTTCAGATCTCGACTGGCGGGGAGAAGTCGTCTCTCGGGGTGGCGGTTCGGGCATGCGGCCGCACGCGGGATCGCTGATATGGCATTGTCTGGATAGGAAACACCGCGGTCGTGTCACGTGATCAACGATAAATCTAACGAGGATTTAGCGTGTCCGAAATGCGCCGTTAATCAAACCGCCTTAAGACCTATCCCATTCGAATTGGGCATCCCGCTCGGATCGGGTCGGTGCAAGGGTGATTGCCGCACCAGGAGAATGTCAGGAAGGATCCACAGGTTTGGAACCTTCCCTTACCACCATCAGCGAAAGGAAGAACCGTGGTCTAGAACCACACGAAGACATGGCGCGCCGGCACAGATGGTGCATGGCGACACGGAATGAAGAGGTGAACCGGCACACAGCCCTGGAAAGCACATGCCGGCCCACCCGTGAGAGTGATTGAAGGCGCTTCTGCGCCCGCAGTCTACCCTTCAGACTACCTGTTTGGCGGGAAGAAAGCAAGATGACTCTTCTCGTCGGTGGGATCTCACACCTTCGCGAACTCTGCTGTCGTACCCACGCTGGAGCGGATACCACCGCGACGCCGGATCGCCTGTCATGATGCCGAGTTTGAGACTCGCCGCAGGGGAAAGGAGGTGGTGCAGGGCCAGGATAGAGAGGGACGTCGTGTGATCCAGTCCTCCCGGCGCCGTGTCGTTCGCTCGAAGGAATAGGTGTCCAGGGAGACGAATACGGAATCTTAGAATGATAGTACAGGGACAAAGGAGAGAAACATGAAACGCGCCATCGTATCGTTATGTGCCTTGCTGCTGGTTTGCAGTGTTGCTTCGGCCCAAGAGGCCAAGTATGTGTTCTTCTTCATCGGTGACGGCATGGCTTCACCGCAGATTCACGCTGCCGAGGCCTATCTGGCCCAGTCCGTCCAGGCGGACAATCCCGCGACGTGGGAAGACGCCAACAGCCTGAGTCTGGACACCGCCGGCGTCGAAATGCTGCACATGAGCCAACTGCCGGTCGTTGGCTTGCAGATGACCTACGCCAACAACCGCTTCATCACTGGTTCGGCCGCCTCGGCTACGGCGCTGGCCTGCGGCATGAAGAGTTCGATCAACACCATCGCCATGGACCCGACCAAGACCACCGGCTATACCACCATCGCCGAATTGGCCAAGCAGAAGGGCATGAAGGTTGGCATCCTTTCGAGTGTCTCGATCGACCATGCCACCCCGGCGTGCTTCTATGCGCATCAGCCGGACCGAGGCAGTTATTGGGATATCGCCAACGCGCTGTCCGAAAGCGGCTTCGACTACTTCGCCGGCGGCGGCATGAAGGGCGAGCGCGTCAAGAACGGCGCCCGCAACTACGCCCCGGACAAGCCAGCGGCGGAGGTCTCCAACGATCCTGTCCAGCATGCCATCGACAACGGGTTCACCGTGATCACCAACAAGACCGACCTGACGAACGCGACGGCCGCCGATTTGCCGGTCTTCGCCTATAGCAAGGATTACCTCGACAGTTCGTGGGCCCTGCCTTACGACATCGACCGGGATCCCGCCGATGCCTCCCTGGCCGACTACACCGCCGAGGGGATCCGTCTGCTCGACAATCCGAACGGTTTCTTCATGATGATCGAAGCCGGCAAGATCGACTGGGCTTGCCACGCCAACGACGCAATGGCCGCCATCGGCGACACCATCGCTTTCGATGACGCCGTAGCGGTCGCCATGGAGTTCGCCCTTCAGCATCCGGATGAGACACTCATCGTTGTCACCGGTGACCACGAGTGCGGCGGCTTGACCCTTGGTTTCGCCGGGACCGGATACGAAACGACGTACGAGGTTCTCAACGGTCAGACGATGTCCTACGAAGCGTTTGCCGCCCAGGTTGCAGACTACCAGGACAATCCCTACAGCTTCTGGAACCTCATGGGTACGATCCTGGAACTGTTCGGACCGGCCGATGCGGATCTGGCCGATCTGGATCTGGTCAACGACCTGGACATGCAGTCCATGATCAAGAAGGCCTTCGGTCTGGCTTATGATGACCTCAACGAGTACGAGCAGAAGCAACTCGAAGAGGCCTACGACAAGACCATGGGTGGCGACATCTACACCACCGCACCGGGCAAGTACAGCTACTCCACCGATGGAATCAACAACGATTTCGTGAAGTACGGCAACTACTACTACGATCCGATCACGGTCACGTGCACGCACATTCTCAACCGTAGAGCCGGCTTCAGTTTCACCTCGTACTACCACACTGCGGTGCCCGTGCCGGTCTTCGCCCAGGGCTTCGGCGCCGAGCAGTTCACCGGTAAGTATGAGAATACCGACGTGGCGGTCAAGATCGCCAACGCCATGGGTGTGGAACTGAGCAACTAATACCGCAACACCCATCGGACTAGAACCTGGTTAGGGGCAGAGGCCTTCTTGGGGGCCTCGCCCCTCTCTTCTCTTCTGGCGATCATGATGCGTAAGAGGGACATTGGAATTGTAGCCGTCTTCTTCCTGTTCTGCGGGGCGCTTGCCATGCTCCCCACCGGATTCGAGGGAGCTGTCGCACAGGAATCCATTCACGCCAAAGCATTGGTTCTGGAAGTCGACAATGATGATCTCCAGCGTTTCTCGCTCATTACCACGGGAAGTCAGTTCCCCAAGGTCAAGTTGCTGTCGGGGCCCCACCTGGGGACGGTCATCAAGGC
>JANQFY010000109.1 GCA_028277585.1 Sedimentisphaerales bacterium
GGAGTACGGTCTGGAGATCCTCAAGGTCCGCGAGATCATCGGGTACATCGATGTCACGGCGGTCCCGCAGACGCCTCACTTCATCAAAGGTGTGATCAATCTCCGGGGTCAGGTCATCCCGGTTGTGGATCTGCGGACCAAGTTTGGGATGGAGACGACGGAGGTCACCGAGCAGACCTGCATCATCGTCGTCGAGATTACGCAAGGGACGCGCAAGTGCAGCACGGGGATCGTCGTGGACCACGTTCAAGAGGTGCTGGACATCGCCGGTTCGGCGATCGAGGAAGCGCCTCAGTTCGACGGTTCGATGAACACGGATTTCATCCTGGGAATGGGCAAGGTTGGCGATTCAGTGAAGATCCTGCTGGATATCGACCGGGTGCTGGCCGGTGACGGTCTGGACCGCTTCTAAGACGTTCTCGGATGAATAGGTCGAATAAGGGTGAATGGTGTTGAACGGAAAGGAACTACGCAATGTTCAAGAATCTGACAATCGGTAAGAAACTAGCGTTGGGGTTTGGCCTCGTCCTGGTCCTGCTGACGTTGGTGGGCGTGATCTCCTATCGGGGCGTCAGCGAGATGAACACCGGCGCCACTGACGTGATCGCCAAGAACGAACTGATCGAAGACCTCAAGAGCAAGGAAATCGATCATCTGAACTGGGCCAATAAGGTTGTCGCGCTGATCACGGATGACAATGTGACTGAGCTGACTGTTCAGACCGATGATCACAAATGTGCATTCGGTCAATGGCTCTACGGCGAGGGGCGCAAGCACGCCGAGCAGGAGATCCCTGAATTGGCGCCGATTCTCAAGGCGATTGAGGTGCCTCACCTACATCTGCACGAATCGGCGATCGAGATCGGGGAGCACTTCCAGCAGGCGGACCCAGCCCTGCCCGGTCTGATCGCGGCGCGGATGGTGGACCATCTGAAGTGGGCGGACGTCATTCGCGACGCATTCTTGGAGAACAAGGACTCTGTCGCGGTCGAGACCGATCCCGACAAGTGCGCTCTGGGCAAATGGCTCAAGAGCGAGCATGCCCAGCAGGCTTATGCCAGCGCAACTCCCGAATTGAAGCAGGCTTGGGATGAGATGCTTCGCACGCATCGGACTCTGCACGAGTCGGCTATCGACATCTGCACGCACATCGGCGAGGGCGAGCAGGGCCGGGCGAAGGCCAAGAAGATCTTTGACGAGAAGACCAGCCCCGCGCTGCATGCGACGTTGCATCACATGGAGCAGATGAAAGCGGCTGCCGACGCATCTCTGGTGGGTATGAACAAGGCGGGGGAAGTATTCGTCACCAAAACCAAGCCGTGCCTACACGAGGTGCAGCAGTTGCTGACTCAGGCGGCCGAGCAGGTCGGCGAGGTGGTCACCAAGACCAATGACGGCATGCTCGCCTCGGCCAAGTCTACGAAGCTGAGCGTCAGCATTCTGTCTCTGACGGCTATCCTGATGGGTGTCGCGGCTGCGATTCTCATTGCTCGAGGCATCATCTCGGCGCTGAAGCGTATCATCGACAGTCTGAACGAAGGTTCCGAGCAGGTGGCCGCGGCTTCAGGTCAGGTCTCGTCGGCTTCGCAGTCGCTGGCCGAGGGCGCGACCGAGCAGGCGGCCGGCCTGGAGGAGACCTCCTCGAGCCTGGAAGAGATGTCCTCGATGACCAAGCAGAACGCCGATAACGCTCAGCAGGCCAACACACTGGCCGGCGAGGCCCGCAAGGCAGCCGATACCGGCGCCGACTCGATGCAACGCATGAATACCGCCATCCAGGATATTCAGAAGAGTTCGGACGAGACAGCCAAGATCATCAAGGTGATCGACGAAATCGCGTTCCAGACGAATCTACTGGCTCTGAACGCCGCCGTCGAGGCGGCCCGGGCGGGCGAGGCCGGCAAGGGCTTTGCCGTGGTGGCTGAGGAGGTTCGCAACCTGGCGATGCGTTCGGCTGAAGCGGCCAAGAACACCTCCAGCTTGATCGAAGAATCGGTCAAGAACGCCAACAACGGCGTCGACATTGCCCAGGAAGTGGGCAAGGTCCTGGACGAGATCGTCCAGAGCGTGGGCAAGACGACGGATCTGGTCAGCGAAATCGCCGCGGCCAGTCAGGAGCAGGCCCAGGGCATCGATCAGGTCAACACGGCCGTCGCCCAGATGGACAAGGTCACGCAGCAGAACGCGGCCAACGCCGAGGAATCCGCCAGTGCGTCCGAAGAACTGAGCGCTCAGGCCGAGTCGATGAACGAGGTGGTGACCCAACTGGTGACGTTAGTCGGCGGCGCCGCCGGGACGCATAGAAAGAAGCGCTCGAGTGCGACTCAGACGAAGGGGCGTTTCGGACGGTCCGACCAGGCGTTCCATGCCATTGCTGACGGTTCGCCCAAGAGCTGCAAGCCGTCGCACGTGACGGTCAAGAGCGCTTCGGAAGATGCGATTCCGTTCGACGACTCTGGTTTCGATGATTTCAACAGCTAGATTCAGTGACGCCGTTGCTCCCCAGCAGTCTTCTCGCGACTGCTGGGGAGCGACGCATTCCCTACTCTTGAAGGCGTTCAACTCTCCATCTGACAGTGCCGCGTCTCGGTTTGGTCTACGGCCGGGTATCGGTGGCGCTTCCATGTCTGGAATCCGACACAGACGTAGGGATGTAAGATCCAGCCAACGAATCAACGTGGGGCTGCGGGGGCCGAGCCCCTTGCGTGTTGACACGGTGACATTGGGGCAGAGGCTAGGGGGACATGAGTGAAATGCTCGGTATGCCTGCCAGCCCAGGGGTATTCCTGGGGAGGTCTCCCGTTTCGCCGGTTATTGCGCTGTGCGCATGGGACGATAGTAGGTCTGTCGACAACGCAGCTGCAATGTCAAATGGGTTTTCCGGTGCTCCCCAGATCGAGCGGCCTTCGTCTGGAATGCGGAGGACGTCTGCAACGCGGACACCACTATTGGTGAGACGTGGCTACCTCTACGCGCGTGCGCGTTCATGGTCCGGGGGCGAGATGCGCCGGGATGGTGTTGAAGCATTGGATTAGGAGGTTCGAGTATGACGGCAACAACGATGCAGCGACAGGATTCGCCCGGCGCGGTGCTGGAGAGGGAGGGCAAGTACCTGACCTTCGCGCTGGCGAACGAGGAGTACGGTCTGGAGATCCTCAAGGTCCGCGAGATCATCGGGTACATCGATGTCACGGCGGTCCCG
>JANQFY010000125.1 GCA_028277585.1 Sedimentisphaerales bacterium
GTTGGACGCCATCGCGTCCAACCTGGGCTGCGCCGTGGGCGATTTGATGAAGGACACCGCCCTGCGCGGGCGAATCCGCCTGCAGGACTATGTCACCGACACGGTTGGGTTGCCCACGTTGAACGACATCATGCAGGAATTGACCAAGCCCGGCCGCGACCCGCGCGAGCAGTTTGAGATCTTCAGCTTCGCCGACGGGGTCAACAAGATCGAGGGCGTCCGGGCGGGCATGCAATTGCCCGGCATCGTGACAAACGTGACCGCCTTCGGGGCGTTCGTCGACATCGGCGTCCACCAGGACGGACTGGTGCACATCAGTCAGTTGGCCGATCGCTTCGTGAAGGACCCGGGCGAGATCGTCAAGGTCCATCAGAAGGTCAACGTGACGGTCCTCGACGTCGATCTGGCCAAGCGGCGGATCAGCCTGTCGATGAAAGCGTCGCCGCAAGTCGGCGGAGAAAAGCCCAGTCGCAATTAGCCGGCTCCCTCCCGCCGCCAACGAACAGGACCCATCGCGCCGGCGTATAAACCTTGGGAGATTGTCGGTCGGGAAAAGTGAAAGGCCTTTGACGGGTGGTCGAAAGACAAACACTCATTGATGAGAAGCACGACATCCTAAGCCATAAGGCGCGGCGGAACGATATCTATATCATCAGCGTGGATCCGGTACTGACGAACGACGTCTACCGGCGCATCCGGGGCGATTCCCGGCTCAAAGGCTATCGCATCAAACGTCCGCGGGCCCAGGAGATCGACGCGGCGGTCGAGGAACTGCGGGAAATGGCGCAGGCGACGACGCGGGCCCGGCTGCTCGTTTACGACGTGCGGCGGGCGACCTTGCCCAAGCTGCGCCGGGCGCTGCGCGACATCACGGGTTTCAATCGCAAAGACTTCAACAAGCTCTGCTACACGATCCTGATCGGCGATGGTCCGCCAATGCTGTTCCAGAACGGGCGCGGTCTCGACGTCTTCACCATCTACCTGGGCGCCCACCGCGTGGACTACCACCCGGCGGTCTTCTTCTTCGACCCGCTGTTGCACTATCAGCCGGGCGAGTTGGAGATGCAGGCAATTGACGATGAGTTCATCGTGCGCGGCAGTGTGCCCCAGCGGCTGGTCCCCTACTTCCAAAACGGCGAGGAGACGACCGTCGCGGCGATCCGCCGGTTCTTCCGCGCTACGGGCAAGGACGAAGAGACCCGCAAGAAGCGAAGCAAGGTGCTGCGGAACCTCTACAAGAAGCGTTTCACCGAGCAATTCCCCAATCGTGAGAAGCAGTTGAAAGCGTGGACCTCGTTCGAAGGACTGCAACTGGCGACGGAGAAGCTGCATTTGTATCCGCTGTTTTTCGAGGATTGGGTCGATCTGCTGATGCAAAAAGCTCAGCAGAACGCCGTGGTTCCCAAGAGCGAGGAGGCGGAAGAACCCCCGGCCCCGGATCAAGACTAAACCTCTTTCGTATAGTCCTTTACAAGAATGCCCACCCTCAATTCTGCCTCTTGTGGGAAATACGTATTTTATCCCCGCCCTGTCAAAATAGGTAGACAAAGTCCCCTGTCGCACCTACAATGGCGGCGCTAGTTTCTGGAAGCATCGGCGGCGCGGCTCGTCGCTGCGATCGGTTTCGGTGCGAGGGATTGATGAACCGTGTAGCTCTATATGGAGGTAGGGTTATGTCAGGTCGTTCACGTCATTTGTATGTCCTGTTCTTGTGCATTTCGCTGGCTGGCGCCGGGTGCTGTTCGCGCTGTGGGAGCTACTGCACGCCCGAAGGTCCCTGGCAATCGCCTACGTTTCAGGCGACCCGCGCGCTGTTGGTGGTCAACACCCCTGAATTGAGGATCCTCCGCGTCAACGGGCGCAACGTGCGTCCTTCCTGTATCGGGCGCGACGGGGTGCGCGAGTACCACCTCCCGGCCGGTACGCACACGGTTACCGCGACGTTTCGCTATGCCGGCCTCGTAGCCGGCGGCCTGCTCGGCGAAGTGCGCGGCGCGCCCTTGACGATCGAACAGCAGTTCCTGGCCGGCCATGAGTACGTGCCGGTCTACCGCGAATTCGCCAACGGGCGAACGAACGCGAAGTACCTCGTCGAAGCCATCGGAGCAGCCGTCGCCGGCACGGATCGATACTGGTCGCTTGACGTCATGGACCTTGCGAATGCCCCGCGCACGTCGTACCCTGAGGTGGCCGAGGCGCAGGACTACTGCGCCCTGATCAGAGGTTTGGCCGCGGACATCGACGTCGAAGAAACGCCGAGCGTCTACTGAACAACGGCCCAGGGGAGTCTGTAGACACCAGATGGATTTCCAGCCCGACTACAGACACTTCCTCGACGTGATGCACAATCGCCGCCCCGCTCGATTGCCTCTCTACGAGCATATCATCAGTCCGGGCGTGATGGAGTCCATCCTGGAGAGCCCGTTTGCCGAACTCTACCAGGGGGATCCGCGCGAGGTGGACGAGTTCTTTCGCTGCTACTGTCGCTTCTTCAAGGAGATGACCTACGATGTGGTCTCCTTCGAGGTCTGCATCACCGAGATCCTGCCCGACAGCGGCGCCCTGAGCGGCGGCAGACCGGGCCCCATCCAGAGTCGCGCCGACTTCGAGCGGTATCCCTGGCGCGAGCTTCCCAGCCGCTACTGGCGGGTCGCCGCTCCGAAGTTCGACGCGCTCGTTCGGGCCTTGCCGGCCGGCATGAAAGCTGTCGGGGGCGTGGGCAACGGCGTGTTCGAAATCAGCGAGGACCTGGCGGGGCTGGAGTACCTGCCCTTCATGGCGGCCGACGATCCCGACCTCTACGCCGAGATCTTCGTCGCGATCGGAGACCTCATGCTGGAGATCTGGACCGAGTTCCTCAGGCGATACGCGGGCGCATTTGCCGCCTGTCGATTCGGTGACGACCTGGGCTTTCGTTCGTCTCTGCTGACCCATCCGGCGACGGTGCGCGAGCACATCGCACCGCAATACCAGCGCATCATCCGCGCCGTTCACCAGGCCGGCGCGCCGTTCCTCTGGCACTCATGCGGCTGCATCTTCGAAATCATGGACGACGTCATCGACCTGGGCATCGACGCCAAGCACTCCAACGAAGACGCCGTCGCGCCGTTCACTCGATGGATCGATGAATACGGGCAACGCATCGGTCTGCTCGGCGGATTCGACATGGACCTCTTGTGCCGCTGTTCGGCCGAGGAGGTCTTCGAACAGGTCGTGACACTGGGCCGTCAGTATCGTCGCAGCGCCCAGGGCTATGCGCTGGGATCGGGCAATTCGATCCCTGACTATGTCCCCGTCGAGAACTACCTGGCGATGGTGCGAGGCGCGCAACACATCCGCGAGATGGAACTCTCCCGTTAATCGAGACAGGGAGACACACCTCGCGGTGGCTGTGCCGCCAACACGCAGAAGCACTACGCCGCGTGCGGGCCCGTCTGCTTGGCTCGCTTCTTCGTCTGCCCTTCTCGGCTGATGCGGTCGTAGACCTCACGCCGATGGACGGGGACGCTTCGGGGAGCCGTGATGCCCAGCCTGACCTTTCCCCCTTGGATGCCGACCACCTTGACCTCGATGTTGTCGCCGATCATGATGGTCTGTTCGGCTGTACGCGATAGAACCAACATACCCTCACTCCGCTATCCGGCCCTTTCCCTCGTTGCGTCGCACAATGCGGCACCGGGCCTATCTACCAGCGTAGCACTTCAGTGGGGGCAAGTCAAGCTCCATTGTGGACAGGAAAAGTTCCAATCGAGGCCTTCCGGCGGGCCCGGCCGCCTTACCATTGCTACAACCGCTACAACCGACCCGTCGATACCGTCAATAGGTCTCTTCGATGAACACTTTCATCAGGGGTTGATCGTAGCGCCGCGACAGATCGCGCTCGATGTGTTGGAGGTATTCCGGGGAAACGCCGAAGGGGCTGTCACTGCGGCGCCACTGCTGCAGCAGGCGATCGGCGTAGTGCTGGACCCACCGCCCTTTCTCATCACCGGTTCGTTCACACACGGCGGACACACTCCTCACTGTGGAGCAAAAAAAGGCGGACACCGCCTCCTCCTGTTTATCACCCGGGGGAAGAAGACTCCATTCTTCCGCAACGGTGCCCGTGGCCCTTCCTTGAGCGACTGGCCCTCATTGTAGAAGATAATCGCGCCGCGTCAATTGTGGTGACTGCGTAATTGGTGTCGTTAATTCCAATGATCGGGGCGATTCATGCACCTGCTCTCGGTGACGCAATACCTTGGACACCACCGACGCAACTCGACTGAGGAGAACGTTGTTCAACAACCGCTTCGGTGGTATAGTCCTTCCAGACTGAAAGAAGGGCACCGCTTGTTTTCGGGGGCGCCGTCGAAATCTGGTTGTGATGATGCGCAAAACCATGGGCTATGAACCATCAACAGAAGAGAAGGCCGCCCGCGCGAAAGTGTCGTCCCTCGCGGCGAGTTTGACGATCGTGCTGATCGTCGCAGCGCTCGGCTGTCGCGACCAATCGGCTTCGAATGATTCGAATGCGCCGTCGGAGAAGGCGCCGGCGAACGTCTCTGTTTCGACGACGAGCGCAGACGACTCAGAAGCAGAGTCGCCGGAAACGGTCGCCGCGCTGCAGGCGGAGGAGTTGGCCCAGGCGCATCGGCTGCTGGAGACCTTCCCCTCCAACCCACGCGTGCTGAACGCACTGGGACACATCTACAACAACCAGGGTGATCGCACACAGGCCGTATCGTATTGGCGTCAGGTGGTCGCCCTGGAGCCCGGCAACGCGGCGGCCTACGACGCCATGGCGAAGGTGGCGTTTCTGAAGGAGGAAAATGACGAAGCGGCCCGACTATGGCAAAGGGTGCTGGAGATCGCCCCGGGCGCGCCGGGCGTCCATCACCAGCTCGCCATGGCGCTGATGGGAGCCGGTCGCCTGGCTGAAGCGGCCGAGGCGCTTGCCCGGGAGATCGAGATCAATCCCAAGGCGAGTCTGTCCCACACGATGCTGGGCGAGGTGCACCGCATGCTCGAGGACTACGACCGCGCCATCGAGAGCTTCCAGGCCGCCGTGCAGATCGACCCGAACGCCACCAAGGCTTGTTACGGCCTGTCGGTCGTCTATCGCGCCATCGGCGAGAAGGAGCAATCCCAGCGATGGATGACCGAGTTCCGACGGCTCAAGGCCGCCGATGTCCAGGTGGACCACAATCGCCGCGATGCGTATGACGATGTGGGCGTCACGCGGAAGACCATCGCCGAGACGTTCACCGAGATGGGACGCATCTACGCCCGACACAACGATCTGGAAAACGCCGAACGACTTTGGCTGCGGGCCGCTCATTTGGACACCAAACAGTTGCTGTGCCGTCAGGATCTGGGCCAACTCTATCAGCGCACGAACCGAATTGACCGGGCCATCGCGATGTGCGAGCAACTGGCTCAGCTCGAGCCGGACAACGCGGACTACCTCGTCAACGCCGGGGTGTTCCACGCCCGCCTGAAGCAGTACGACGCCGCGATCGACGCCCTCGTGGGAGCCAACGCCCTGGACCCGAAACGCCCCGCCAATTACCGTACGCTCGCGCGGTTGTACCTCGAGACCGGCCGAGACGCCGACCAGGCGGTCGCTCACGCCGAGACGGCTGTGCGGCTGCAACCGAACGCGGCGAGCTTCTTCGTGTTGGGCGCCGCCCGACAGCGCCAGGGCGATCGAGCCGCGGCGCTGGCCGCCTATCGACGCGCCGCCGAGTTGGAGCCGGGGAACCGGCGCTACCAGACGGCCTGTCGCAACCTTCAGGGACAGACGAGATGAGGACGAAACGCGGCATGGCATCGCTGAGGAATAACCGATATCGCTGGTTTCTGGGATGGGCGTTGCTCAGCGTCCTCGCGCTGCACCGCGCCGGCGCGACATCGATTCGCTTCACCGATGTCACGACCGACACGGGAATCTCGTTCAAGCATACCGATGGCAGTTCGGGGAAGTACTACATCGTCGAGTACGTCAGCGCCGGCCTGGCGCTGTTCGATTACGATCGCGATGGGGATATCGACATCTACTTCCTCAACGGCGCCGCCCTGCGCCAACCTGACGTGCGTCCGATCCCGCGGAACGCTCTCTACCGCAACGACGGGAACTGGCGGTTCACCGATGTCACCGAAGCGGCCGGTGTGGGAGACGCCGGACATGGCTTGGGCGTCACCATAGGCGATTATGACAACGACGGCGACCTCGATCTCTACCTGAACAACTTCGGACCCAACGTGCTGTATCGCAACAACGGAGACGGGACCTTCAGCGACGTGACCGCCCCGGCCGGCGTGGCCAACGGGCAGCGCGTCGGCGCCGGCGCGAACTTCCTCGACGCCGACGGCGATGGCGACCTGGACCTGTTTGTCTCGAACTACGTCAAGTTTTCTTATGAGCAGAACGTGCGCTACACCCGCATGGGGCACTCGGTGTACCCAAGCCCGAGGAATTATTCGAGCGATCCCGACACACTCTATCGCAACAATGGGGACGGAACGTTCACGGACATCTCGAAGGAATCGGGCATCGGCCGCCACGCCGGGCCCGGCATGGGAACCGTGTGCGCCGATTACGACAACGACGGCGATACCGATATCTTCGTCGGCAATGATGTCGAGGCCAATTTCCTGTTCCAGAACGACGGCGCGGCGCGGTTCGAGGAAGTCGCCCTCTGGGCCGGCGTCGCCTTCGATTTCGGCGGGCTCGAACACGGCAGCATGGGCGTCGAGTGCGGCGACTTCAACAACGATGGGCTTCTCGACTTCCACGTAACCTCGTACCAGCAGGAACTGGCGACCCTCTATCAGAACATGGGCGACGGGATGTTCCAGGACGCCACGCTCAAAC
>JANQFY010000336.1 GCA_028277585.1 Sedimentisphaerales bacterium
CACGGACAGTGCTGGGATCGGCGCGTTCCGCGAGCCGGGGCTGATGGATAGAGAGGTCTTCTTCCACGTCGCCAGCCATGGATACGAGTTTCCCAAGGACGGATTCGGATACCGAGGCAAACGACTGAAAACCACGCCCGGAACGATAGCGACCCTCAAGGTCAAACGTCTGAACATCGCTGAGCGACTCTACCGCGTCACGGGCCAGGGGATCTACCGCGACAGCATCCTGACCGGTCGGTCAGCCCCCTTACGGCATCCAACCCTCAACGCCCAGGTCTCGGGTCTGGACTCGGTCTACACCTGCATCTACCGGGACCGGCTCTTCTGGCTCTGGGGCGACACGAACCGCCCCTCCTATCCGCTCGGGCACTTCGCCACGGCCGGGGCGCTTTCGGATCTCTCCTCCCGCGGCGGACTGGACCCGGCGGTGGGCGTCGACCTGGAGTACTACGTTAGCAGGAATGGCTTCAGCCGACCGATCGCCAAGATGAAGGAGAAGGGCCTCGTCTGGCTCGATGGGCTGCTGACCGTCAAAGACCAGAAGGGACGAGAGCGCCTGGTCGCCAAGTACGCGCGCATGAAGGATCTGGGCACGGCTCACGAACGCGGCCTGATGGTGTTCAACGACGAAACCGAGTCCTTTGAACCCGTCGTACGATCCGATGCGGATCTGTTGCCCTACACCGACTCGGGGCACGCCCTGGCCGTGACAGAGAATGGTCGCGAATACCACTACTTCGCCACGCAGTTCCCTCTGACGGTCCGCATGCGCGTTCGAGCTGACTGGAACAGCGTCATGGACCCCAACCGCTATGAAGCGCTGACGGCTCTGCAACCGGGGACGCTGGAATCGCGCGGGCCCTGTCGCTGGATCGCCTTCGGAGAACTGATGGGCCACGACAGCTCCACCAAGAGCGCCGTCATCAAGGCGCTGGCTAAGGAAAAGGAGAAGACGCACCTGGTCGACATCGAGTCGGGCAAACGTCTCTCGCCGCACGGCGGCAGCGTGTATTTCAACACCTATCGGCAGCGCTGGGTCATGGTCGTGGTGGAGTCCTCAGGCGAGACGTCGCACCTGGGCGAAGTCTGGTACGCCGAGGGCGATACGCCCGCCGGGCCCTGGACCTACGCACGAAAGGTGGTGACCCACGATGCGTACTCCTTCTACAATCCATCCCAGCATCCATACTTCGCTCAGGACGGCGGACGTCTGATCTACTTCGAAGGCACGTATTGCACCAGTTTCTCGCGCGATCCCGACCGAGCAACACCCCGCTACGACTATAACCAGATCATGTATCGGCTCAACCTGGACGATCCGCGACTCGTGCTGCCCGCCCCCGTCTATGAAACGAAGACAGACGATTCCCGACGAAACTATCGACTGCGAGACGGCCTGGAAGAGGCGGACGCATGGGATGCAATCGAATCCATTCCCTTCTACGCCGTCGACCCACATCGAACCGACGGGAATCTCGTACCGATCTACGCCTGTGAAACCGATGGGATCGTTGCACTGACCCCGGAACGCCCCCCCGCCGGCGTGTCACCGCTGTTTCTCGCATTGCCGGCGACACCGGCGGTCAGGGACAATCGTTGCATTGTGGGGCTCTTCGAATACCATCACGCAGTTTCAGGTCAGCGCCGCTACTCGACGCGACCGTCTTGGGACCTCGAGGGCTGGAAGCGCACCGCCAGCCCCCTTTGTCAGGTCTGGAAGGCCCTGCCCGGCCCAGTCTTGCTCGATCCCAAGGCAAGCCCCACAGGAGAACGTTGAGCCGTAGCGCCATCCGCCTCGCAAGAGACGCCCGTGAGGCGGACGGCGGTTCCGTCAAGCGAATGGAATGGCCGCGCCGGCGGCACGACCGAGAGACTCATCCCGTTCGTTTCACCGGGATACAAATATCGAAGACCCACTTGCCTTCGGGATGCTCGGCGGCGTTGGTGTGGTAGCGTTCGTAACAAGGCCTGTTGTCACACTGATGTCCACTGTCAACGAGCCAGGCGAACGCATCTTCCCAGGCCTGCGTGAAATTGTCGGTCTGAATCTCGAAGTGACATACCGCGTAGGGACCTCCGCTGATCGTCTGAATGCCCACCTGCCCTTCAGGGACAGTGCCGTCGGGCACGCTGACACAGGCGTCCACGCGACACTTCTCCGGCGGAGTGACATCAGGGTTATCCCAACAGACACCCAGCAACACTCCGGAACTTAGATGCCCCCGTGGTCCGGCCCACCCCATCAGCTCCTTGAACGCCGCCTCACAGGTCTCTTTCCCGTAGGGCCCCATCTTGCGGACGTAGGCGACGTTGTAATCCGGCAGTTCTCTGACTTCTGCGTTCACCGTCGATCTCCTTTCAGTATGTGACAGATTCATGAATGCAGTGTCAGAATCATAGCCCGTCTGGAGCGACAACGCGTTTCCTCCCTTGCTGACTTTGTTTCCTTTCTTGCTCTTTCGGAAGGCCGAAGGTGTCATGCCGAAATGCTGACGGAACGCCTTGGCGAAGTTCTGCGAACTGGAGAACCCGCAATCCATGGCGATCTTCGTAACGCTATCCTCTGGAGGCGACAAGAGCCGGTTGGCCGCCGATTCCAGTCGCAGTCTCCGAGTGAAGCCGGCGACGGTCTCGCCGACCACCGCCTTGAAGATCCGGTGGAAGTGAAACATGGAGAAGGAGCCGGCCTCGGCAATCTCTTCCAGAGAGAGATCCCGGTCCAGATTCCGACTAATGAAGTCCATCGCCTGGCACGCGCGCTTCCGGTATTCCAGCGCCGTCGACCGACCGAGATTCTCTTCTCGCATGAGCGTCTTTCACATGAACGTAGGGACGAGCTACAGACTCCAGCCTTCGCGGTACGGCGTGCGAACATACTGATTCGCCTCGGGCAGGTTGGTGACCTTCATCGCGTCGCCGTCCCATTCGATGCGAGCGTCGGCGCGCTGCGCCACGTTGCCCAACAGGCAGATCTCCGTGAGCGGTCCCGAATATCCAAAATGTGACCCGGCCGGCTCGCCCCGCTTGCAGGCCCGCACCCAATCCTGCTCGTGTGAACCCTTCACACGCGCCAGCGTCTTAGCCGGCCTCTTGTAGGCTCTCATCTTGGTTTCGGGAATCAAGCGAGCCCCTTCCCCGTAGACGCCCGCCATCAGCGTTCCTCTGCTGCCCTTGAACAAGATCCCACCCTCGGGATGCCCCATCTGTCGACCATCCTCCAGTTCCGCCGGTCGCGGCGCCCGCATACCCTCGTACCAGGTCAGCTTCACCGGCGGCATCTCACCCCGCGCCGGGAACTGATACGTCACCACCGACGCCAGCGGATGCGTATCGGGATTGCGCCCCATGGAGGTTGCTTCGATGCTGTCAGGGTGCCTCAACTTCAGCGCCCAGACGGCGGGGTCCAGAGTGTGGGCCCCTCGGTCGCCCATCATCCCACATCCGAAGTCCAACCAGCATCGCCAGACGCGTGGGTGATAGGCCGGGTGGTACGGTCGATGCGAGGCCGGGCCGAGCCAGAGGTCCCAATCGAGCTTCTCCGGCACAGGCGGCTCCTCCTCGGGCCGGCGGCTCCACTTGGAACTCCAACTGGCGTGCCCAAACGGATAATAGGACAGACTGCACCAGGCGTCCACCTCCCGCACCTCGCCGATAGCGCCATCCCAGATCCATTCACAGAGCAAACGAATGCTCTCCATCGAGTGTCCCTGGTTGCCCATCTGTGTCGTCACGCCGTACTTCTGGGCTGCCCGCGCCAGCATGCGGGCCTCGTAGACGTCGTGCGTCAGAGGTTTTTGGCAGTAAACGTGCTTGCCACGCCGCATCGCCTCCATCGAGATCACCGCGTGCGTATGGTCGGACGTCGCGATCATCACCGCGTCGATATCCGTCTGGGTCTCCAGCATCTCACGATAGTCGACGTAGGTCTTCGCCTGCGGATACCGCTTGAACGTCCCCGCCGCATATTGGTGGTCTACATCACACAGCGCGACAATGTTCTCGCTCTCAAGCTGTCGGAGGTTGCCCGCTCCCATTCCGCCGACCCCGATGCCGGCAATATTCAGTTTGCTGCTGGGCGCCGCGTGTCCGGCGCCGCCCAGGACGTGCCGAGGGACAAAGGTAACCGCGCCGAGCGCCGCCGTACTCGTGAGAAAGCGACGTCGATTCAAGGGCTGCTGTGACATGGGAATCCTCCTGGCATCTACTGATTGAATCGCTTATCCATGAGAATGCTGAGTATGGTCCGGTCCGTCTCGATCATCCCCTCGGTGCTGATCTGGCCCATATTTCGCATCGTCTGCTCCGGGGTCAGCCCGATGATACCGTCGCTGGCCGCGACGCTGATCCCGTGCAAGGCGAAGAGGGCCGACTGAACCGCCGTGCCGGCCGCGGTGGCCAGCTTGAACGAACAACTGACCTTGGCCCCGTCGCAGATCACGCCGGCCAGATCGACGATCAGGTTCTTGATCGCGCTGGCGATATGGTGGACATTGCCGCCCAGCAGGTACGTCACGCCGGCGGTCGCGCCGGCCCCGGCCGCCACGGAACACCCACAGACCGCCGAGAGCCGACCTGTGTGCGACTTGATATACGCCGTGACAACGTGGCTAAGGCCGATCGCCTTCAACACGTCCTTTTCGTCCACCCCGTCTACGAAGTCCTTGACCGCCCAGATGGGCAGGATCGCCGTGAGGCCGTGATTGCCGCTGCCGCCCGAACTCATCGCCGGCAGTTTGACCCCCGACATGCGGGCGTCGCAGGCCGAGGAAGTCAGGATACGGGCGGCCAGCATCATGTCGCGTTGGAGGAGCTTCTCGCGGGCCAGACGCTCCAGCGTCTTGCCAACGCCAAGCCCACTGCCGAAAGCCAGGCCGTGCTTGGCCAGATCAACGTTGTACGCAACGCCCTGGCGTACGAAATCGAAATCCTCGGCATCCATGTTCTCGACCAGCGCCAGCAGTTGCACGAGGGTCTGCCCTTTGAGGAACTCCTCCAGTTCGTGCACGGCGTTCTGGCTCGCCCCGAAACCGGAGAGCAGAGGATGCTGTGTCACCGCCTCGTCGTTGTAGCGCAGCGAAGTGAGGTTGTCGTGCGTCTCTTCGATCACCGCCTCGGCGGTCTCGCCATCCCCCTGCAACCGTGCCCGAACGTAGATTCCGGATGTATCCTTAAGCAAGTTAACCTTGACACAACCGGCCTCGACGAGGTCGCGCGCCTGCTTGGTGGCGTCGCCGTCGATCGGCGTTAGGACCTCCAGCTTCAGCGCCGGGTCGCCGCAGGTATAGCCCAACGCGGCCGCCAGTTCGATCCCCACCGCTTCGTCGGTGCCGGGAATCACGACCGCGAACGCGTTCTTATAGATATTCGAGCTGAGCCATAATTCGATCGACTCAAGTGTCCTGTCTTTCAGAAGCGAGGCCGCAGCCGCCGTACACAGGGCGACCGCCGCCGGCTCGGTGCAACCCAGCGCCGGCGCCACCTCGATCCTCAGGACATCCTTAATCGTATATGTCGCGTTCTCGTTGCTCAAAATACGCACCCTTCAGACCTATCTTAATCTCAGTCGTTCAACCGGCGGACATGCACCGCCACTTCCCCACCAAAGCCGGCCGGGATCTTCCAACTCTGGTCGCCCTCAGCGACAGTTAGAGAAGTCAGCATAACGCGCTTCCCACTAACGCAGTCGCACCAATCGAATGCGTATCGTCCCGCCGTCATGCCCTTGAGTCCGATCTGCCCGGCCGCTTCAGAGACGTAGGCGACATAGCGATCTCCAGGTTTGGCGAGGACATAGTCCGTACCGGCATGGGCCAGTTCGTCGTGTGGCGCCATGCCCGGTAGCGAAACACTCTCGAAGAAACTCACCAGATAACCGCAGTCTTTCAGATCCTGCGTTGGCGTGCCGGCGATGTCCATCCCCAACGCCATGACATGGGCGCCGCCCATCGCGCATGCCCAGAACTTCCGGCGTGACTCGGCGCCGCTTCCCCAGTCCGCCGCCTCGGACAGATTCAGACTGTAGCGACCCTGGGCCTGGCGCCACGCTTTCACCACCCCGGCGTGGAGTTCCTCGGCCGTCTTGACGTTGTACTGGATCGCGAACTGATCGATATCCGCATCGTCGGCGAATGCCGAGAAGTCCAGCCCATGGTTCAAGTGGACCGCCACGGGGTGGTGGTAGTCGTCGGCCGCCTTGATCACCGCCGCGATTCGCCGGACCCGATCAGGGCTGAGGCGCTCGGCGTATTCCTCGGCCACACACCAGATCAGATGCCTATGATGCTCGAACCGATTCACCAGCGTCTCGATGAACCGCCGCTCGGGTTCCTCGACGGCATCTCCCGTGTTCCAGATCCGTGTGCTGTCGTCGTAGACGAACAGGTAGATCACGATACCGTTGCGATCCATCTCCGTGAACCATTCGTCCCACTGGTCGAGCACTCTCTCGTTGAAACCCTTGGCGGGATCATGGTCGATGAAGGGATTGTGCGTCGCCTCCCCGTCGCCGCCGTGCGAGCGGACGGCCTGGAGGTAGATGCAGTTGGCGCCGGTCCCTTTGAGCTTCTCGATCAGTGCCATTTGGTCGCCGGTTCGAGTGCCGTCTTCGTTCAGCGTCCCACGATAGAGGAACCCTTCCGGGTCGCCCGGGCCGCACATGAACAGGGTCTTGCCGATCCCGCCGCTGGGCCACTGGGCGCAGGCCGGGTCCACGACCACACGGCCGGCCCCGGGATCGTATCCAACAATTGCCGATTGGGCGAGCTTCAGAGCCCTATTCTCCATCTCGCTCCCTTCGATGCGGGTGTTGTTCCAACTGACAATCAAGTCCAGTTCGGGGATCATCACCACGGCTCGTCTGCCGCCGTGCCCGAAGCAACCGAAGGCATTCACGGGAACGTCAGGCCAGTGCCGCTTGCCTGCTCTGTCGATCCCGTTGATCCACCACAGCCAGCTATAGCTGCCCATGTGATCGGTCTGATTGTCGGGGATGCGCCGCGAACCGATGGATCGCTGGCCCGGGATCATCTCGGCCGCCTTGTTGCCCGCCCGTGGGATCGAGATGGGAACAGGATTGCCCACCGCCATGCGCGCCATCTCGGGGCTGATCAGTTGCTTGTCTTTCCACTTGCCCTGGCGTAGATAGAGCAGTCCGAAGCGAGCGAAGTCGCGCGGCGAGATCGCCATCCGCCCCGCCCGGTCCCCGGTGCCGAACGCCCTGAAAGTCGGGTTGTCCTGACACCCGATCAGATCGGTCAGTTGCGCGCGCAGGACGGTTCTGTCGATCTCGTCGTGCGTAGCGCCGTAGACCTTCGTGAAGAGCGTATCGAACAGCAGCGCCATCTGCCAGTCGTTGTAGGCGTAGGCCGTGCCCGGTTCTTCAACCAGCCCATAACACGAAATCTGGTTGGCTATGTGGCGCCACGTCATGCGGGCGTCCTTGTGGTTCAGCTTCGCGTTGATCTCCTTCAGCCGGGGCTCCCACTTGCCGACCGGCTCGTCGAAGCTCGCGATCCGCCCTTCTTCGACCGCCTTGAAAAGAAAATGGGCATAGAGCGGCTTGACCGCCGAGGCGATGTCCATCCGACGGGCCGGGTCGCCCCAGGTGTGGACCATGTACCCATGCCGCACAATGCACCCGAACCCGCCGGCGAAGTCGCTGAACACCTTGAGCTGGCCCGCATCCATCCCGACCTGCGCCGGGCTCTTCCTCGCCCAGTCGCGCCCGGGATAGACGGGTTTGACCTCATCCGCCCGGGCCGGGCCGGCCACACACAATGCTAGAATCGCGATTGTTAGGAATCTTAACATGTCACTTCTCCCTTCCTCGGTTCCCCCGGCGCCGCCGCCCGGACAACCGTCACTCGAATTGTGTTCAATCGCAGCATAGCCGCTCATTATACCGAGGCCCAGCGGCATCGCAACGACCATTGCCTCTGGGGGGAGTTCCCCTCCCAACCAAGTAATCCGAGAGAAGACGTAGAATAACCGGGATCCACGTCACTTGGACTATTGTGGTCCAATCACGATTCGATTATAAGCAGTGAGATTCGATCGAATCTGCGCCCAGTATGAGGGGAACTCCGGCATATCGGGCGGCGACAGTGGTGCATTCTAGGAAAGGGTATGGTGTGGAGAGGATTCAGATAGTCCGTGCGTGTGTGGTTTTGTGCGTGTTTCTTGCTGCCGGCGCCCTGGCGGCCGAGCCGAACTTGCCCGATGAATCGGCAGAACACACCTTGCCGGATATGACCGTCAGCGCTCCGGCCGAAGCAGACTATACCACGCTTCCCGAGCGGGATCTGGTGGCGCGGCCTTACACGGAATCGCCCGGTCTGGAGACCGCCACGAGCGTGGTCGGCCGCAAAGAGATCGAGGACATGCACGCCTTTTCCGTGGTTGATGCGATGAAGTACGTCCCCGGCGCCTGGACGGAAACGAGGGGCCGCAAGGTCAAGAGTTTCTACTCTGTCCGGGGCCAGCGTTACCCCTATCCGGGCTACCTGATCGACGGCGCCTGGTTCCGCGAGTTCCACGAGATCAACTACTACCTCAGCGCCGCCAACTTCGATCGGATCGAAGTGTTGCGCTCCAGCAGCGCCCTGCTCTCAGGGCCCGGCGGCATGACAGGCATGATCAACCTGGTGCCCCGCACCTACGAAGAGCGGGAGACCCGGCTCGAAGGGCTCTATGGCTCGCGGGATACGCTCCGCAGCCATGTCACACACGGCGACGCCGGCGTGGGGTACAATTACGGCGTCAGCGCAGGCTACCATCACACCGATGGACCGACCAACATGAACGGCATCGAGAACATCACGAACCTCTATGGACGGTTCGAGTACCAACTGGCCGACGATGTGACCTTCTCCTGGTCCCACTTCGGTCTGCTGGGCGACCGCGAACTGCAACTGGCCCAGGCGCCCGCCAGTACGGCGCTTCAGACGCGTCAGGACGAGTTCAACCCGATGCGCACCTATCTGACCGTCGCCAAGCTGCGCTACGAACCGACCAGCGAGAGCGCCACCGAGGTCATCGCGAACTACGGAGGGCGGCGCTTCTACGCCGAGCGGTACGAGCCAACCGCAACCCCGCCAACGCGATCCGACTGGCTGGAGGAGGACTACGAGTACGGCGCGAGCGTCATGCAGACTCTGAAACTCACCGAAGACAACACGCTCCGCTTCGGGGGGCTGTTCAACCGCTGGATCACCCCGACGGGCAAGCGTTTCTACGTGGGCAACCCGGCCGACATCCGCACCTACTCCGGCGTCATCGCCGACGATCACGACTTTGGCCGGCTCGACACCAGTATTGGATACCGCTACACGAGAGAGCACTACGAGGAATTCGGCGGCTTCAACGTTGAAGGCAGCCCCGGGCCACTCAGAACGGTCAAACTGGATGACGAATGGGGCGATCCGCTACACACGATCAACCTGGGCGCGTCCTACGAACTGAACACGGACCTCTCGCTCTTCGGCAACGTCGCCTGGGGAGAGCTTTCGAGCCAGCCCGGCATGCTGACCAAGATCACTACCGATGTCTACGCCCAACCAGGCAGCGAGGAACGCTTGAAGTTCGATCTGGGCCTCAAGCGCAAGATCGAGCAATTCGGCGAGGCAAGCCTGACCGGCTTCTTCGTCCGCCAGGATAACGCGGCTCTGACGAGTAAGGAAAGGGTGCCGATCGATGGCGTCCACTATGCGGTATTTGAGGAAGGCGATCGCGAGAACTACGGCGTCGAACTGGACCTGCGGACGCAGCGTTTTGAGAACGGTTTCCAGTTCTTCTTTAACGCGACCGCCATGGCAACCAAGCGGACCCGCAATGGCGATTGGGAGAACGACAAGGAAGTCCCGAACTTTGTCCTGGGCGGCGGCGCTTCCTATCTGGCCGGCAAGACCGAGGTCGCGCTCTTCGCCAACCACCTCAACGAATATGAGAATGAGCGATTCCTTCCGGGCGGCTCCAATCCGGTCCCCCTGGGCGACTTCACCGAGATCAACGGCGTCGTCACCTATTACTATGACGCGACCACCGAGTTCTTCGTGCGGGTGGACAACATCACGGACGACGAGTACTCTACCGTAGCCGGCTATCCGCACGACGGCACGCAGGTGTACGCGGGCGTCGTCAAGCGGTTCTGATCGCCGGCATGCATCGAAGGCAGGCCCATGGCAAAACGATGGCTTCAACTGAGTGTGCTGTTCGTCGGCGTTGTCATGGTCTGCCTGTTCGCCCGGCCGACCTTCGCAGCTTCTGAGCCCAACGAGCCTGCCGCGAACCAGACCGAACTGCTGGATACGCTCCAAGAACTGGTCGGTCGCCTGCGCACGGTGCGACAGGGATACTACGCGAAGAAGGCGCAGGACGACGCGGCCATCGAGCAATCGCGTGAGAACGCCCGCCTGTTGCAGACGCAACTGGACGAGGTGCGCCAACAAGAAGCGGACCTGGACGAACAGATTCGCAAGTACAGCGAGGAACTTCAGACGCTCACAGCCCAAGCGACAGAGCGGATGCAGGTTCGCCAGGCGATCGCAACCGAGGCCGCCGCCTTCATCGCCCAACAGAAAGACCAGATCGCAAGAGGAATCCCGTACAGACAAGCCGAACGGCTCGCCCGATTACAGGCGGCCTCACCCGACGCCAACGGAACGTCCGCCTCACCGGCCGGACAGCTTGGACGCCTCTGGAGCTACACCCAGGAAGAGTTGCGGCTGGCCGGTTCGTCGGAAACCTACAGTGACAGGGCATCGGTTGAGGGCAATCTCACGCCGTATGCTCGCTATTTCCGCCTGGGCCAGTCGATGCTGGGCTATGTAACCGAGGATGGCCAACAGACCGCCCTCTGGACGCCCACACTCGACGCCGACCCATGGCAAGCGATCCTGGACCCGGCTCAGGCCGCCCAGGTGCGCAGCGCTGTCGAAATTCTCGACCGGCGTCAAGCCCCGGCCTTCGTGCTTTTGCCAATCGCCGTGACCGTGCCCCCTGCCGAAGGGAAGACACCCTGATGGCGCGGCGGTCCAATCACCAACAATACTGGGCCTCGCTCTCGGTCGGCGTCTGCCTGCTGGTGACGGTCCTGCTCGGATCGGCCGGCGCGACAGAGAAGTCGACCGATTTCGAGGAGCGTATTCGTACAGCCATTGAGCAGACCAGAGAAGACGTGCGGCACGAGACGGAACGTATTGAGCGAGAGGAAACCGCTCGAGAGGAGCAACTCAACGAGGCGCGTTCGACGTGCCGGGCCCTTGCAGACGAGTTGGTCGAGCGTCGGCTGGCCATCGCCGAGAAACAACGGGAGTTGGCTCAGCTGCGACAGCAACGCGAAGCTCTCTGGACTGAGCAGATGCAGTGGCAACAAGAGCGGGCTGAGATCGCAGCGATCTGTCGGGATGTACAGCGCGAGCTAAACCAACTCTCCGGCACGTTGCCGACCTCCGAACGTCGTTCGGAACAGGATCAACAACTGTCGCAACTGAACACCTTGCTAGGAAGCGATGCCCCCGAGGAAACGGTCAGCGCGACGATATCTTTGATCTCGTCGTTCCTGCGCGAAGCACGAACGCAGGCCGTGTATGAGGCCGACATCATTGACGCGCAGGGCAAGCCGCAGCGTGCTCGGCTGTTGCGCGTCGGGCAGAGTCTGTTCGCCTACCATATCCCGACCACGGGGCAAACGGCGATTGCCATCTCGGCCCCCTATGAGCAAGCTGGGTTCCGATGGCATGAGGATCTATCCCCAGCCATGCGGCGCGCCATTATCGCGGCGGTCGCCCCGAACCGGACTGGCGACGCGTCCATCTGGGCGCCGATCGATGTCACGGGCCAGATGACAGCAACCACGAACCTCTCGAATCGAACGCTTAGCGACCGGTTGCGTTCGGGGGGCATCGTGATGATCCCGCTGGCCTTCGTAGCGGTGTTGCTCGCCCTGCTCGTCGGCGACCGGCTGTTCGTCTTGCTGCGCGAAGGTCGCCATTCGCTGCGGTTCTGCGAACGTGTGCTGGACCTTTGCGGTCAGGGACAGTTCGAACAAGCCGAACAGCTCGCCAACAAGACCGGAGGCGTTCTCTCACGGACACTCAAGACCTGCTTGGCACACCGGCACAGTTCACCCGTAGCCCTTGACGATGCGATCCAGGAGACGCTTCTGCACGAATTCCCCAAGCTCGAGCGTTTCCTACCCTCCATCCGGCTGCTATCGTCGCTGGCGCCGATGCTGGGCCTACTCGGCACGGTCACGGGGATCATCGCGACCTTCGATGTCATCACCGTCGTCGGCAGCGGCCAGCCCCGGCTGATGGCGGGCGGAATCTCCGAAGCGCTGATCACCACAGCGACCGGACTGGCGATCGCCATTCCAGGGCTGCTCGCCCACAGCGTTCTCTCGGGCAAGGTGGACAGCATCATCGGGGACACCGAACGTTTCGCCGCGACACTGTCGAATCTCGTCAAACAGCAAGAGACAACCTCAGAGGACAGGAGCCCAGAGCGCGATGGTCGCACAACCGCTGACTGATCTGTTCGCCCGGGGCGGTCCCGTTATGTTCTTCATTGCGGGCGGCTCGGTCCTGGCGTGGTTCCTGGCGCTGCGCACCTGGTGGCGAACGCGTTGTCACCTGATCGCCATGGAACGAAGCGCCGTTGGCTCTGAGTCCCCCGGCTGGTCCGAACAGTTTGCCGCCGCGGCTCAGGCGACACGTCTGGAGCACAACCTCTGGATACTGGGTGCGCTGGCGGCCATTCTCCCGCTGCTCGGCTTGCTGGGCACGGTGCTGGGCATGCTTGCCAGTTTCGACGTCATCCAGATTCACGGGACGGGTCAACCGCGCCTGCTGGCCCGGGGGATCGGCCAGGCCCTGATGACCACGCAAGCCGGACTCTGGACGGCGGTCCCCGTGCTGTTCTTCCATCACATCCTGCGCGATCGGGTGCGTCTGCTCCGCAGCGAGATCGACATCCTGGCCCACGCCGCACGCAACGGCGCCGCACCGAGGGGAGACTGATTATGTTCCAGTCGGTGCGTTCCAGACGATCTCGGAGTACGCGAGCGGAAATCCAGATGACGCCGCTGATCGACATGGTCTTCATCCTGTTGATCTTCTTCGTCGTAACCACCAGTTTCGTCGCTGAGACGGGGATCGGGATCGAGCGTCCCCGCGCAGGTTCGGCCGATTCACTGCCGCGTGAGAGTGTCACCATCGCGGTCAATCGCAGCGGCGAAATCGTCCTGGCCGGGCGGAAGACCGGGCTGTTCTCGATCCGCCCTCATCTCGAGACCCAATTGCGAAACCGGCCGGGCCTGGCGGTCGTCATCGTCGCCGACAGGACCGTGCCCATCGAGCGAATCGTCCGCGTGATGGACGAAATACGCTCGGCTGGTGTCACGGACATCGCCCTTGCCGCTGAGGAGAAGGAGTAGTCGCGTATGGCGCGCCCCGGCGATAGGGACAGTGGGATTCGGATACGGACGCCACAGGGAACGGCTCTGGCGTTGCTGGCGGCTCTGGCTGCCAACACGCTGCTCTTCTATGCCCTGGCGCTGGCCCGCATGAAGCCCGCCCTCTCTTCGCGATCCCGGCCCGACCCCGTGGAACTGAAAGTCATGACGCTTCGACCTCCAGAGCCGCAGACCTTCGAGATCGAAGCCCCCGCCATCGACATTCTCCCCCTTGACTTCCAGCGGCCCCTGCTGAACACGACGCAGACCATCCCCGAAGCGGAGACGGCTATAGCGCCGCGATTGCCCGACGGCGTCCGAGCGATCGGACCCGATTTGCCCGGCCTGACGGTCGCGTTGCCCGGCCCCGCCGATCTGAGGAGTGTCCCCAGCAGTCCAGTAGATGTCATTGAGAGCCCATTGTCATTATCCGGCGTGGACCGCCCGCCCCGAAAGATATCCGGCGCACCACCCCGCGTACCGGCCTGGGCCCGGCGCGGCCGCCTGGAGGGCAAGGTCACGGTGCGCTTCGTCGTAACGGCGGAGGGCCAAGTAACCGATCTGAACGTCCGTCGCATCGAGGGCGACGAACGCTTTGGCCGCGAAGCGATGCGGGCCCTGGCGACATGGCGTTTCGAACCGGCCACGCGGCGCGGCCGACCTGTCGCCTGCTGGTGCGCCAAGACGATTAGCTTCGAACTCAGCTACTAGGAGCCGATGTGCTGTTCAGAAGAATGGTGACAAGCGTTCTGGCAAGTGCTTGCGTTGTCGCAGCCGTCACGGCGCAGGACTTCGCTCAGCTTGGCAACGACGCGTTCAATGAAGGGCGCTTCGCCGAGGCGGTGGTCCAATATAGGCGTGCCCTGGATGAGGCACCGACGTTCGCGGTACAGGTGAATCTGGCGCACAGCTACATGAAGCTCGAGCGCTGGACTGAGGCGGCGGCCAACTACGAGGCGGCAATCGAACTGGATCGTGCGGCCGCCACCCCCGAGATCTGGCTCTTTCTGGGCCAGGCTCAATACCAAGCGGAGCGGTACCGCCGGGCGCTGGTGGCGTTTCTCCAAGCCGATCCCGCCAAGAGCGATGGACAAGCGAGCATCTGGGCCACCCGGTGCCTGATCGCGTTGGAGCAGTGGCTCGGCGCACGGACCGTCCTCCAGGTCCATCTGAGCCGCCACCCGAACAGCATCGAGGCCTTCGAACTGCTGGCCCATGTGTTGGGCCGAATGGACCACCTCGCTGGCGCGATCGACACCTATCGCGCGTTGATCCGCGCGGTCCCCGGTCACACCCCCTACCTCATCGCACTGGCCAACGCCCTGGCGATCGACGGTCAGAACCAGCAAGCCATCGATACGCTCGAACTCACCCGTCGTCTGGACCCGGCCAGTTCGGACAAGATCGATCCTCTGCTGGCCGACCTCTACCTGGCCGAGAAGATGCCCCACGAGGCGGCGCTGTGCTATGCGAGAACGGTCGGTGCGCAGGAGAAACCTGGGAGTGACGACTACTTCCGACTGAGCATGGCCTACTTTGAGAGCAAGGAGTATAGCTCGGCCGCCGAAGCGCTGTCGAACATGCAGCAGGCCGACCCGAACGTTAGCAATGCCGATCTGTACCTGGGCCGTATCGCGGCCGAGCAGGCCGATCCACTGGCAGCCGGGCGTCACTTCGAAGCGGCACTGACGAAGAAGCCCAACTCGATTGATGCCCTCCTGGCTCTTGCTCAATTGCAGATGAGCCAGAAACGCTACGACGAAGCAGCGACCCATTTCGCGCGAGCCATTGAGCTTGGTCGCAAGGAGCCGCAGGTGCACCACAACCACATCCTCGCCCTACTGCACACTCCGGGAAGAGCCCGGGAAGTGAAGGCCGCGCTCAAAGCCGCACTCGCCCAACACCCCGCCGATCGCTCCCTCCAACAACTCCTCGATCGCTACGTCGCGCCATGACCGGATAGGGATGACGTTTCAAGCGCTGCCGGGGCGCGTATCAATGGCGCGAACCCTTCCGGGAAAATGGAAGACCACAGCCCCGATGAAGGCCGTGAAGGGCGCCACGGCGACCAGGCCGAAACTGCCTACGAAGATGTTCAAGATCTCGGCCGCCACGTAATTGATGTTGAAGAACTGACGCAGGGGCACTCCCTGGCCCATGTAGAACATCAGCATGGTCGTGTATCCGCCGGAATAGGCCAGCAGGAGTGTAGTCGTCATGGTGCCGATTACCGATCGTCCGATCCGCAGACCTGACCAGGCGTGCTCCCAGTGCCCGATACCGGGCTTCTTCTCGAGGATCTCGTGCATGGACGCGGAGATGTCCATCGCCAAATCCATCACCGCGCCGGAGCAGGCAATGATGATGCCGCTGACGAAGATCCGCGTGAGGTTCAGATGGGGGAATCCGGCGTACAACAGGCTTTCGGACAACGGCCGCACCGCCCCGTGAATGCGAAACCCCCGGGAGAAAACAATCGCCAGCACACTGGCGAAGACCAGGCCGGAAAAGGACCCGAGAAACGTCACGAGTCCCCGACGACTGAGCCCCCCGACGAGGAAGCTCACGGACGCCGTCAACAACCCCACAATGAGAATCGCCACGGCGAAGGGATCGTAGTTCTTCAGGAACAAGGGAATGAGCAGCTTCCAGATGGCCAGCGCCGCGAACACGAACGAGAGCAGCGCTTTGAAGCCGGTCCAGCCAGCGACCATGATCAGGAACACGGCGAATAGCAGAGCCAGGAGCAGTTCTAATTCCAAGCGGTAGTGCCCGCGCGTGTAGGCCGTGGTCTGGTCCCCTTTGAAGCGGTATTCCACCAGGATCTTCTCGTCGGGGCGGTGCATCTCGTCGAATTCCATCTTGCCCTGGAGCTGATTGATCGCCTTGATGACCGTCCCCTGGTGGGGCCCCGACAGCA
>JANQFY010000398.1 GCA_028277585.1 Sedimentisphaerales bacterium
GGTTCCGGCACAGTCGGTTCCAGAGCAAGTTCACGCTCCAGCACGTGCTTGGTCGCTATGGGCAACTCCAGCGGGAACTGGAGCAGGCCCGCAAAGTGCACGAGATGCTGTTCCCCAACGAGATCACGGAGGGTCCGTTCCAGTTGCGGTATCGGTACGAGCCGATGCAGGAGTTGGGGGGCGATTACATCTACGTCCGGCGCGACGCGGCCGAGCGCTTGAGCATCGTGGTGATCGATGTCACGGGGCACGGCATCACGGCGGCGCTGACGGTCAACCGCATCCACGGCGAACTCGATCGACTCTTCGGCGAGGACGACGATCGCCGGCCTGGCGACGTGTTGAAACTGCTCAATCGCTACTTCTGCGTCTCGATGGCGCGGCACGGGGTGTACGCGACGGCGGTGGCGGTCCGGATCGATCAGCAGGGCGATCAGCTCGAATGGGCCAATGCGGGGCATCCGCCGCCGTTTGTGCTGGAGATGCAGGGCCGGTGTTTGCCTCTGGATTCCAACGCGGTCATGCTGGGCGTGCTCGAGGACGAGAATTACGAATGCCCCACGGAGGTCCAAACGTTCGTCGACGGCGCCCGCGTGGTGCTCTACACCGACGGCGTGATCGAGGCGCACGACGAGCGGGACGAAATGCTGGGGGTTGAAGGGTTCCAGCGGGTCTTGCAGGACAGGACGTCCGGCAAGGAACGGGAGGATGTCTCGGCGGATCTGCTGCGCGAAGTGCAGCGGTTCCGCAAGGGGCCCGCTGAGGACGATGTCTTGATTGTGGAACTGAGCCGGCGCTGAGGCGGTCGGCCGGATGACAGAGGAGGACGCTTATGCAGATGCAACGTCGCATGTTTCTCCAGGCGCTGGGCGCCGGTTTCGGTACGGCTGTGTTGGGGCGTGCCTCGGCGCCGGCCGGCCCGGCCCCGAAGAAGCCCAACATCGTTCTGTGCATGGCGGACGATCAGGGTTGGGGCGACATGGCTTACAATGGACACCCGGTCCTGAAGACGCCGCACTTCGACGCGATGGCGGCCGACGCCCTGCGCTTCGATCGGTTCTACGCCGCAGCGCCCGTCTGCTCGCCCACGCGGGCCAGTGTCATGACGGGGCGCCATCCCAATCGGTCCGCCGTCTTCAAGTGGGGCCATGCCCTGCGACCCCAGGAGATTACGGTCGCCGAGGCGCTCAAGACCGCGGGCTATGTCACGGGCCATTTCGGCAAGTGGCATCTCGGCTCGGTTGTCAAGGGCAGTCCCGCCAATCCGGGCGCCTGCGGATTCGACGAGTGGTTCTCGGCGCCGAATTTCTTCGACAACGATCCGATCCTCAGCCGGGAGGGCCGAGCCGTGCAGACACAGGGCGAGAGCTCCATCGTCACGGCCGACGCGGCGATCGAGTTCATCCGCAAGCATGCAGAGTCGTCGCAACCGTTCCTGGCGGTTGTCTGGTTCGGCTCACCGCACGGGCCCCACAGAGCGATCGAACGCGACCGCGCACTCTACGAGGACCAGAGCAAGAAGCTGCAACATTTCTACGGCGAGATCACCGGCATGGACCGCGCGTTCGGCAAGCTCCGCTCCGAACTGAAGACGCTCGGGATTCGCGACAACACCATCCTGTGGTACTGCAGCGACAACGGCGGCTTGCCCAACGTCGGCTCGACCGGCGGACGCGCCAACAAGGGCAAGGTCTACGAGGGCGGCTTGCGTGTCCCGGCGATTCTCGAATGGCCCGCCCGCATCCCGCGCCATCGCGTCAGTGACGTGCCGTGCAATACGTCGGACATCTATCCGACGCTGCTGGAGATCGCCGGCGTGCAGATGCCGAAGCAGCCGCCGTTGGATGGGATCAGTCTGTGCTCGCTGATCGAAGGCAAAATGAAGACGCGCCCCGAACCGATGGGCTTCTGGGACTACCCGGCCAAGGGGATTAGTACGCCCAGCGCCAAGTGGATGGCGAGTCTGCTGGCCGCTCAGCAGGCGGGCAAGGACGTCGACGATCCGGCCCGGCTGCGCCTCGACGCGGGCGATATCAAGAAGCAGTACGCGGAAGACAGTTTTCCGGGCCACGCCGCCTGGTTCGACTGGCCCTGGAAGTTGCATCGGATCGAGAAGAACAGCGGCGCCGTCGCATTCGAGCTGTACCACCTCGCGAACGACCCGCAAGAGAGTGACGATCGAGCCGCGGCGAGCCCCGAGCGCGTCGCACGGCTGAAGGCGCCGCTCGAAGCCTGGCTCCGATCCGTGGCCCGCAGTCTCAATGGCAAGGACTATCGTTAGGCGGTGTGACATGGGCTCCCCCCACCTTGAGATTCTGGCTTACGAGGACACCCCCCTGGGGGTGCTGTGCCTGAGGCGACGGGCCTTCCTGTCTCGGCCCGGGACGTGGGTGACGGAGATCACGCTCAACCACGAGTTCCTGATGAGCAGCTATCACACCGCTTCGGAGCGTCAACTGGCGACCCAGGCGATCGAGACGCATGGCGGCGACTCGTTGCGCGTGCTGGTCGGAGGGCTCGGTTTGGGCTATACCGCGCGCGAGGCTCTGACCTCGGATTGCGTGGCGTCCGTCGAGGCGGTGGAGTTTCTGCCTCAGGTGATCGACTGGCTGGATCGCGGCCTGTTTCCCCTGGCCGATGAACTCAAGGCCGACGCGCGTTTCTCCGTGACGGCCGGCGATGTATACGAACGGCTCGCCCAACCTCCGACCCAGCCGTTCGACTTGATCTTGATCGACGTGGACCATTCGCCCGACGAGAACCTGGCCGATTCGAACCTCGGTTTCTACTCGGAGCCGGGCCTGCGGCGGGCCAAGGCGCACCTGGCGCCGCGGGGTATACTCGGGGTCTGGTCTTACGCCGAAAGCTCACCTTTTGCCGACGCACTGCACCAGGTCTTTCAGAGCGTCACGGTCGCGGAGGTGACGTTTACGAACGAGATGGTCGATCAGGTCGTCACGGACTGGCTGTTCTTCGCTCGCGATTGACGGTGGGGCAGCGCGTGGGCATTGGCAGTGGACAAGCAGCCGGGCCGCGTTATGATGAGAGCCGGATTCTGGTTTCTGTGGGAGGTCTGTATCGATGCGTGGAATGACGACGCGGCGTGATTTCTTGAGAACTTCGGGGCTGACGCTCGCGTCGCTGGTGCTGGCCGGTCCGACCAGGGCCAGCGATCGCTCGCGCCGGCCGAATATTGTGTACATCATGACCGATCAGCAGTTCGGCGGGGCGATGAGTTGTACGGGCAACCCGTATCTGCAGACGCCCGCCATGGATCGGCTCGCAGCGCTGGGGGTCCGCTTCGAGAAGGCGTACTGCGCGTTCCCTCTGTGCGTCCCTTCGCGGGTGGCGATGTTTTCGGGCCGCATGCCCCACGAGGCGGGGGTTTATGTCAACTGCAAGGTCAGCCGGGAGGCGTTTCCCTTTGCGACCCTGGGCCGAGCCGTCGCGGACGCGGGATACGACTGTCATTACATTGGCAAGTGGCATCTGACGATTCCGACGTCGCGCAAGCAGGTGCATGGATTCGCCGAGATCGAATCGCCCGGCGGACATGGACACGACGCGGCGCGGGCCGAGCGGGCGGCGGCATTTCTGCGCCGCGAGCACGAGAATCCCTTCTTCCTCGTCGTTTCCTTCCTGAATCCGCACGACTGTTGTCAACTCGCGCGGGGCGAGGACCTGGCCAAGTTCGAGGGGCCGATCGGCCCGGTTCCGCCGGAGGATGAGCAGCCGCCTTTGCCGGATAACTTCGAGATCCCGGAAGGCGAGCCCGATCAACTCCGCGTCTGGCAAAAGGAGAACTCCGAGCGGGTCTATCGATCGTACTTCTGGGACAAGAAGCGCTTCCGCGAGTACCTCTGGGGGTACTACCGGCTTGTTGAGAAGGTGGACGCCGAAATCGGCAAGGTGGTCGATGCGCTCGAGGAATCCGGGCGACTCGAGGACACGGTCGTGGTCTTCTCGAGCGATCATGGGGATGGGCACAGCCGTCATCGCTGGAATCAGAAATGGTCGCTGTACGACGAGTCGGCGCGGGTCCCGTTCCTGGTAGCGTGGAAAGGGCGCACGTTAGCCGGACGAGTGGATCATCATCTGGTCTCGTCGGGCCTCGATTTGATGCCGACTATTTGTGACTACGCGGGCGCATCGGTTCCGAAAGGGTGTTTGGGGCGCAGCGTACGCCGACTGGCCGAGGGGCGAGCCCAGGCGACGTGGCGCAAGTTCGTGGTCTCCGAGACGAGTTTCGGCAACTGGGCCAAGGTGGGGACGGCCGACTACCCCAAGGCCCGCATGGTGCGGTCCGACCGGTACAAGTACATCGCTTACGACAAGGGCCAGCGGCGCGAGCAACTGATCGACATGAAGGCTGACCCGGGCGAGATGGTCAACCTGGCGGGCAAGCCCGAGATGGCAGATGTCCTGCAACAGCACCGTGCCTATCTCGCGCAATGGTGCCGCCGGACGAACGACGCTTTCAACGCGCCAGGCGGCCGGGCGCTGCACGCCTGATCGAAACAACAGTGTCACTGAAGGTAAGGAGCGAACTCATGGCACGGCACGATGTCACCAGGCGAGGATTCCTTCAGAGTACGGCCTACAGTCTCTGTGCAGCCGGATTGCTCTCGCAAGCCCGGGCGGCCTCAGGCTCGGGTTCCGTGCCCACGCGGGCGCTGGGCGGTACGGGCGTTCAGGTCTCGATCCTCGGACTTGGGGGCCATCACGCCGGGCGGGGGCGCGACGACGCCAAGTCTGTTCGTTTGATTCGCAAGGGGATCGACCTGGGCGTGACCTTCCTGGACAACGCGTGGGAGTATCACAATGGTCGCGCCGAGGACGTCATGGGCAAGGCGCTCCGCGACGGGTATCGCGACAAGGCGTTCCTCATGACCAAGCACCATGGCCGCGACAAGAAGACGGCGATGCAGCATCTGGAGGACAGCCTGCGCCGACTCGGGACCGACGTGATCGATCTATGGCAATTCCACGAGATTGTCTACGACAAGGACCCCGAGATGATCTTCGCGCCCGGAGGCGGCATCGAGGCGGCGGAACTCGCCAAGAAGCAGGGCAAGGTCCGCTTCATCGGGTTCACGGGTCACCGCTCGCCCATGCTGCACCTGAAGATGCTCGCCTATGGGTATCCGTGGGACGCCGTCCAGATGCCGATGAATATCTTCGACCCGCACTACAAGAGCTTCCAGCAGCACGTCTTGCCTATCCTCGTACGGCGGAAGATCGGCGTGATCGCGATGAAGACAATGGCGAGTAGTCATGTCCTCAAAGCCAAAGTCGCGACACCGGCCGAGGCGCTGAACTACATCTGGAGCCAGCCCGTCTCGACCATCGTCTCGGGGATGGAGTCCGAGGAACTGCTCGAAGCCAACGTCGCGACGGCGCGGGCGTTTGATCCCATGAGCCCTGACGCCCAGGCCAAGCTCCTGGAACGCACCAAGGAAGCCGCCTTGACCGGTAAGTTCGAGCCCTACAAGACCGCCCCCAACTACGACGGTCCCATCGGCCGGAAGCTACATGGTGTGGAGTGACAAGGCATCCCGGCGTCATCTTGAGCCCATTCGGCTACGCTCAGGGCAGGCTGCGCGAAGCGAAGTCGAAAGATCTCCGCTGAGAATGAGAGGCGCGCCCGGTCCTGGCGGAGATCCCTCCGCTGCGGTCGGGATGACAGTAGGGCGAGCGTCCCCGCTCGCCTTTGCCATGATGGGGCATTGGCGATCCGGAGAGACCATCGCCATACTTTGCATGACGATGCCACACGGACGCGCGGGCACTCCTGAATCACATCACTGCCGGACGGATCGCGTGCCGGCCGGTGGTTGCTGGGTGGTGACGGTTCCCCAGTTGGCGTCCTGAAGGGCGAGGTCGCCCTCGTCCACGATGCCGTCAGCGTTCAGGTCGGTGTTGGGGCCGTTCGGGTCCGGCGGTTCGAGCCAGTTGTCCTGCAGCATTTCCCGGTCACGCTCGTCGACGTCCCCATCGCTGTCGATGTCCCCGGCGATTGCATCGCTGTGGAGCAGGATCAGTTCGATTCCCTCGCCCGTCCCGAGGTTGCGGGAGTACTGCTTATCGATGTCATTGTTCCAGTGCTCGTGGACGCCCAGGCTGGTCAGCGATGTCACGTCCCCGTAGTGTTCGGGATCGTAGAACGTCCCCGACGGGGGCGCCTCGGCCAACGCCGCCTCATGCAGGTAGTCCTCGGCGCCGCCGCCCATGTCGTATTGGGGCGCGGGCGAGCGTCCATAGCGGACAACGTCGGGCCATTCAGCGTTGACGAAATCGTATCCTACCGAATCGATGGCGACCGGGTCCTGCGAGGCGAGAATACTGGAGGGCCAGTCGCCATTGAAGGGCCAGCTCTCCCACTTGTAGGGGTGCGCCTCCCAGTAGTACCCCCCAAACAGACCATCGATCAGATAGAGCACGGTCTTGCCTCCCAGTTCGGGATGTCCCATCAGATCGACCAGCGATCGGTACTGGGCGATCCCGGGGCTCCATGGCGGGTTATGGCCCGCATTGGGGAGGCTGTAGTGCATGTTGTAGTAGCTCAGTTTCGACCCGCCGCCCGGCCGGCCCGGCCAGTCAGGACGGAGGTAGCGACTGGGCGTGCGGATGAGCGAGCCGTAATGGTTCTTGGCGCAGAGCGTGACGCCCGACGAGTGACCCTTGAGGATCGCGAAGTTGATGATGTAGTCCGCCTGGGCGAAGGAGACAGGGATGAAGTCCAGAACCTTGCGGTCGGCTTCGGGCGTGCTCCAATAGAGAGGGACGTCGGAGAACTCAGCGCGGGTGCGGCCGGAACCGCCGTAGTTGTCCAGATAGCGGACATCGGGGAACTCGCCAGTCAGCATGTCCCAATAGAAGTTCGGAACCAGGCCCGTCGGGTCGCCGATCGTGATATCGTTCTGATCGACGCCCACCGTGTAGACCATTTGGCGCAGCAGCGCGAGGATCATCTGCGGCGAGTTGTCGATCCGATTCATGATACTGGACTTCTTGTCGTAGGTGGTCGGATTGACGCTCTCCCCCGCGGCGTTGCAGGTGGTCAGGTTGATCTTGATCGCAATCTTCTCGCCGGGCAGGTAGCCTGCCTCGCCCCGGTCCTGCTCGGCGTTGAAGTGCCGGAAGATCGCGTCCCAGGCGGCGGCATCATCATTGCAGCCGGCGACGCCCCGGATGGCCTGTGAGACCATCTTCTCGACGACCTCCAGGTTCGTACACTCGTTCTCCCACCAGTGTTTCGACGAGTGGTATCCGTCCCAGTCAGTGGCGTCGGGGTCGTGGACCCAGACGACGCGGCCCGGGTGAATGCCCTTGGCGTCGCCCAGCGGTTCGTGCGGGCCCCACGGATCGCCCGCGCGGGCGAGTCGCTCGGGTAGATGCGCCAGCGAGACCAGTCCCATCACGGCCGCGATCGCCAGGCACACGCACGCCCACGCCAGACGGGATTCCTTGAGCAGTCGGCGGGCCTTCTTGAAGACAGTCACCGAGCCGACCAGGCCCACGAGCCAGACGACAAAGCCCGACGCCAGGGGCATCGCGGTCCGCTGGCACGGGTAAGTGGCCCGGGAGGGCTTGGGGATGACGCGGATCAGGAACCAGAGCAGGGCGGCCAGCCCCGTAATGGGCAAGATCCAGCGGACCCAGCGGTGTCGAGGGCGTGGCGTTCGGGCCTTGCGGCAACACGGGTGGACCGACGTGGCGTCTCTCTGCGACATGGTGCGTTTGCCTCCCTTCGGACGATGAACCGGACGGGCTGGACAACACGTCCCATGATACAATATTGACGGTGGAGAATCCACGGCGATTGTGATATCATTCCGACGTGTGGATGGTCGGGAGGCGCCCGGCGGCAAACGACAACGACGGATTACTTACTTGGAGAGGTGCAATCGTGAAGAGCAGGCACACACTCATCGGATCGTGGATCGTTCTCATGGCGCTCAGTGCGGGGCTTGCGACCGTCGCCGGAGCGAAGACCATCACTTTCGAATCGCTGCTGACCGAGATGGTCGATCGGGATCGCATCGCCAGGTTGCCCAGCCCCTCGTACACCTGCAAGCAGGCGAGCAGCTACGATCGCAACTCGACCGAGCCGGGTTCGCCGACGTGGTGGGCCAACGCGGATCGCAGCTACTTCGTTCGTGTCGAGGAGAACGCCGGACGCAAGGAGCACGTGCTGATGGACGTCAAGGGACCCGGCGCGGTGGTGCGGTTCTGGGCGACCTGGCACGGGCCCGGCGGAGGACCGTTCAGCAACGGGACGATGCGCGTCTACCTGGACGGCAGTACCGAGCCGACGATCGAAGGGCCCATGGCGGACCTGATCAGTGGGGGCAAGCTGGTGGGTGAGCCTCTGTCCTATAGCGTCTCGCCCAAGACGGCGTATCGTCATCGGGGTCACAACCTGTACCTGCCCATCCCCTACGCCAAGGGCTGCAAGATCACCTACGAGACGGATGTGCTCATGGACCTGGGCGCCCGCAAGGGAGAGGCGCTGTATTATCAGATCAACTATCGCACGTACGAGCCGGGCACGGTGGTCGAGTCGTTCTCGAAGAAGACCCTCGCCCAGACCAAGGCGACGCTCGATCGCGTTGGGAAGATGCTGAAGGAGAACGATCGGCGTATGCCGGACCGCGCGAATGAGGACAATCTGACGGCGCGGATCATGCCGGGCGAGGAATGCTCGCTGAGGATCCGGGGGCGAAAGGCGATTCGGCTGATGCAGTTTCGTCTCAAGGCTCAAGATCTGCCTCAGGCGCTTCGCTCGACTGTGATCAAGATCGCCTTCGACGGCGCGCCGACGGTGTGGTGCCCGATTGGTGATTTCTTTGGGACCGGTTACCATGTCCGTCCCCATGCGACGTGGTACACGGATGTCACCGGTGACGAGCGGTTGTCGTGCTATTGGGTCATGCCGTTCCGCAGACGGGCTCGGATCGTGGTTCAGAACCTGGGCAAAGAGCCCGTGGAACTGGCCGAGGGCAAGGTCCTCACGACCAGTTGGAACTGGGACGATCGTTCGTGTTATCTGCACGCCGCCTGGAAGCAGTGGGCCGGGATCAAGACGCAGTCGAACGAGAAGGCCCGCGATCTGGGTGCGATGGATCTGAACTGGGTGACGGTGAAGGGCCAGGGCAATTACGTGGGCGACGTTCTGACGCTGTTCAATACCGCCAACACCTGGTGGGGCGAGGGCGACGAGAAGATCTACGTCGATGGCGAATCCTTCCCTTCCCATATCGGCACGGGCACCGAGGACTACTACGGCTACGCTTGGTGCAAGCCGGAGTATTTCGAGTCGGCGTTCCACGCCCAACCCAGCGGTGACGGCAACCTCGTCCCCGGCTTCACCGTCAATTCCCGCTACCGGGCGCTGGACGCGATCCCCTTCACCAAGTCGATCCAGTTCGATATGGAACTGTGGCACTGGGCCAAGACGACGATGGACTACGCGCCGACGACGTTCTGGTACGCCCGGCCCGGCGCGACGTGGGACGTCAAGCCCGATCCGGCCGAAGCCAAGCGGCGCGTGCCCCGCAAGATGGAGGACATCGTCAAGCCGCGGCTGGTCAAGGGCGCCATCGAGGGCGAGACGGTCGCGATCGTAGAGCGGACTGGCGGTTCCACCGAGATCCAGAATATCCCGCACTTCGGCTGGAGCGGCAACCGACAGCTCTGGTGGAGACTGGGCGCCGTGAACGATCGGCTGATCGTCGAGTTCGACGTGGACCAGGCGGGCGACTATGACGTGACGCTCGGGATCACCAAGGCGATCGACTACGCCATCGCCCGGATCGCGGTCAACGGCGAGACCAAGATCGACTCGCTCGACATGTTCAATCGTTCCGTAGTCGCGACCGACATCAAGCTGCCCACCTGTACGCTGAAGCAGGGCAAGAACAAGCTCCAGGTCACAATCCTCGGCGCCAACAAAGACGCCGTCAAGAGCCACATGTTCGGCCTGGACTATATCCTCGCGACGAAACAGCCCTAGGTTGCACTCGTGGTGAGCCGAGCCAGGAGGCCAAGCATGGGCACGTCTGGCGCCCTCGAGAAGGTATGGCGGAGAGCGGAATCCTATCCGGCTCAGATCGGCGAAGAGGAGATACTCCGTCTGAGCGAATCCAAAGACGCTCGGGATCGACTGCTCAGCCTCGTTCTGATACAGAGACAAATCGAGCGAGGCGCGGATGGTCGCGTCTATCTGCCCCTCGCTCGGCGGATGGTGTCCGATGCAGAGAACAACTGTCGGTGGCAGGCGGCGATCGTTGTGGGAATGAGTATCGAATCGGTGCCGGATGAGGTGTGGAAGGTGGTGCGCGAACATGGCGACTCGGAGGATGAAGACATGCGGTCCGCCATCGCGACGATTCTCCTGGAACACCTACTCGAATTCGACTTCGACCGATACTTTGCATTCGTTCGTGACGAGGTCTCGGCTGGCCGGTTGCGCCAGTTGGATACGCTCAGTATGTGTGCTTTCTCAGATGACAAGATCAATAAGGAGGTGGGCAACTACATCAGGAACGCCACCCGAGGCAGACCCCGCGAATGACGGGCCTCTGACGGAGGCGTGGATCCCGCGAGTTCTTCGAGTAGAAGCGGGACCGATCAACCCTCTGTTAGTCGCTGCTTGACCGGCCCCGCCTGAAACCGATGATGACACGCAAGGATCAAGAATGAGATATCAAGATTGAGGAAATCATCCCGGCACACCGGGATTCCGGTACTTTGATGTTTGCTCCTTGCTCTTTGATCTTTAGTTGTCCAGCGTATCGATTCCGGCCGGTTGATGCAATAGCTCCGTGTTTTTTCCTGGCTGGCCCGTCTGCGAAGAGGCCTGAGGTGCGTCTCGTGGGTTGTGCGTCCTCGCACGACTCAGGGTCCAGACGAGCGGGGACGCTCGTCCCACGCTGCCGCCGCGACGCTTGGGTCAAGAACCGGATGCCCTGGCCTGCGTATTGGTGCTTGGAGATGGGCTTGCCGGCCGGTACAATGGGGCTCTGAGGTTGGCTATCGGCAGGGCCGGCCCGCGACACAGTACGAAAACAGCGATTCTGAACGCCAGGCGTGAAAGGGACAGACCATGGATCAGCACCTCTCGCATCCGACCGATTCGCATTCGAACTACAGTCGACGACGCTTCATTGGCGCGGCTCTGGCCGGTGCAGGGGCTCTCGCGGCCAAGCCGGAATGGCTGGGCGGTGGTCTGGCCCGGGCCCATTGCGGCAAGTGCGCGGCCGATATCGTGACGCTGGGCAAGACGGGCATCAAGACGTCGCGGTTGGCTCAGGGGACCGGCTGGAACGGCAGTGGTCGTTCGTCGGCCCACACGCGGTTGGGCGAAAAGGCGTTCGACACGCTGATCCGGCACGGTCTCGATCAGGGCATGTGCTTCATGGACATGGCGGACCTCTACGGCTCGCATCGCTACGTGCGGCACGCCCTCGAAGGGCGCAAACGCGACAACATCACGATGCTGAGCAAGATCTGGCCGCGGACGGAGTACTGGAACTCGGCGTCCGGCGGGGCCAAGGCCGAGGTCGATCGCTTCCGACGCGAGATCAAAACCGATGTGATCGATATCTGCCTGATCCACTGCATGACCAAGCCGGATTGGCCGCAGCAGTACAAACGCATCTGCGACGAGTTGTCCGAAATGAAGGACAAGAAGGCGGTCCGGGCGGTGGGCGTTTCCTGTCACAACTTCGAAGCGCTGAAGGTCGCCGCGGCGAGCTCTTGGGTCGATGTCATCCTGGCGCGGATCAATAACGTGGGGCGTTCGGCCGCGATGGATGCGTCGGTCGAAGAGGTCGTACCCGTCCTCAAGCAGGCCCGCGCCAACGGCAAGGCTATCGTCGGTATGAAGATCTTCGGCGGCGGCAAGCTAACCGCCCCCGAGCAGCGGGACGCGTCGATGAAGTTCGTCTTCGAAAGCGACCTGGTCGACGCCGTGACGATCGGGATGCTGAGCCCGGACGAGATCGATGACACGATCACGCGCATGAACAAGGCGCTCAAGGCCTGACCCGAGCGCCTGTTCTGTCGGTTTAGTTCGAAGCCATGGCGACGCCCTTAACCCAGTCGCAGTAGAGCAGGGCGTCGATGACTTCCGGTTCGTTACGCAGGGCCGCCTCGGCCAAGTCGACGAATTCCAGCGTCCAGTAGTACTTCTCGTCGGACTCGCGCACGTTGCTGTCGACGTCCGCCACGTCCCCGAGGGGCTTGGGGTAAGGATGCTCGCGATAGAGAGCGACGTAGGCGTGCCCGGCCTGGAAGTCGTGCTCGACCGTCAGCATCTGGCCCTCGACCTCTCCGAGACAACCTTCGCTGGGCGGCGTCGCGTAGTTGAACCGCGCGGCGACCGTGT
Organism: Sedimentisphaerales bacterium; assembly: GCA_028277585.1. Classification (GTDB taxonomy): domain Bacteria; phylum Planctomycetota; class Phycisphaerae; order Sedimentisphaerales; family Anaerobacaceae; genus Anaerobaca. Next base: position 12,392 of record JANQFY010000398.1, read on the forward strand.
GCACACCCGGCATGAGGTAGTACTCGTGCACCCCGTCGCGGATGATGCAGTCCGGTTTACCCAGCTTGCCATCGAGGAACTC
>JANQFY010000004.1 GCA_028277585.1 Sedimentisphaerales bacterium
CGCGTCGCCTCCGACCAGCCCTGTTTGAACCAGCGCAAGCCGTCGCCGCCGGTGCCTTTGACCCCGGGGACACCCGCGAAATTGAACCAGCGAACCTTGTCACTGTAGTATCGCATAGCTGTCAGGTGGATCGCATAGGAAGCGCCCAACTCATAGCCCAATTCATCGGTCGCCGTCAACTGCGCGTAGGCCACGTCTCCTTGCTGGTACAAGGACAGCCCGCCAATGACTTTGTTCTTGTGAATCGCCACAAAAAGCGCAGCCCCGGGAACGCCGAGTTGCAGGGACAACGACTGCCGGGAGAAGGCCCGCATGTCCCTGATTCCGCGCGTCGCGATCAGGTGGTCATACAATCGCACCCAGTCATCGATGTAGTCCTGGGGGCAATCGCATCGCCTGACTTCCATCTCCTCAAACGCCCGTCGATACTTGCGACGATGGTGCCTGATGATCTGCGATTCCCAAGGTCCGTGGAAATCCACAACCACATGCTCCTTGAACGGCCGAACCAGATCGAAGGTACTCTCCAGATCGGTAAGCTGGTAGTCCCCAAATGGATCGGGCGCGATCGCCAGGCTCACAAGATCCCGGCCCAACGCTTCGAGATCCTCTTTGAGATTCGACCAGTTCTGACAGGCAAACAACGGGTAACACCCCATCGCATCGCGATGCGACGTGCCGGGAATCTGCCTTTCAAGTATCCACCCGCCGCACCGGGGCAGTTGGCGAGGTGTTCCGAATTCCGCCAGCGCTCTGGCGTAATCAGGATGGCCATGCCCCGTGACCGCCGCTGCTCCACCGCCGGCAGAAACATCCAATGGTGATTCCATATCAACTCCCACTCCGGATCTCTCCTACCGCGAGACGGCCCACGCGAGCGAAAGGCCCCGCCTTCGCGAGAATCCGCATCAGATCCAACCGGTCGATGGGCGCCATAGAAAACCGCAGCAGCGTCCCAACGTAGAAAAGGCAACCCGCACCCACGCACAACCCAACGGCGCCCCATGTTGCAGGCATAACCGTCGCTCTCAGGATCATCCAGACGATGCCTCCAACGCAAGTGGGCAACAGCCCCGGCACGATGGTCTCTCGAAACCAAGCCGCGGCCTTCACATCGGCCATGCGCAGCGCCAAAGGCCATATGAAGAAGACGTGGGTCACGGCACTGACCAGCAGTGTCGCCAGAGCGGCGCCGACGGCGCCCATATGCAACCATCCCACGAGGTAGACCGTTCCCCCAAGAACCGCCACTTGACTGACAAAGACCCGTATCCCCAGAGGGCGAACTTGAGCCGTCGCCGTCGAGAGTTTCCAAACCATGGCGCTGCCCGTGCCAAGCAGCGTGCTCACCAGCGTCAGCGCAAGCACATGCGCCCCGTCAGAATACGCCGGGCCGACGTACAGGTCCATCAACTCCCGCGCATAGACCATAGCCGGCACCGCGACAATCGCCACCAGCCAGAGGTTAATCCTCCCGCCGCGCAAATAGACGCTCCGCAACCGATCCTTCGCTCCGGTGGCGTGCATCCCCGTAACGATCGGGTACAGGGGCCTCGAGGTAACGTCCATCCAGTGATTGATCTGCCGGCGCCCCATCGTACCCACCTGGAAAGACGCGAGGTGCACCGGAGATGCCAGTTCATTCAGGACCAGGGGAACGACGCTTTCCTGGATGCGAACGCCGGCCGCGGCGAGGAAGTTCCAGCCTCCGAAACCGACGATATCGCTCACCAGATCCCACCGAACGGCATCTCTCCGATAGCGAAGGCTTCGCACCAGACGCCGCGACACCATCACCGTCACAATCAAACAGCATACCTGACCAACCACCGTAGCGACGGGAACCCACAGGACCCGCGTGCTGACAGCCAATAGCAGGACGAACAGAAGAGTGGATTTCAGTAGCTCGGCGCCGAGGAGGATCAGATTGGCGAGCACGAACTTCTGACGCACGTACATTCCGAGACCAAACGGCGCCGCCGGCAATTGGACGGCCAAAGAGAAGACCGACAGCATCAGCATCAACCGCGCATCCCAGACGCGGCCCGGCGCAATGGTCAGGATCTTCTCAACATGCCAACTCGCCAGACCACCGACCAGCATGAACAGCAGGCCCAGCGGAAGCAACAGAGTGAACATCGTTGAGACGATCTCGACAATGCGCGACTCCTCATCCCTGGCGTAGGCCTCCACAATGTACCGACCAAGCCCTGATGTCAGTATCCCGGTGAACAAGGGAAGAAAGGCGACAACCGCCACCACGATCGGATACAAAACGTACTCTTCCGGACTAATCCGACGCAAGAGGTGTTGGTGAAGCCAGACAAGTACGGTAACACGGACGAGCTGGGTCACGACCGTACTGGCCGAATTGATCAGGAGCAGACGTTTGCAGATTTCAACTCGCGTGGTCACAGTGGAATCCTAACAACCTGTTCGCGGTACGGTCCACCCAATGTCATGGCCTGATGCCCTACTTCGCCGACTCCGAGTGGTCCATCCGCTTCGTTCCATCGTGCATGAGCCCTGTCAGGTCCACTGTACTGCCTGGGTAACACGCCGGCAAACACCCGCATGGCTCATTCGCAGGCGGCCAGCGCCCGCCGCGCAGACTCCGTCCTCGTCGGTTGCGCAAGTGGCTTGAGACGCCATGGGCCAATCTATCGCGCAAGCCGATTCGGAAAGCAGCGGCCCGGTCCAGAGTCCGTTTCAGCTCGTTGGGGAACCGGGAACCGCCGTAATCCCCCTCATATGCAATGGGATATGGGCCCTGTTCCTAACCATTTGTTACCCCTCAACCTTCTCCGCGCAACCAGCTACAGTTGCTCTTCAGCGCTGCTCGTAGAGACGTATTGATGGGCAGTGACCCGGCCGTCCTCGTCCGGCAGGAACGCCAGTAGCATATCGGCAAAATCCTGGGCCGCACTTCGCACCGAGTGCTCTAGGACGGAACTGATCTGGACCTGCGCCACATACCGCGCAGGATTGTTCGCCAGATTCGGCCGCCGGTCAAATAGGCTGGAGAACTCGCTTTCGCGCACCGATATCTGCCCGTCGAGAACGTAGAAATTCAACACGACAATATCCTGATAGGCAGGTGCAGACTTGTGAAAACGGTGCACCAGGCACTTCACCTCTCGGCCCGAGGCGGACACGAACTTGGATTCTGTCGTCTGATCGTGAATCCAGCCGTTTCCGGGATAGCACACGCGGGGCCGATGCCCCTGAAGGCTGCCAGGTCGCGAAGCGCAGTAGACCACGTACAGATCGGCCCACATGCCGGCGGACTCGTTCAGGTAACGTCGGCTGACATAATCGTCCGCGAAATTGTCCTGCATATACTCCCTGACGGTCTCGGGGATCAGCAACTCCTGCCCGACCCAGCCGTCGAGGCGCTCGGGAATGGCTGTCAGGGGCACGGGGAGGTGAACCGCCGAAGTCAAGGCGTGATTGAGCCGAGACGCCGCCACGCGATAGCCCGCACCAACCGCCACCAGAAGAATGACCGCCAGCGCCCCCGCGAGATACACGGACACGGCGCCGTAGCGATCAGCCGCACCTACGCCCAACCGCCGGCGAATACTCCGATAATATGACCGATTCGTATACATCTAGAAGTGTATTCCTGAAGTAGTATGTCACTATCAATCGTTCACAAGCCGTACGACAACAACAACCAGAGAAATGCCCGGCCCACGAGGCCAAAAACCGCCTTTCGATGCGCCGTGATAGTACGCTGTTCATCGGCACATTGTCAAGGTAACTCAAGGGACAAATGGGCCCTCAGCAGAACTCGATATGCCGGAGATGAACGCTGCAATTCCACTGCCTTGGTCCGGCCGCAGACTGTACGTCCAGGCGCCTCCCTCCCAAAGAGGACTCCACCCAATCGTCTCACGGCATCCTCCGCAAGCAAGGACTTCGCGAACCGCTTCCTATAGGATGGTGTGCGAATCGGGCGGTGTTCTTGTCGGTCAGCGGGCGCCGCTCCGCAGATACGCAAGGTAATCCGAGGGGGCATCGAACAGTCGTTTCCTCTCGCGTTCCCACGCCTGCCGATGGGCATACTCCTGAGGTGCACGGAACCGCTGCGGCAGAACGTCCCTTATTCTTCGCCGCCACGCCTCTGGCAGAGCGTGCCGCAACACCGACCGCCCAAGCCGCCGATGAGAGTCCGCCTCGCGATTGGCTGCCGCATCCGGGCTGGTGAAGCCCACGGTCTTGGTTCGCTCCACGTAGGCCGCGGCATGAAGATGAAAGATCAGGTCGCCGTAAATGCTGGCGAATAGAACATGACTACCCCCTTTGTTCGATCGATCGAGAGGACACCATGTCAGATCATTTGCATACATCGTATAGCCATAGCCGTAGCCCGAATCCGTCACATGTGGGCAGGCCTGGCAGTACCGTTGGTATCCCTCGGAATCGTACTCCTCCTGGGGCAGAAGAAGTCTGGGGTGATATCGGACGTAGAAGTCACGATGGTAGAAGATCCCTGCCGTCAGGGGCTTGTGGTCTGCGTCGCGATCCCTTGTGATGCCCGCCAGAACGCATCGGTCCGAAAGCTGCCCAGCCAGTTCCTGCGCCCATCCAGGTCGCACGGGGAAGGAATCCACGTGCAACATGGCGATATGGGTCACGCCATCGTCAATAGCCTGCTGAATCAGTTGCTCAAGATAGAACGAATGCTCGTACTTGCTGCAGACCGCCGGGAGCCCCAGCGTGGCGGCGCGTTCAACGTCCTGTCTCAGCAGACCGCGGCCCCGCTCGTACGACGCACAGGGGCAGATCTTCACATGAGGATGCCTTTCAAGCCGCTCGCGGAATGGCGGCAGAAGATCGTTGGCGGCCGCATAGATTGTATATGGGACCTTGGTATTCTCCTCGATCTGACGAAAATGCAGATCCAGAAGCGGCCCGTTTCGTTTGCTTACAAGATAGACAACTGCAATTCCCAGTTTCATAGACTCCCCGCACCAGACTCACCCAGGCCAGATTCGGATCGGCCCGGGAAAACCACGACCATTCGAACAGCCACTAATCCAATAGGAAAACGCACCTTATCTGCGCGATCGGTCCCGCCAACACTTCCTGGATGTGCCCAGGCCCGGAATCTACTCGGCTCCGTCCCCCCCTGCCTCCAGAATTAAGCGTCAGGCCTGATCACCCATGACTGCCGATTGTCGGGATTCTACCGGCGTGATCTCCTCCTGGCAAGAAAGATAGTTGCGCACAGCCGTTCGAACGGAACAATCAAGGTAGGTCGGGTGCGATTCCGCGCGGAAGGATCGCCCGGGCGGGGTGATTGCACGTCATGAGCTGCAATGGACGGCTAACCGGGCGCAACCCGTCGGCCGGAGGGAAACTTTTTGTCCGCCCGACCGTAGTTTATATGCTTTGTACAATGAAGCACCGAAAGGCGTGAATACCGCCATCCAGGGGGTGTTGGAATGGCCTGGAAAGACCCGACGCCGGATAGGCTTGTCAATGACGGCGCGGGGCGAGGAGGAAAAGGGTGATCGTTCATTTCGCTATCGCCTCTCCTCCCGTCGGCCAGACGAAGTGATGCTCGGTATCCACCATCGGGGGTGAACAGAAGAAACGCACTAGAAGATTTTTGTGGACTTGAATGGGCCGCCTCCCAGAGGATTCAATATTGGAAGGCACCGCAGCTATGCATCATAGGAGTCTTTGGTCATGACGTTCAGTCGTGCTGGCAAGTATCGCGTAACGCGCTATCGTGTATTTTCACTCAACTTAGGGGCGTCGATTCTCCTGGCGTTCCTCTCCACCGTCTGCCTCGCAGAGACGTACTATCTCGACCCTGTTGCGGGCAACGACAGCCAGTCGGGAACAACTCAGCAACTCGCTTGGCGATCGCTCTCGGCCGTCTCATCTCAGAGTACGGTCGGGGATACCATCGTCCTTGTCAACTTCGACAGCACACTTGGATCCACCGAATGGCCGGACCGCGTCTATCAATCCACGAAGATTCACCAGTTCGGGATCACGTGGTCCTTCTCCCAGTCGCACCGGGTTGGTCAGTTCGCCAACGGCGACTACTGGGTCGTCGGCCCCGTGAGCATTGTGGGCATTTCGCCGGCGAGCATCAACGACGGCGCTCGCATTCGCAACGGCTCCATGATCAATCCCTCTCCTGAGAATGACGCACAGGGCTACGACAACTCAATGCCCTACAACAAGTACGAAGCCGGCTTGAACGTGGCGCTGAATGTCTCCGGCAGCGATCCGTTGACGTTGACCAATCCGTGTTCACTGGTTTCGACCCAGAGCGTCACGAACGGCGGTCAGAAACCTCAGTTGCTCACTGCCGCCGTGCTGACCATCCTGGATGCACCCGCCCCGCAGGGAGCGTTTCGACCGTCGTATACCGGCTCCGATAAGACGATTCACCACACGGCCGATGACCTGGACTACTCGCTTCTGCGCAGCTTGACGCCGGTTTCGGGAACCCCAAACCTGACGACCGTTGCCGATTACTTTGAACGCCCCTGGCTGGACCATCGGGGAGGTTGGGTCGCGCGGTATCAGCATCCGAAGTACAATATGCCCGAATACGGCCGGGAAATGGCCACGCAGATCGGCGTAGGCGCCTTGATGCTGCACCTGGATTATTCCCGAGAACAGAAGGCCAAGCTGCTGCATCGCTACGTTCAGTTGGGCATCGACCTACACGCCATTGCCCGAAACGGGGGCCATTGGAACTGGAACAACGACGGCGGACACGCCGGCGGCCGCAAGTGGCCCATCCTGTTCGCCGGACTCATGCTGAACGACGCGACGATGAAATCGATCGGCGTCAAGTCGGGCGACTACCTCTATCAGGGCGGTTACGGCCCGGGCAACTGCCCGCCGGACTACATCCATTTCGGCGAAGACGACCAGACGTTCTATGTGTCGCAGGCCGACGTGGACATCACCAACAGTTCAGCTTTCAGACCGGATTCGCGTGACGCCCAGAAGATCCCCTATACGGCCGCTGACATCGGCTTGCCCGAGTGGGGTATTCGTCACTCGACCCATCCGGAATTCAGCAATAAGTGGCTTCCAACCATGTACCGCGGCGTGGCGGGTCCGCCCTTCAACGGTCTGGCTCTTCCCGCGCTGATCATGGACGCCCGGGAACTGTGGAATCACGACGCCTTCTTCGACTACACCGATCGCTTCATGGCGATCTCCGCTCCGGGCGGCGAATTCGAAGGGTTCTGGCGCTCTCAGAGCACCTTCACCGCCAGAATGTGGGACACCTACCGGACCCAGTTTGGCCCGGTCTGGCCCGACACCGAAAGTGGGCACGCACCACGTCTGTCATTCATCGGAAACCGAACGCTGGCAGCGGGAGAGACGCTGACGTTGGAAATCTCAGCCACCGACACCGACGGTGACGCCCTGACGTACTCGGCGTCCGGCCTGCCGACCGGGGCGAGCTTCTCGGACAGCACCTTCACCTGGACGCCGACCGCGGACCAGGCCGGAGACCATCAGGTGACGTTCCAGGTCACCGACGGTCAGCATCAGGACTCGGAGACCATTACGATCACCATCGGCGGCGGTTCCAGCGAACCGGGCAACCGCGCGCCGGTTCTTAGCGCCTTGGGTAATCGCACGACGAATGAGAATGAGGCGTTGAGTTTCTCAATCAGCGCCAGCGACCCCGATGGCGACCCGATCACCTACTCGGCCAGCGGGCTGCCCAGCGGCGCGGTCCTGTCGGGTCAGAGCTTCGCCTGGACCCCGAGCTATACTCAGGCCGGGACCTATCAGGTCACCTTCGCCGCCAGCGACGGGACGGATCAGGACACGGAAACGATCACCATCACCGTAACCAACGTCAACCGAGATCCGGTGCTGACCAGTATCGGCGATCAGTCCGTCGAGGAGGGGAATCCCCTGTTTCTGGGTATCGGCGCCACCGACCCGGACGGCGATGACGTCATCTACTCAGCCAGTGGTCTGCCCACCGGAGCGGCCCTGGCGGGCAACAGTTTCAGCTGGACGCCCACCGCCGACCAGATCGGCGCCCACGAGGTAACGTTCATCGTCAGCGACGGGACCGCCCAGGACAGTGAGACGATCACCGTATACGTTATCGGGGGCGGCGTCGATCACGCCGCACCGACCGTCGCTCGTCTGAACCCGGAACCCGACGCCATTCAGGTCGTTCTCAACAACCTCATCACGATCCACGTGACGGACTCCGGCAAGGGAGTTGCAGCCGATTCGGTCGTCATTCGTGTGGACGGCGACATCGTCTATCAGGGTGATGTCGAACTCTACACCAGCAGCACCGGTCGATGCCATCGCTCAGGCGCGTGGAATGACTACCGCTTCATCTACCAGCCCGACCACGAATTCGACTTCGATCATCGGGTCACAGTAACCGTCGATGCCAGCGATCGCGTCGGCAATGCGATGGCTCAGTACAGCTATTCGTTCATGACGGAAATGCGCGCTTTCGGCAGCAATCTGCCCGTCAGCAATGACGCACAGACGGTTGGCTCTCGCAACCACCCGGCTACCGTGGGCGATGCCAGCGGCAACGTCTGGGCGACATGGCACACCGGCAGCGAGGGAAGCCGGCGCATCCATATCGCGACCCGAAGCGCCAAGGCCAAGACGTTCTCCGCACCGACGCCCCTGGCGCTGAGCAGTGCCGATCACTGCAATCCCGACATCGCCCTGGGAGGCGACGGACAACTCTATCTGGTCTGGCAAGACAAGCGTCGCGGCAACTGGGACATCTTTCTGTCGGTCTCTGCGGACGGAACGACCTGGTCCCGAGCTGTGCAGGTGACCGAATCCGATGGCAACGAAACGGTCCCGTCCATCGCGGTCGATCGTCAGTCCCCCAGTCGTGTCTATATCGCCTGGCAGGACGACCGCAACGGCTCAGCGGACATCTACACTGCTCATTCGACGAACGTGTTCACCGACAGCACAGTCGCGCAGGTGACGACGAATGGGGCCGATCAGATCGATCCGGACATCGCCGTAGACGGAGCCAACATCGCTTGCGTCGTCTGGACCGACCTGCGCAGTGGACAAGCGGATATCTACGGCGCTTCCGGCGCCTTGGGATGGGTCAATACTCCCTTCGTGACGACGAACAGCACCCAGAGCAGTCCGGCCCTCGCGACCGAACTGAGCGGCACCGCCCTTCACCTGGTATGGGTCGACGACGCTCCGGGAAACAGTGACATCTTCTATGCCGTCTCCGAGGGGTTGCCCAGCGTCCCCGTGGCCGGCGTCAGCATCATCGACGATTCTTCGGGTGCCCAGCAACTCACCCCGGCGATCGCTTGCCTCGACGCGCGACACGTCTTCGCGTGCTGGCAGGATCGACGGAACGCCGTCCAGGACGGGGACACCGATCTCTACCTGACCGAACTGGGCTCCGGGGCCGCCAAGACGAATATCCTGGTGGGCGACGACAGCAGCAACTCGAATCAGAGCGATCCGGCACTGGGTCTTGACGAACAGGGCAATCCCTACATCGTCTGGACGGACGACAGGAATGCCCAGACCGAGATCTACTACGCCGCGACGACTTTCATCGATCCCAGCCCACTTGATAGCAAACTGGTGGTCGCCTCCGAAGGCGCCACTGTCGGTCCGGATCCGGCAACGATCAGTGAACCGGACGACGTCTCGATCGTTGTCCCGGCCGGCGCTTGTCAGTGCGACGTAAGAATCACCATCTCCGAAATTCTCAACCCGCTCGCCATGCCTGCCGAGTGCCTGGGCAGCTATGACTTCGGGCCCAGCGGCATCGACTTTGATGTGCCGGTGACGGTGACGATCCCCTACCGCTTCAATGGAGAC
>JANQFY010000067.1 GCA_028277585.1 Sedimentisphaerales bacterium
TGTTCGTGTCATAGAGGAGTTCCAGGCTCCCGTCTCCGCCCTGCGATACAACCACGACGCCCGGACACTGGCCGTCGCCTGGAGCAACGGGACGATCAAACTTTGGGAGGGTGTATTTGACTCGTTGGTGGCCACGCTGACGGTGAATGAACCCATCACAACTGACTTGGCGCTTTCACCGGATGCGCACCTGCTGGCGTGCGGAGGTAGAGCCAGCAGAGTTTCCAGCATCTGGCGTCTCGGTGACCTGTCAATCAGGGAGACTCTGGGCCAACCTGACAACGGCACCCTGCGATTCCTCGCCTTCGGACCTCAGGGCCAGACGCTCTTGATCGGTGGTTGGCATCGCGTCGACGAATGGAATCTGTCAACGCGCAGGTGCCGGACGCTCATCGGACTCGGCGTTCACGGTGACGGAGCCGTCAGTCCGGACGGCAACGTGGTTGTGACGGGATCATCAGGCGGGTCGATCCGCGTGACGGACCGACGAACAGACGTCGGCGAAATACACCTCGGCGGCAGATCCAACGTCGGCGTTGCGTCGATCAGCCCTGATGGCCGCATCATCGCCTGCGGGGACGACACGGATCATGTTCGCCTGTGGGAGATCGCCACCGGCAGGATGCTTGCTAAACTGCCCAGCGCCACGGGCCGCTGGTCGTCGGCCCACTTTCACCCGTCCGGCAAGATTCTCGCTACCTGCGGTGTTGATGGCGTCGTGCACCTCTGGGATCTCGAAACCGGTCGCTCGCTACGCACGATCAAGGACATCCACGTAACGAGCAGCCAAACACTCTCATTCAACCCGGACGGTCGCACTCTGGCCACCACCATGAAGGACTGGACTATTCAAGTGCGTGACGTTCAGACCGGTAGTGTACTGGCGACGCTGCCCTCCGCCGGCAGCGAAGCGCTGGCGGTCCGATTCAGCCCGGACGGCCGGACCATCGCGACGACGCATCGAAACAACCGTGTCTCGCTCTGGACGGCGCGGGGGGAGCCCCTCGGCACGCTGGATATCGGCTTCGCGCCGTGGACCGTTGGTTTCCGGCCTGATTCACGGAAGTTGGCGGTCGGATGCTGGGATCACCAGTTCCAGATATGGGACATCGCAACCCGCGCTCTCGATGGTCAGCTCGGCGCTACCAAAGTTGTATCCTGGGGTGCGACCTACAAGCCAACCGATTCGAACGTCCTCGCCACGTGCTCCGGCAACGGCGCGGTCCAACTGTGGGATCTGCGTGAACAACGAAACATCCTGACACTTGAGCCATTCGGAGAATCCGACGCGCTCTGCGTGGCGTTCACGCCGGACGGCATGACGCTCGTTGCTTCGGGCTTTGACGGAACGCTCTGCGCCTGGGATCTCGAGTACTACGACCGCCACATTGTCGGCAATCTCGAGTATCAGATCGGGCGTCTTCGAGAGGAACTGGGTGACGATCTTCAGACAGAGCACGTTCGGGCCTGGGCAGAAGAGGTTCGGCGCCGGCCCTGGCCGCGAATCGGACCCCACGCCAGGAACGTGGAGGCGTCCCATGAGCCGAGTCACTCCCGACGTGGCGTGGCTCCGAAAGTCATCGCCGCCTGGGGACAGTCCGCCCAAGCCGACGGATAGGCTCGCGTTGGGTCATCCAGGCTTCTGTGTTAAGATACTTGACCGTGCCGGTCACGTTATCATCTCAAGTGACGCCGGTGGACGGAGTCTACAGGAGGCAGTTGTCAAGACAACCTGTGACCTAACTTAGAGGTGACCGCGTGGAATCCTGCCCCAGAACTGAGAAGGTCGAGGCCTTTGTAGCCGGAGAACTGTCGGTTGCGGACCAGACCGGTTTCGAGGGGCACCTTGCCTCTTGCCTGGCGTGCCGTAAGGCGGTCGACGCATCTAGGCAAGACAGAGAGTTGGCCCGGGGCATTCAGCAGGCCTACGAGAAGATCGAGGTTTCCAGCTCGGACAGCACACGTGACCATAACTCCGACGAGGACCCAGGTGATGCTGAGTCCATCGAAGGATACGAGATTCTCCACGAGATCCATCGCGGCGGACAGGGTGTGGTGTACAAGGCAGTACAGCAGGCGACGAAACGAACGGTCGCCCTGAAAGTGCTTCTGCACGGCCCCTACGCCTCCGCGAAACAGCGGCATCGCTTCGAACGCGAGATCGACCTCGTCGCCAGCCTCCAGCATCCCAACATCGTCACGGTTTACGACAGTGGACTGACACACGGGCGCCATTACTTCGCGATGGAGTACATACACGGCCTGTCGCTGGATGATTACCTGACAGGTGTGAAGTTGAGCATCGACGAGACTCTGCGGCTGTTCCAGAAGATCTGCTCGGCGGTGAACGCCGCCCACCAGCGCGGCGTGATCCACCGCGACCTCAAGCCGGGCAATATACGCGTTGATGCGTCCGGCGAACCGCACGTTCTGGATTTCGGTTTGGCGAAGGCGGCCGGGCCGGACCTGCAGGGCGGCCAGCCGGTAACGGTGTCGGGTGAGTTCATGGGCACACTGGCCTACGCGTCACCGGAGCAGACCAAGGGTGACCCCAGACTGGTGGATATTCGCACGGACGTATACTCACTGGGCGTGATCCTCTTTGAGATGCTCACGGGCAAGTACCCGTACCAGGTCGTCGGACAGTTGGCCACGGTACTCAAGAACATAGCCGAGACCGAGCCGCGGAGGCCTTCCACGGTTCGCCGCCAGATAAACGACGAGGTTGAGACCATAGTCCTCAAGGCCCTGGCCAAGGAGAGGGACCGTCGCTACCAGTCGGCCGAGGCCTTGGGGCGTGACGTCGGCCGCTATCTGGCTGGCGAACCAGTCGACGCCAAGCGGGACAGCACGTGGTATGTTCTCAGCAAGTCACTGCGGCGTTATCGCGTTGCCGCCGGTGTTGCCTCGGCGTTCGTCCTCATACTGGCCGGCTCGACCATAGCACTATCGGTCATGTACCAGAACCAGAGCAGCGCGCGCCAGGACGCAGAAGCCGCTCGAACAGCAGAAAAGGAGCAACGGACGCTGGCCGAGGAGCGCTTGGCGGAGACGACTGCGGCCATGGGTTTAGCTAAGCTGCGCGAGGCCGAAGCGACCGCGGCACGAGCCGAAACACAGCAGCGTGCCGATGAACTGGAGATCGTCACCGAATTCCAGCAATCGATGCTCAGCCAGATCAATCCTCAGGAGATGGGCCGGGCGCTGTATGCTGACCTCCGGGCTCGCGTGCGGGCAGCGCTCGAGGCGGACGGAGTTTCATCCACTACGCGCGATGCAACCGCTGCCGCCTTCGACCGGGCCCTGCGCCGAACGAACGCGACTGACGCGGCCCTGACGCTGTTGGACGAGCAAGTGCTCAGCCCGGCAGTGGAAGCGATAGAGTCTGACTTCGCCAGCCAACCGCTGGTCCGCGCAGCCCTGCAGCAGACCCTCGCGGACACGTACTACGACATTGGCCGCTATCCTCCGGCGTTGACTCTGCAGGAGGCCGCTCTTCAGACTCGCCGGGCCGAACTTGGTGACGACCACCGGGAAACGCTGCTCTCCATCAACAACATGGGCAGCCTGTTGGGAAGGATGGGCAAATACAAAGAAGCTCTGCCCCATTGCCGGGAGGTGTTGGAGCGCCGCCGCCGAGTCCTGGGCGACGACGACCCTCTCACGCTCACCGCGCTGAACAACCTGGGTGTCCTGGTCTGCAGGATGGGCGAGTACGACGAAGCCCACACCTGCTATCGAGAGGCGTTGGAGCGCCGCCGCCAAGTGCTGGGCGACGAACACCCGGATACGTTGACCTCGATCAACAACATGGGCGGCCTGCTGGAGAAAATGGGCAACTACCACGAAGCTCTGGATTACTACCGCGAGGGACTCGTGGGCAACCGCCGCGTGCGGGGCGACGAGCACGTGGACACGTTGATCTCGATGAACAACATAGGCAACCTGCTCCGGGTGATGGGCAGGCTCGAAGAAGCTCTCGGATATCACCGTGAGGCCTTGGAGGTCCGCCGTCGTGTCCTGGGCGATGACCATCCGGCGACGTTGGGCTCGATTAACAACATGGGG
>JANQFY010000121.1 GCA_028277585.1 Sedimentisphaerales bacterium
GTCGTCGGCGGAGGCATTGCGGGAACCTGCGCCTCGCTGGCGGCGGCCCGAGGCGGCGCCACCGTGGCGCTGATCCAGGACCGCCCCGTTCTCGGCGGCAACAACAGTTCCGAGGTACGGGTCTGGCTGGGAGGCAAGACCGGCTACGAGCCCTACGCACGTATCGGCGATATTGTGCGCGAACTCGAACCGGAACGACGCGCCCACTACGGCCCAGCGAACACCGCCGAGTTATACGAGGACCAGCGTCGTATCGATCTGGTGCGCGCCGAGCCGAACATCACGCTATTCCTGCAGTATCGCGCCAATGCCGTAGAGACGACGGGCCCGTCCATTACCGCCGTGACCGCCCAACACACCATCACTGGGCAACGGCTGCGTTTCGTCGGAGACCACTTCGCCGACTGCACGGGCGACGGCTGCATCGGGTTCCTGGCGGGCGCCGACTACGATATGACCCTGGACGGACACATGGGACGCTGCAATCTCTGGAACGTGGCCGAGACGGACCAACCCGTTCCGTTCCCGCGATGCCCCTGGGCGATCGACCTGAGCGACAAGCCCTTTCCGTCAAAGGAACATCAACTCGGAGGCTGGTACTGGGAGAGCGGCTTCTACCACGACCCCTTCGAAAAGGGAGAGTACATCCGCGACCTGAACTTCCGCGCCATGTACGGGGCCTGGGACGCCCTGAAAAACGCCCGAGGCCTCTACCCCAACCACAAATTGAACTGGGCGGCCTACATCTCGGGCAAGCGTGAATCCCGCCGCCTGTTGGGGGATATCGTCCTGACCAAAGCCGACATCGTCGGAGCCGTGGCGTATCCCGACGGGTGCGTGCCGGCCACCTGGAGCATCGATCTGCACCTTCCCGATCCGGCCTACGACGACGGGTTCGAAGGCGACGAGTTCATCTCCAAGGCCTACTACACCGCGTACAGCAAACCCTACTGGGTGCCCTACCGATGCCTGTATTCGCGAAACATTGAAAACCTCTTCATGGCCGGCCGAGATATCAGTGTCACGCATGAAGCCCTGGGGGCCGTTCGCGTCATGCGCACCTGCGGCATGATGGGTGAGGTCATCGGCATGGCCGGGGCACTGTGCACGAGATACAAGACGGCGCCCCGGGCCATCTACACAGACCATTTCGACGAACTGAAGGGAATGATGGCCGGTCCGGACATGAGCGCGTGGCTCGAATCAGCCGGCGCCAATCTCGCCCTCGGCGCGCAGGTGTCTGTCTCATCAAACCACAACATGAGTATGTACCCCGCCGCAAACATCAACGACGCCCGAACAGACACGACGGACAATAACCTGCGCTGGCTCAGCAGCGCCTCAACAATGCCCGATCATGTGACATTCGTCTGGCCCGAACCGCAAACGGTCAGCGCCCTGCGTATCATCAGTGGCTGGTTCAACGGCCAGAATACCACGGACCCGATTGCGGATTTCCATCTGGAGTACAACCTGGACCGTACCTGGCGCGAAGTTACCGGGTCGCGCCGCACCAATAACGCCAGGGTCGAGATCGTCCAGGAATTCGCCCCGGTGCACACCAAACGTCTGCGTCTGGTGATCTCTCGAACGCCGGGGAATATCGCCCGAATCTGGGAAGTTGAATTCTATCACCCGCAATAGCGCCTCAAGCTTTCCGAGTAGCGTCTGCGACGGTGCGCTTGCCGTCGTCAGGAGTGGTCTTTTCCCACTGAAGCAGCTGTTTCCCCAATTCCTCTTCAATGTCTCGCGTCTCCGATCTTCCGATCAGATTCGTCACTTCGAGCGGATCGCGCAGGCGATCGAAGAGCATGCCCGGATGCGTCTTACCCCAGTTCCACTGCGCGTATTTTCCTAACGGTTCGATCCAGCGGCCCAACTTGTAGCGTTTGCCAATCACTGTCACCTGGGACCAGTTCTCCGAAACCACGTACGGCTTCTCGGGCAGTCGCCCGCCGGTCAGGAGCGGTACGAGGGATCGCCCGGGCAGGTCGTACCCGCCGCCCGGACGCGTAATCCCTGTCAGTTCCAGCAACGTAGGATACACATCGAGCAGTTCCGTCAGGCCGTTGTGGCTCTGATCGCGTACGAACTCGCGCGGCCAGCGCCATATCAAAGGAACACGCAGCGTGTCCTCGTAGACGTTGTGCCCGACGGCGCACTTCTCGACCATACCGTGACCGGCCACGAAATCGCCGTGATCGGAGGAGTAGATCACGATCGAGTTTTCCGCCAGCCCCAGCGAGTCCAACGCCGAGAGCACGCGTCCGATGTGGTGGTCCACTTCGCTCATCAGAGCATAGTAGTAGGCAACGTAACGCCGGTAGATCGCGTGGTCCTGCGCGGCCGAACCGCAATTCCAGGGCGGCTTCGTACGCGTCCGCCATTCGCGCATTCGCTGGGGAAGGTTCCCGACCGGTTCGTTCACGTTTCCGGGCAGTTCGATACGATCGGGATCATACAGCCGCGCCCATCGCTCCAGCGGCGTGTAGGGCTGATGAGGATAGATGAACGACGTCCAGCAGAAGAACGGCTGATCGGCCCGGGCCGCCTGACGCAGGAAATCGATGCTCCGGTCAGCCGCGTACGCCGTGGTTCGGTTCTCGGGCGACGTCTGAGAAATCTGCGCCATCAGCGAGGCTTTATGAGAACCCTTGAAGTCACGCTGATGGGAATCGTACTGGCCCCGCTGCTTGATCCATTCCCAGTAGTTCTCCCGAGACGGGTCGAGCTTGGGGTTGATCGTCGTGCAGGAATCGTCCCAATCCGCTTCGTTCAGACCGCGCGGGAAATGGCGCTTACCGAAACAACCCGTGCGGTAGCCGCTCGCCCGCAAGAGCGAATGCAGCGGGTGCAGTCTCTCGGGATGCGGCGGGCGATCGCTGTTGTACAGCACGCCGGTCGTGCGTGGGTGCAGGCCCGTGAACATCGAAGCCCGCGAAGGAACGCAGATGCCGTCCGGGCAATAAGCCCGCGTGAAGCGGACCCCCTCCCGCGCCAGTCGATCGAGATGAGGCGTCTTGACGGGGCAGCGTCCTGTCCAGCCCATCACGTCGGCGTGGTGCTGATCGCTGAAGAGAAACAACACATTGGGTCGGCGTTTTCTTGGGCCGGCTGTAACTGCCTTGAGACGTGACGAGGCCGCGCCCGCCATGGCGGCACCCGAGACCTTGAGAAACGTTCGCCTCTTCATGGAGTCGTCCCTATCCCTTGAAGTCACTTCACCATGTCACGCAGAATGTCCAGGTACAGATAGCCGTAATCGACGTAACGATCGCCCCCGGTGTAGTACGTTCCGCTCTCCGAATCATCGGTCGTGCTGGGCGGCGCGACGCCCAGAGTCGGCTCGATCTGGGTGTCCTCATACCATTCGTTGAAGCTGGTCACCATCATGATTCGGTCGCAGCGCGAATCCAGATGGGGCATCGCCACGTCGCGAATCATCGCGCGGAAGATGTCCCCTTCCTTCGAGCTCTCAACATCCGTGAAGTAGCGCGCCCGGCCCGGATGCCCGGGGCGCACCGCGGTGTCGTTGTAGCCCGGCGCGATCGTGGGCATGAACGCCGTCCCGACGCTGTGGGCCGCTTCCTTCGCGTCCCCGTAGTTTTTGGTCAGGAAATCGAGCGCCTTACGCGTGCCTCCGAAACGGCCCACCGACTGGCCGTATACATCGTAGGCCGTGATGGCGTCGAACGACTTGGCCCACTCCGCCTTGTACCCGGCGCCGAAGACATCATCGCCCACAAGGTACAGCTTGGGGAATCGCTCCCGCATCTCGCGCAAGACGTCATGCCCCTTGTTACGGAAGTACACGCGCGTCAGGTAGACGAACACGACCGGCTTGCCATCGATGCGCAGATAGTTCGGATGGTCGAAATAGGTCTTCTGCATGTACGCCAAATCGTCGATCCAGTTGTCGTACCGAGGCGCCTTGAGCGACCCCAGCCGCCCCGTCGATTCATAGAGGATGGCGTACTTGAGTTTGCCGGCTTCGGGATGAGTCAGGATCGCGTCCCGCAGCACCTTGTCGGTGTGGTGCTCGGGTCCCCACCAACTCACCGCCCAGAACGAGACCCCGCCGCGGAGGCTCTGGGCGATGTGGGCGCCGATGACCTCGGGCTTGCGCGAATCGTACAGCCCCACCTCCGGCTTCTGGGGCGTCTTCAGGCGCAGTCGCATCACTCGCTTCCATTGCCCCAACTCGCCCGGCGCCGGCTGGCGGAACCAGGGATAGTAGTACACCCCGACCATCGGCTTGCCGGCCTGCTGAGCATGCGTGTAACTGGTCGCGACCATGGTCATTAGAAGCACCACGACAAGTCGCCAATTCGAGAACACACAACGATTCTTCATCATCACTCCAAGTGTTCTAGTTGGGTGTTGCAGATCAGCGGATAGACTCTTCGGGTAGTTCCGACTTAACCCCTTCGTCGATGGGCATCTTGTCGGGCAAAGCATCGGTCTCCATCATCAGCCGGGCCAGCTCGGCCTGCAGTTCGCGCACCTTGTCCTGACTGGCCGGATCGTCGATGAGGTTCTTCGTCTCACCCGGATCGTCCTTGAGGTTGTACAGTTCGGCCTGATGACGGTCCGCACCGCCGTCGCCATGCGGATAGTGGACGTACTTCCACTCATCCGTCCGCACGCCCCGCACATTGGGCGTGTAGGGGAACTGCTTCTCGTAGTTGTACTCGTAGTACCAGGACGTCCGCCATTCATCGGTACGCCCCTCGAACAGCGGCTTGAACGACATCCCGTGCACGCGCGGCAAACGAGGCGCCGAACAGATATCGAGGATGCTCGGCGCCACGTCGAGGTTCAGCGCCATCTGCTCGATCACCGTCCCGGACTTGACGAGTTCGGGGTAGCGTACGATCAGCGGCACGCGAATACTGGGCTCGTGCATGGTGCGCTTGTCCGTCATGCCGTGCTCACCCAGAAACATCCCGTTGTCACCGGCAAAGACGATCAGCGTGTTGTCCAACTGTCCCAACTCTTTCAGCGCCTCGTAGACGCGCCCCACGCTGTCGTCGATCGACTTGATCGAAGCGGTGTACGACCGCACGAAGTGGGCAAAATGCTTGACGCTCTCGGGGCTGCGATCAGGGAACTTCTCCCGGAAACCGTAAAGAGGTCCATAGATCCCGTGCCAGGTGTCGATCCGCTGCTTGACCCACTCCGGCTTGCTCTCCAGTTGGAACGCCGTCTCGGGATACGGAATGTCGATGTCGTCGTAGATGTGCTCGTACTTCTCTTCCGGCGTGAACGGCGTGTGCGGCGCCTTGTGTCCGAGCACGAGCAGGAACGGCTTGGCCCGGTCCTGCTTCAACCAGTCGATCGCCATGTCGGTCACGCGGTGCGTGTAGTAGCCCTTCTTGACCGACCGCTCGCCATTGACGTTGAACTCCGTGTCGTAGTACTTGCCCTGTCCCTTGTGTGTCACCCAGTAGTCGAAGCCGGGGCGTTTCTCGTCGCTCTGCTCGCCCATGTGCCACTTGCCGATGTAGGCGGTCTCGTAGCCGTCACTCTGCAAAGCCCGCGGGAAGCTGGGCAAGTCGGCAGGATAGTCCGTGAAGTTGTTGACCACGCCGTGCGAGTGCGCGTACAAGCCGCTCAGGAAGGAAGCGCGACTGGGTGAACACAGCGAGGTGGTTACGAACATATTCGCGAACCGCGCGCCCTCGGCGGCCAGGCGATCCAGGTTCGGGGTCTTGAGGAAGGGATGTCCCTCGCAGCCGAGTTGGTCCCACCGCTGGTCGTCCGTCAGAATGAAGACGACGTTGGGCCGTTTGCCGCCCTGCTCAGCCAGCGGCGCCGCGGGCTCGTCGCAACCGGCCAGTGTCAGCGGTGCGGCGCAGCCCAGTGCCAGCGATCCCTTCATAAACGCCCGACGCGTGAAATGCTGTTTCCGATCCCGGCCCCGTTGTTCGCCTGGCATAATGATTCTCCCTTATCAATCCGATATCCATCTCCTGCACGAAGGCTCCCGGCGGAAGGAAATCCTTCGAACACAGTACCCAACCGAGATATCACATCGCGAAGGCAATTGCAATCATCAAGCCCGACCTCCAAGATCTGGATAGCATCTGAGCCTCTTTGGCCGTATAGTGCCAAGCAGGCGTATCGGGAGGAGAAACACGCGTATACAGGGAAAGGGGCACTGATGACGGATTATCTGAAGCGACGCAACTTCCTGGCCGGCCTGGCCGCCTTGGGAGCGGCGCCGAGCCTGAGCGTATCAGCCGTGACGTCCGCCGGAAAGCGCACCGGGGTGAAGATCACCAAGGTCGAAATGCTCCGCGTCACCGCCAAAGGCGGGCGGAAGGTCCTGTACCTGAAACTGCACAGCGACGCCGGCGTCGCCGGTCTCTACGGCCCCATCGACAACGAAGCGGCTCTGATGGTCGACCAGTTCTTCAAACGGCGTCTGATCGGCGCCGACCCGCTGGCGAGCGAGGCGTTCTGGGACAGGATGTTCCGCGCCAGTCGCCACTCGCGGGGCAGTCACTACCTCATGGGCCTCAGCGCCGTCGACAACGCGCTTTGGGATCTGAAGGGTCGACTCCTCGGCCTGCCCGTCTACCGCCTGCTCGGAGGCGAACGGCGCAAGGTGCGGGCCTACGCGAGTTGCCTGGGCTTCTCCCAGGAACCAGCGGCGCTACAGGCGAAGGCGCGTGAACTCAAGGCCGAGGGCTATCGTCATCAGAAATGGTTCGTGCGCGACCGTGGACCCAGTCACGGCCCGGCCGGTGTGGTCGAAGACGCCAAGGTCGTGCGATTGCTCCGCGAAGCAGTCGGAGACGATGTGGACCTGATGTTCGACGCCTTCTGGCAATGGGACCTGCAATACGCGCTGGCCTGGACGCGGCGCGTCGAGCAGTACAACCCGCGCTGGATCGAGGAGCCCTTCCAGACCGCCAACCTCGACGCATTCATCGAGTTGAGCCGCGAGACCTCCATTCCCGTCGCCACGGGCGAGCATTTCTACAGCCGCTGGGACGTCCACAAGTTCCTCAAGGCCGATGCGATCATGGTCGTCCAGGCGGATCCCGAATGGTGCGGCGGGGTCAGCGAACTCGTCAAGATGTGTACCCTCGCCTCCGTCCACGGCGTCAACGTAATCCCACACGGACACAGCATTCACGCCGCGATGCACGTCGTCGCCAGCCAGCCGGTCAAGGTCTGTCCCCTGGTCGAGTACCTGATCCAGAAGATGCGTTCCTACTACCACGTGGAGAAGCACCCGCCGAGACCAGTCAACGGCATGCTAGACCTACCCGACCGCCCCGGCTTCGGCATCGAACTGGACGAGTCCAAGATCGAGGACATCCGCCCCGTGTCATGGCAACAGCAGTGATCGTCACGGCGTGGTAGTCTTGGCGGTGAGGCGGTTCGGCCGGAAGATGTAGTCGGACCAGAGGGGGCAATTCAGGTCGGTCCAGCATTTGATGCGATGGGCCTCGTCGCGGGTCAGGTGGACGTCGTGATGACCTTCGTCGAGGATTTGCCATAGCGGGCTCTTGACCGTCCCGAAGCTCAGCGGCTCAGCCTTGGCATGTTCTTGCCCCCAGGTGTAGTCGAAGTAATGGACCCACCCCTTCGTGATGACGGTTCGGTAGGACGCGGGAATGCCCTCGGCGTCTACCGTAGCGGTCAGATCGATCTTATCCTCGTCCCGCGCATCGTGACATCGAATGCACTTGGCGTCCCACACGGGCTGGACCACCTTCTGATAAGAGAACGGTCCGGCGCCCCACGAGGGAACCTGCAAAGCCTGCGGCTCGCGGCGCATCGCGGTCGGAACGCGATCCGGCGAAGGCGGCGCCAGCATGCGATTCTCGTGACAACCGATGCAGCTTCGCTTCTCGCCCGCCTGCAGTTGCACGACGCTGCGCATCCGCTGGACCTCGTTATAGTTCTCATCCAGCGCTTGGAAATACAGCACCTTGCCGGCCGGAGCGCGGAAATGGGCCGAGCCATCCTCCTCCACGCGAGCGAGGCCCAGGACGCTCTTGGCGACATAGCTGGGCCAGCCATGCGGACCACTGATCTTATGCGTCGGCGTCGCGTACCAATCCTGGAACGGCTCGTGGTCCGCCTGGTACGCGCCGTTGGGCAGGCGTAGAAGGTTGGCGCGGACTTCTTCGCAGACGCGGATGTACTTCACGGCGCCCCGCTTGACCGCCGGCTCGAGACCTCGGTAGACATCCGCAACGAAGAACTGCCCCTCATCAGGCGACGGTTCCACAGGCGTTCCGGCATCCTCTAGCACGGGCGGCGGTGTGACGGGTCGCAAGAGCGTGGGCGACATACTGCCCATCTCAGGATCGAGATAGAGCAGTTCGCGATTGCCGTACCGATCGATGACATACAGGCCGAACTTGTCGAACGGCGCATGGCTGCACAGGTAGTAGTCGCGGCTGATCGGCACCGGGTCGCGGAAGCACTGGCGCCTTGCCCAACTCATGTGGTAATGCGGCGCCACGTCCGGCGTGATGTTGGTGATCGCGCCAGGATTGAAGCGCCCTTTCGCCGGATCGATCAGCGCGATCGGG
Source organism: Sedimentisphaerales bacterium (assembly GCA_028277585.1). Classification (GTDB taxonomy): domain Bacteria; phylum Planctomycetota; class Phycisphaerae; order Sedimentisphaerales; family Anaerobacaceae; genus Anaerobaca. The sequence continues at coordinate 8,556 of JANQFY010000121.1, forward strand.
CCGTTCAGGTCGCCCCCGTGCGACACGAGCGTGCAGAGAATCTCCTTCGAGCCCGGCACCCCGCGACCGTTGGCGTAGCAGTTCAACGTGTTATTGCCGAAAATCAACTCCGGGTGCGTCCCGTCGGGTCGAATCGCCCAGAGCGTGTGGCCGAAGTCAGCCCCCTTGTCGATGTATTCCGAACGCATCCAGATGATCCGCCCGTCGTTCATCACCGACGGGGTCCACTCGCTTAAGTTCGCATGAGAGAGGGGGCGAATGTCACCGCCGTCGGCGTCCATGCGGAAGAGCACAAACGCCTGGGGACGCCAGCACAGGAACCGCGCCTTGCAGCGTGTGCTGATGAACGCAAGCCCACCGTCGGGCAAGGGGCACGGGAAGTAGTCGTGGAAGGGTCCGTCGGTCAATTGCGCCGGATCGCTCCCATCCGACTCCATGGCGTACAGATGATAGGTGTCGCTCTGTGAGCGCCGGTAGCCAAAGTAGATCTTGCGGGCGGCGAAATCGGCGACCGGGTTGCGGGCGATCCCTTGCTCCGCGTCGAAAAGCGTTGTCACCGTCGCCCGGTCCGGATCGAGCGCGCCGTCGCGGCGCGGGATCTCCAGCACACAGACACCCCCGCCGGGACCACCCGTTGCGTCGAAGATCACGCTGTAGTTGTGCGAGGGCTCGAAGGGGTGTCGCTTGACGAACAGGACGCGCTGCAGCGGCGCCAGATCGGGCGACCGGAAGAACAACCGCCGCTTGGCCATGCGCAGCTCGAAGAAGTGCGTTTGTCGCTCTTTCGCCGTCTTGGGCAAGTCCTTCAACACGCGTTCCCGACGACGAAGTCGCGCCAGTTCGAGGCGTTCCTTCGAAACGTCCAAGCCCTGGGCCGCGAATCGCTCCACCATCGCCTCAATTTGGTGCCGCACCCGGATCGCGGGATCGATTGGATCGAGCTTGCGCCACGTCATGTTCTCGCATTCGAAGGCATAACGCAGCAGGTCCTCCTGGCTCAGTAGTTCCTCGAACAAGGTAGGGACGGCATTCCTGCGTGCAACCGTCTTCCAGTTCGCACCGTCGAGGGAGACACGAACCTCCACCGAAGCCGGCATACGATCGCGAAACTGCCCCTGGCGATCGCGGGAGAAGACCACGCGGGCCAGCGAGGTGACGCAGGGCAATTCGATCTGCACCCATTCGCTACGGGCCCCGGCCGCGATCCAACTGTGGGAATTGCCATACAAACCATCGTTGAGGTGAGCGATCTGATGGATCGCATAGCCCGGCAGATAGGACGAGGCGCTCGCTCGCGCCCCTGTACTTGCCAGAGCAAGGTTCGCCTCGCCGCCAGGGCCATACAGTTCCAGTTCGTCCATACAGGGCTGACCCGCTTGGCTGGCGGGTATCACGAGCCGGACGAAGCGGGCCTGAACGGGTTCGAAATCGATGATGTTGGGTCGGTCCGGCTCGAACGGTTCAGCCGCCCGGACCAGCGGCAGAGACGCTCCCAGAATTGCCAGTATCGTCACGCATCGCTTCACGGTTCGACGTCCTTTCTCGCAGGCAACGGGCCGCGTCATAACACGGCGCTGGTCGATGTCCTCACATGCGTATATGATAGCGTCAATGCTAACGACATTGTACCGGATGTCCACACGCGTGTCTCGCAAAACTGCCCGACGTGCGGAGACCAGAGACCGAGGAGACAGCGATGACGCCTGACGAGATGAGAGAGAAGTTGCTGGCGTGCCTGGGTGGCCCCTGGCCCGAACCGTGTGTACTGCGGCCGGAAACTCGCGAGTCCGTCGTCCACGATGGATATCGGATCGAATCGCTGACCTACGAAGTCGAACCGGGTGACCGGGTCCCCGCCCTGCTGCTCGTCCCGGCCGGCGTGGACGCGGACCACCCCGCGCCCGCCGTGCTCGTCTGTCACCAACATAACGGCCAGTGGCACCTGGGCAAAACCGAACCGGCCGGCCTGGCGGGCAATCCGATGCACCATACCGGCGTCGCACTGGCGCGGGAGGGATACGTCGTCCTCTGCCCCGACGCCCTGTGCTTCGAGGAGCGGCAGAGCGACCGACTCAAAGGGGGCAACTTCGAACGGTTCGAGTTCCTCCGCTACGTCGTCGCCGGCAAGTGCATGGCCTGGAAGAACATCCTCGATCTGCGCCGGGCCGTCGACTATCTCTGTACCCGCCCTGAAATCGACGCGACTCGAATCGGCTGCTACGGCCATTCGATGGGCTCGACCCACACCTGGCTCGTCGGCCCCTGGGAGACTCGATTGAGAGCCCTGGTGGGCAACTGTTGTCTGCCCACGTATGCCGCGATCCACCGGACAGGTATCCTGCACTGCTTCCCGAACTTCATCCCGGGCTGGTTGAAGTACGGTGACACCCCCGACATCGCCAGCTTGATCGCCCCGCGCGCCCTGCACCTGAACTTCGGCGAGACCGACGGAGGCAGTCCCATCGCGGAAGTCCGCGAAGGCATCAAGACCATCGCCAAGGCGTACGAGAGCGCCGGCACGCCCGAGAACTTCAGCCACCACATCGAACCCGGCGCCGGCCACGTCCTCTCCAAAGAAATGTGGCGCCGCACCCGCGACTGGTTCGCCAAGCACCTTTGATTCGGTGGGCGGCCTCGCCGAGCGCATCATGGTGACGGCTTTGTCTGAGTTCCCATGAACCATCGCCAAGACCTACGGTCTTGACGCTGCCACCCTTTGTCTTGCAAGCATGAGCTTGACATGAAGAGACCGACGCTGTATCCAAGAGTGTATTGATTCCTCCATTTCAGGAGCCGTGGGCATGCGGAATTAGGCAAATAAACTTGAGCCGTTGTTCAACCGATTGGCCCCGAACGGGGCGTCCCCTCTGGTGATCCCACCCGCACGGATTGCGTGTATCGCCGGACTATTGCGAACGAGGCTATGAACGGGTTATTTGTCCGATTCCACAACGTAACGTTTGCGTATCCATCCGCCATCGAACCTCTCTTCGTGGGGCTTTCTCTGCACTTGCCCGCCGGCTTCTCGGGCGTCGTCGGCGCCAACGGTGCGGGTAAGACCACCCTGCTGAAGCTTGCCACCAGGCAACTGGCGCCTGACAGTGGACAGATCGATGCACCGTCGAGGGTGGTCTACTGTCCTCAGAGGACCGACGACAGCCCCGCTCGATTCAAGGACCTCCTCGGCGACCAGAGGAAAGGCGCCTGGTTCATCCGCGAGACGCTCGGCATCGAGTCCAACTGGGCAACTCGCTGGGCGACGCTGTCGCATGGGGAGCGCAAGCGCGCCCAGATCGCAGTCGCTCTCTGGCTCGAACCGAACGTCCTGGCGATTGATGAGCCGACCAACCATCTCGACACGGACGCCCGAGAGGCGCTGGCGACTGCATTGCGTTCCTTCAGCAAGGTAGGTCTTCTGGTCAGTCACGACCGGGAGTTGCTCGACATGCTCTGCCGACAGTGCGTGTTCGTCGATCCGCCAGACGCGACCGTCCGCCCGGGAGGCGTCAGCAAGGGTATGGAGGCTGACCAAATCGGACGGAAGACGGCCCGCCGTCAGCGCGAGTTGAGCAAGCGCACGCACAAGAAGCTCCAGCGCGAGGCGCAGCGACGCGAGAGGCTGGCTCAGCAGGCTCAGCGCAGGCGATCGAAACGAGGCTTGTCCATCAAGGACCACGACGCCCGGGAGAAACGGGATCGAGCCCGTGTCACGGGCAAGGACGGCGTGGGAGGTAGACTGCGCCGTCAGTTGGATGGGCAGTTGGCCCGCACACAGCGACAGCTCGACACATCCCGGGTCAAGAAGGAACACGAACTGGGTATCTGGCTGCCCGGTTCGACATCGAAGCGCAATACGCTGCTCGAACAGCCGGCTGGTTCCCTAGCAGTCGGGGATCATCGGAGACTGCGCTTTCCCGAACTCGTGATCCGTCCGACAGACCGTATCGCATTGACGGGCGCCAACGGATCGGGCAAGAGTACGCTGGTGCGATACCTTCTAGGCACGCTGGACATCCCGTCCGAACAGCTAACGTACGTACCCCAGGAGATAGACGCCGGACAGTCGCGCACCCTGCTGGATCAGGCCCGGCAACTGGCGTCCGAGAAGCTGGGACATCTGATGACCATTGTCAGTCGCCTGGGCTCGCGACCCGATCGACTGCTGGCCAGTCACGCGCCGAGCCCGGGCGAGACCCGCAAGCTCATGCTGGCGCTGGGCATGCTCAACGCCCCGCACCTGATCGTCATGGACGAACCGACCAACCACATGGATTTGCCCTCGATCGAGGCCCTGGAAGCCGCGCTGGCTGAGTGCCCCTGCGCCCTGCTGCTGGTCAGTCACGACAAACGCTTCCTTAGGAGCCTGACCCGAACGACCTGGCACATCGTTCAAGATGCAGAGAGAGCAGAGACCTTCGCCCTCCGGGTCAGTTGACGAGAGATCACGCCAGGAGTTGATGGTAGACGGCTTCGATGGTGTCGACCATCGTGTCGGGGGCGAACTGCTGGGTGACGGATTCGCGGCCGGTCCGGCCCAGGCGTTCGCGCAGGGGGCGGTCGGCGATCAGTTCGGCGCAGGCTTCGGTCAGTTGGGGGACGTTCTTCGGTTCGATGAGTCGGCCCGTACCGTCGTTGACGACCTCGCGGGCGCCGTCGACGTCGAACGAGATCGCCGGCCGGCTGCAGAGCATCGCCTGGGGCAACGTGCGGGCCAGCCCCTCGCGGAGCGAGCAGTGCACGAGGATGTCCGAGGATTGGATCGTCAGCGGGATCTGGGTTGGAGGCACGAGTCCGGTGAAGCGGAAGCGATCGGCCAGCCCCAGATCGCGGACCTGTTGTTTGTATTGGTCGGACAGGTTGCCATCGCCCACGAAGAGCCAGACGCAGTTGTCAAACCGCTGGGAAAGCTCCTTGGCCGACTCGATGATGTAGTCGTGCCCCTTGAGCATGAACAGCCGGGCGATCGAGACCAGCACAACCGCGTCCTCGGAGATGTCATGCTGCTGGCGAAAGGCGCTGCGCCGTTCGGGTGAGATGTCTTCGAGGAAATGCTCCTCGTCGATCGCGGAATAGGCGGTGACATAGGGCACGTCCACCCCGATCCCGGCGGCTTTGTTCTGATCGGTCATCGCGTCGGCGACACTGACGAAGTAGTCTGTCCGCTTGGCCGCCGATTTCTCCATCGCGATGTAGAGCTTGTTGAGCCAGCCGCTCTGATAGGGATGGAACGCCAACCCATGAATGCCATGCACGACGGCGGGTCGGTTCGGCGCCCAGGTCCCCTTCAACGCCCCGCCGACGTAACGGCCCAGAATCCCCGCCTTGGCCGAATGCGTGTGGATGATGTCGGGCTTCAACTCGGCGAGCAGCTTCTTGAGCTTGCGATAGCTGATGAAGTCCTTGATCGGCTCGATGGCGCGCCGCATCTCGTCGATGACGACGGTCTCGTACTTCTGTCCCTTGGTCTGGTTGAACAGCTCCCCCTCGGGCCCCAGCGCCGGACCGGTCACGAGCGTGACATCATGGCCCCGCTCGGCCAGCAGCTTACAGGTGATCAACGTGTTCTCCTGGGCCCCGCCCAGAATCAAACGCGTGATGATGTGGACTATCTTCAAGACTTTGCCTCCGGCGTTATAGGTCCTATAGGACCAATAGGACCTATTCTGTCAGTCAGCAGCGTGGTAGTCAATGCCCCAGGGAAGCAAAACCTGGCGTAAAGCGTCACGGCCCTGGGCATAGGACAGGAAGACGCCGTAGTTGGTGTAGGGGACGCCGATCGAGTCGAGGTCGCGGATGCGGGCGAGGAGCTTTTGGGCGGTGATCATGCAGCCGCCGCAGTGGATGACGAGCTTGTAGGACTGGAGTCGCTCGTTCTCCTGGAACTCGCGGCCGAAATTGTGGTCGATCTGGACGCCGGGCCAGTGACGCTCGATGAAGTTGGGGATCTGGACGGTGCCGATGTCTTCAGCGATCCGCGAATGGTTGCACGCCTCGGCGATCAGGACCTTGTCGCCCGCGGCGAGGGTGTCGACCGCCTCGATGCCCTTGACGAAAGCCGCGAGCCTGCCCCGACTAACGTAGTTGATCATCATAATCGAGAACGTCGTCAGCATGATGTCATCGGGCGTCCAGGTATGCATCAGGTCCATTGCTTGGGAATCCGTGACGATTGCCTTGGGGCGCTTGCCGAACCCATTGAGAAAATCATCGAAGCGCTTCCGCTCGCTGGCGTCCCCTTGGCGGGCCTTGCCCAGATCCATCCGGTACGAGACGGGCCAGGCCCAGTGACGCGTGATGTATTCCTCCGCCATCGCCTGGGGACGCAGATAGCGACCCGGCGGGGTCTCCTCGTCCATCGGGATGTTGAGCACGTAGAACTCGTCCCGTTCGAGGAAGGGGAACAGCTCCATCTTGACGTTCTTCGAGACGAAGTTGGCAAGAATGAACTCCAGCAAAGCGGCACGACAATCCTTGTCCACCGCCACCAGCGCGATCTTCTGGTGAAATCGCAACAGAGGGATCGCCTGCTCGACCGCGCCGATCCGCTCCGCGCCGATCGGTTGAAACCGGTTGTAGATAACCAGAATCTGCTTGTCGAGATCGCGGGCCTTTTCCAGGACCTCCTTCTCCGTCGCGAAGTCGTCGGTATCGGGATCGATCACGAGCAGGACGAGATCGCACTCCTTCAGATCGGCGAAGACCTTGGCCCGCTTCTTTTCGCCCAGCCCGGCCGTCTCATCGAGACCGGCCGTGTCGAACAGCTTGACAGGCCCCATCCCGTGGATCTCCTGCAGTGCGATCTTGGTGTCGGCCGTTGTGCCGGGCGTCGCGTCCACGATCGACGTCGCCTGCTGGGTGAGCAGATTCATCACACTGCTCTTGCCCGAATTCATCTTGCCAAAGATACCGATATGATCTCGTTCAACCAGCACGATTCACAGCTTTCCAGAAAGGATCCGTTTGCATGCCATCGAATACGTCACATCCGGGTGCTGGGTTCTGCCGGAGGAGGGACACGAACACATCGAACCGCTCGAGAACGGGCACATCAGTACTCGATCCACATCAGGCACAGGCCGTTGGGTGGCGCGATGGGGCCGGCGGCGGTCCGGTCGCAGGCCTCCAGCGCTTCTTTGATCCTCTGACCGGTCCAGCGCCCCTGGCCCACCTCTACCAGCGACCCGACGATGTTGCGCACCATGTTGTAGAGGAACCCATCCCCTTCGACATCGACGTAGACCCATTGGCCGTGATCGTCGGTTTTGGTCGTGACGTCACACCGAAAGACGGTCCGAACGGAGTCGATGCGCTGGTCGGCGGCCGAGGCGAACGATTTGAAATCGTGCTTGCCCACCAGCGCCTGGGCAGCAGCGTGCATCGCATCGGCGTCGAGTGGCGAGTGGAGATGCCAACAGATGCGTCGCTGCAGAACGGGACGAACGCGGCTGCAGAGAATCGTATAGCGATAGAGCTTGTTCGTCACCTCGCCGATGACGTCGAATCCCATCCGGACGTCCTCGGCCTTGATGATCGCGATGTCTCCGGGGAGCCGATCGGTAATGGCGCGGGCGACATTCTTGGTCGGGACGGGTGAATCGATCTGGATGAGCCCCACCTGGCCCAGGGCGTGGACACCTGAATCGGTCCGACTGGCGCCGAAGAGCCGCACGTTCGGGCCCAGCAGACTGCGCACCGCATCCTGGATCGTCTCTTGAACTGTGGGGAAGCCGGGCTGAATCTGCCAGCCGTGATACTCACTGCCGTCATAGGCAATGGTCAGTTTGACGTTACGCAGCGCCATGGGAGGATCGAAAAAAGGACGCCCGGCGCGGCGGCACGGAATGCTCGATGTGCCGCTGCGTCCAGGCGTCAGGAAACAGCTTGTGCTTAGAGCAGCTTCTCAGCGATCTGAACGGCGTTCAGGGCCGCGCCCTTACGCAGTTGATCGCCCGCCACCCAGATGTTGATGCCGCGATTGTCGGCAACCGACTCGTCCTGGCGAATGCGGCCGACCAGGATGTCGTCCTTGCCCGAGGCGTCGATCGGCATCGGGAAGCGATTGTTCTCGCGATCGTCCATCACCGTCACGCCCGGCGCGGTGTTGAGAAGATCCTTCACCTGGTCGGGTGTCATCGGATCGGTGAACTCCAGATTGATGCTCTCGCAATGGGCCCGCATCACGGGGATTCGCACACACGTGGCCGTGATGGCGATATCGGGACACGAGAAGATCTTGCGGGTCTCCTTGACCAGCTTCATCTCTTCCTCGTTGTACCCGTTGGGCGCCAACGCCGAGTTGTGGTTGAAGCAGTTGAACGCGATCGGACACGGGAACGCGTTGCACGTGGGCTCCTTGCCGTCGAGGATCTCGCGGCTCTGAGTCTCCAACTCCTGCATCGCCGCGGCACCGGCGCCACTGGCGGCCTGGTACGTGCTGACGATCATTCGCTTGACCGGGTTGGCCTGATGCAAGGGCCAGACGGGAACAATCCCGATGATGGTCGAGCAGTTCGGGTTGGCGATGATGCCCTTGTGGGTCTTGATCGCGTCGGCGTTGATCTCCGGGACGACCAGCGGGACCTCAGGGTCCATCCGGAAGGCCGAGGAGTTGTCCACAACCACGGCGCCGGCCTGAACCGCCGCGGGGCCGAATTCCTTGCTCCGCGAACCGCCCGCGCTGAACAGGACCACGTCGACGCCCGTGAAACTGTCCTTCGTCAACTCCTTAACCGTATATTCCTTACCCTTAAACGGGATCTTCTTGCCCTTGGAGCGGCTGCTGGCAAGCATCGTGAGCGTATCAAACGGAAAATCGCGCTCTTCGAGGATACTCAGGAATTCCTGCCCGACGGCACCGGTCACTCCTGCAATTGCCAGATGACAAGCCATGTTCTCAAACTCCTTACAATAACTTGGGTTTAAATAAGAGGACAGTCACCGATTGACTGCCCCGAGACGTTCACCGCTAGACTAATTGAACTACGTATCATACCGACTCAGTCGGAGAAATGCAAGCCGCGTTCGACCTATATCTTGTATTCGCTCAGCTTACCGCCTCCGACCGCTGCCAGAAGGCGGCCATCACCGAGGCGGTGATAATGCAGACGAACACGAAAACGGCGGCCGGAATGGCCGCTTCCTCGCTCAGATGCTCCAGCGCCAGGGCGGTGCCAAGCCCCGCGTTCTGCATACCGATCTCGATCGCCAGCGTCCGGCGTTTGAACCGTTCCAGGCGAAAGAGCGATCCAACGCCGTAGCCGGCAGTCATGCCGTAGAGATTCAGGACCAATACGACGCCCAGGACGCTTCCGGTCACCGAGGGCAACCGCGCCTGATTGCGGGCGATGACAACCGAGCAGATGAAGATGATAAACGTGGCGGAGATCGCCGGGAAGACAGGCAGCACCTTCTCGATCCGGTCCCGGAATACGTGCCGCACCGCGAAGCCCAGCAGCAGAGGCACGATGACCATCACCATGATCTGAAAGAACATGGCCCAGAATGAGACGGGCAGTTCCGAGCCGGCCAGCACCTTGGTCAGCAGCGGCGTCAGGATCGGACAGAGCAGAGTCGAGACCGTCGTCAGGGAAACGGAGTACGCCGCGTCCGCCTTGGCGATATAGCTCATCGTGTTGCTGGCCATGGCGCCGGGCGCGGCGCCGGTCAGGATGAGCCCAACCGCCAGAGAAGGAGGCAGTCGAAACAGTCGGGCCAAGCCGTAGGCGCCGAGCGGCATGATCAGAAACTGGGCGGCGCTGCCTAGGGCGACGACCCACGGCGTTTTGAGAATGCGTTTGAAATCATCGGGCTTCAGCGCGACGCCGATCCCAAACATGGTCAGCGCGAAGAAGACGGTGTTCAGAGACAAACAAGCCTTGAGATTCTTGGCGATAGCGGGGGAAAGACTGTCCAGAAACGTCTCGGGAACGAAGCGAACGAAGCTGAACGTCCCCATGACGCGAAACCAGTTCGGATGCTCCGGGGTGTCCTTCCACAGGAAAGCGATCACGCCGAAGAGGACCACCCAGACAGCGAAGTACTTGGTGTAGAACGTCAGAACCTTGCGGAGCGTCATGGGGGCAGTATAGACCGAGGTCACACCGCGAGCAACGCAAAAGCCGCCCCATCACGAGTGGGATGCAGTATCGGTGTCACCGGCGGTCTCTTCGGGCGTCCGGATCTCGGCCTCCAGTTGACGATACTCCTCCTGGAGTTCGGTCAACGCCTTCTGGGTCTTCTTGTGCCGCGTGATATCCTGCACGACCTCGGCGCCGCCAATGATTTGACCATCCTCATCACGAATGGGCGCCGCGCGGACTACCCAGGTCCGTCCGTCAGGGGTCGTCTTCTCGACCTCCGCGAGGTGTCCTGTCTGGACAGCCTCGGTCACCGGACAATCCTTGCAGGGCTCGTCGCCCTCGGCCCAGAGATGGTAGCAGTATTGGCCAATGATCTGGGCGCGCGATCGGCCCACGGATTCGCAGGCCGCCCGGTTGGCCCACAGAATCTTCAGGTCCTTATCCTGATGGATGACCAATTCGGTCAGGCTGTCCAAGATCGTCTCTTTCTCCCGCTCCGCCTGGCGCAGGGCATGCTCCACGACCTTGCGGGCCGTGATGTCCCGAATGCTCTGGCGATGCCCCAGCGCGTTGCTGCTCTCGTCATAGATCGGCTGCCAGGACATCTCACCCCAGACGACGCGCCCGTCCTTGCGGCGCAGCCGAAAGTGCATCTCAGTGCCCGTTCCACCGCGCAGCGCCGAGTGGAAGGCGCGGCGGACCCGTTCGGCATCCTCTTCGTGCACGAGCGGCTCGGGATAGTTCCGCATCCCCATCAGTTCCCTGATCGTGTAGCCCGTGACACGTACGACCGCCGGGTTGGTCCAAAGCACCCGCCCGGTCGGCCCGACCCAGACTTCCCAGTCATAGGTGTAGTTGGCGATCGCCCGAAAACACTGTTCGCTCATCCGCGCCGCCAGTTCGCTGCGCTTGTCTTGTGTCACGTCATCGTAGACCGCCATGACGTGACCGTTCGGAAGCTTGCAGACGTGATTCTGACGCCAGCCCGAGATGCGAGCGTCTTTGTAGACGGAAACGGGATGATTCTCGGACGTCCCCGTCCGCCAGACACGTCGGAAGACCTCGAGCAGTCCGAACTCCTCCACGCCGGGAAAGACCTCCAGCACGCTGCGACTGACCACCTTCTCCCGCGGCAAGCCCTCGATCTTCTCAGCCGCGCGATTGAAATCCACAAACACGAAATCGGCGCCGTCCTTCACCGCCTCGTAGATCGCCACGCCGCTGCTGGCGCGCTGCATCAGCGCATCGAGCTTGGCTCGAACCACATCAATCGATTCCGTCCCATGAGGTGCGTCCGTGCGGTTATCGGGTCCCGTATGCTCATTCGCCATGCGAGACTCCCTCCCGTTTTTACTCCCACTCCAATTGCGGCGTGCCGTTTCCTACCCCGTCTGCTCGAAACACATTCTAAGCGACGCCTACCCAATCACTATTGTATCCGAACGAGGCCCCGGATCAAACCACGAAGTCGCCTATCGCCCCGGGAACTGCCCAAAAAAGAAGCCCCGCCTACGATGACGGGGCTCGAATCTAGATGAAGGAGGACTCATCCCGATACTACTCAACCAGACGCAACATCAACAATCGCGTCCATTCTTCGTCTCTGACACGTAGCAGAGCCGTGCCATCGCTCTTGGACTTCTCGATGGCCTCGTTAAACTCTTTTACGTTCTCGACCGGCTTTCTGTTCACTTCCATGATCAAGGTTCCGGTTCGAATTCCCGCCTCGGCGGCCAGCGAACCGGGCTTGACTTCCATCACGACCACGCCGGAGAGATCCTCATAGCCCAATCGAGAACCCAACTCATCGGTCAGGTTCTGGAGCGTCATGCCCAGGGTCTCCTGGACCTCTTTGCTACCACCGCCGGCGACGAAACCAGCATCCGGCCGCTTGTCCAGCTTCGCCGTGAAGCTCTTGCGCTTGCCGTCCCGCATGACCACGATCTTGACCTTGCTGTCGGGTCTGTACATCGCCACCCGGTTGCGGAAGTCGTTCATACCGACGACAGGTTCGCCCTCGAACTCGACGATCACATCGTCCTTTTTCATCCCCGCTTTGTCGGCAGGCGAGTCGTCCTGGACGCTGACGACCACGACGCCCTCGTCGTCATCGAGTCCGAAGTACTTGCCCATGCCGGGCTCGACCTCATTCATATGAACGCCCAGGAAGCCGCGGATGACCTCGCCGCTCTCCTTGAGCTGTTCGTAGATGTCATTGGCCATGTTGCTGGGAATCGCCAAGCCGATACCCACGTTCCCACCGGGCCCGATAATGGCGGTATTGATACCGACCGCCTCGCCGTCGAGATTCAGCAAGGGACCGCCGGAGTTACCGAAATTGATGGCGGCGTCGGTCTGAATGAAATCCTCATAGTCCGCCACGCCGATACGGCTGCGCCCCTTGGCGCTGACAATGCCGGCCGTGACAGTCTGGCTCAGTCCGAAGGGGCTGCCGATAGCGATCACCCATTCGCCTACCTCCAGGATGCTGGAGTCCGCCAATTTGATGTAGGGCAGGTCTTCCTCGTCGATCTTGACGACTGCCACATCCGTTTGGGGGTCCGTCCCGACGATCTCCGCGGTGACCTTGCGACCGTCTTTCAACTGCACGGTCACCGTTTCGGCGCCGCCGACCATGTGGTTGTTGGTCAAGACGTAGCCATCGGGAGAGATGATGAAACCGGAGCCCTGCGCCACCTGTCTCGATTCCGAATCCTCCCGGTTCCGTGGCGACCGACGCGGCCCGAAGAAGTACTTGAACAACTCCTCCTCGAACGGGTTGGAGGGATCCCCTTGCGACCAACCTCGAGGCGATCTGCTGGAGACCTTCTTGGTCGCCTGGACGCCCACCACCGCCGGGGAGGCTTTCTCAGCAATCGAAGCAAAGGCCCGGCCCATCTGCCGCAGCGTGGCAATGCTCCGTTCTTCTTCCGCCAGGCCCGACACAGGCATGGCAAGTAACATGAAAGCGCAGATAGCCGTTACGACTCTCGCGTTTGGTTTTTGGATCGAACGCACTACATTTGCTACCATCGTTGACCTCCAGATCTCTGTGAAGAACCATCGACCAGGCCCACAACAGGCTCGAACAAGCATCGGTCCTGGTCTGGCTTACTACGATTGTAGGGTGGCTTGGTTCGGAGCGTCAAACCTTTTCCAACCCGAGAGGAGGTGATTGGCGATTTGAATGCCGGGTCGAACCGCACAGCGGTCCGGCCCGCCGCGAACGCCCCCGCCGCGAGACGATCGGGGCTAATTCCATGGAACGCTGATGGAAGTCAGTTGTATAACAAGACGAGAACAGGACCTTCGACGATCCGCCTATGGCCAATGACATCGAAACCATCGACCGTGTTTTGAACGGTGACACGGAGTCGTTTCGGCTCCTGGTCGACCGCTACGAGAGGACTGTCGTGCGCATGATCAGCCGCATCACCGGAGACAACCATGGTTGCGAGGACCTGGCCCAGGACGTGTTCCTGACCGCCTTCGCCAAGCTCAGGACGTTCGATCCGGCGCGCAGTCAGTTCTCGACCTGGCTGCTGACCATCGCGAGGAACAAGACCATCAACGCTCTGAAGAAGAAACGTCCTGAGACCATCGAATGTCCGCCGGATCGAGTCGACTCGACCACGCCACTGGAAGCCGCGACGCAGCGCGAGGCGTTCGCAAGCCTGGATCGGGCGCTGCTCTCCCTGCCCGGCAAGCAGCGGCGCGCTGTTGTGCTCATCGAGTTCGAAGGGCTCTCGTACGAACAGGCGGCCCAGATCGAGGGAACGCGAATCGGCACGATCAGATCCAGGGTCAGCCGCGCCAAGAACAGACTAATCGAGACCCTGAGACACTGTGGGGGCGAATGACAGATGAAGCATGAAGACATCTATGAGCGTTGGGTGCAGGAGAAAAAGGGAGTCCAGGTCGACGCGGCCTTGGCCCAGAGCGTGATGGATCAGATCCGACGAGGCCAGGCCGAGCGGAAGAAAAGCCCGGCCCTTTGGTTCGACCTGACCCGACGCATTGACATGTCGCGATGGACCAAAGCCGCGGTGCTGGGAATCGCCTCGCTGCTGGGCCTCGGGCGAATCCTGCTGACCCTCCACCTGCTACTGTTTGCCTGAAAGCGAGGAGCATTCGATGAGTGAGACCACAACACCTGTCATCAGCAAGAAACGATTCGCCTGGCTGGCCATGGGCCTGTCGATCCTCATGCCGGGCGTCGGTCAGATCTATTGCGGCAAGCTCGCACGCGGTTTGAGTTACGGCCTTCTCTACGGCGTGGCGGTCCCCACCGCCCTAGGACTGCTGGCCTATGTAGGCCCCGCTTCCACCGTTCTGCTCGGGTTCCTGATGATCGCCGCGACGCTGGGGATCGTCATCGTCGCGACGGGCGACGCGTATCGGCTGGCTCGCCGCACGAGGCCGGACTACGCCCTCAAGGTCTACAACTGCCCCGCCATCTACATCCTTCTGGGGCTCATGATCCAGGGCAGTTGTCTGGGGTACACCCTGCACATACGCAGCAGCTTGTTCGAGGCCTTCCGTATCCCAAGCCTTTCCGAGTACCCGACGATCGTTCCCAACGACCGCGTCCTGGTTGACAAGACCGCCTACCGCAAGACCGATCCCGGGATCGGCGAGACCGTGCTGTTTCATCCTCCCGATCGAAGCTGGCGGATCCACTACATCAAGCGAATCGTCGCGCTGGCGGGCGACACCATCAAGATCGAGAATGGGCTCGTCTACGTCAACGGCAAGGAACTGCCCCGCCGGAGGATCCGCCCGGAGAACGTGCAACTCAAACCCACCGAGGGCCTGCCCAGCACCGTCGAGGGTGTGATCTACGAAGAGACCAACGGCGCCGCCACCTATCGCGTGCTCGCCGCTTCATCCGAGGGCAATCCGGGCCGCGACCTGGAGGAGACGGCGGTTCCGCCCCACCACTGTTTCGTCCTGGGCGACAACCGGGACAACTCGTGGGACAGCCGCGACTTCGGCCCCCTGCCTTACGCAACGATCGAAGGACGGGTGGACTACATCTACTGGCCGGCGGATCGATGGTCCCGATTCGGACGATTGCGCTAGATCTCGTTCCCATCGAGGCTGGCCCCGCCCGTTGTCCAGGACCGCATGAAAATCTGAAAGAAGCGCCGAAATAAACCACCCGCCCTGCGCGTCTATCATTACGAAGCAGCCCGAAACCCAGCGTCTGGCTTCTTATTGCGGCAGGTGTCATCATGGAAATCACGCAGGAGCATCGCAGCCAGGTGGAGGAACTGATCAGCGGGATCGAGTGCCCGAAGGGGTTCATCTGCTATCGGTCCGGATTCACCCGCCTGTGCAAGGTCGGTGGAATCGAGAAGAAGGGTTTCCTTGAGTGCCTGGAGGAGAACTGCCAGGATTGCCATTTCTCCTTGCCTTTCGAGAGCCCCGCGTCGTGCCTGTGCCCGGTTCGGATCTATATCGCCGCGGAATTCGACCGATAACCTTCCCTGCCGCCGGCCGACCTGCTCGGCGGTAAGACCATCAGGTATCTCGCTCGCGCGGATCGCCACGTCGCAGCGCCATATCGAGTGACACAAAACAACCGCTCCGATCAGCTCCCCAGTATTGCATTTCAGTTAGGAAATGGCATAGAATGGCTGGACGAGATTTGTAGCGTGTCGGTGGATCACTAAAAGGATCGCCCAGAACCATGAGATTCGGCATCATAGCCAACCCCAAGTCGGGACCCGCCAGTATCGCCCGTAAGACGCAGATGCTGCGGCGGGCGGCCGAGATCCTGGGGCCCGGAACGCCGATCGCCGGGCTCGAAACGACCTCACGGGGCGAATTCGTCCAGTGCGCCCAGGAACTGGCCGGCCGCGTGGATGTGCTGGTCGTCGCCGGCGGAGACGGGACCTTCTCCGACATGATCAATGCGATCGATCCCGAAACCGTCCTCTCCTATATGCCGTTTGGCTCCGGCTGCGCCCTGCGCTACGCGCTCGGATTGCCTCCTCAATTGACCCGCACCGCTCGGCAGATTCGAGACGGACGACTCCATCAACTCGACCTGATCCTCTGCGATGAGAAGGTCAAGGCATTCATGGCGAGCGTGGGGCTTGAAGGCAACATTCTCAACCGCCGAGAGCACCTTCAGGCCGAAGGCATGCGCGGCCCCCGGGCCTACGCGATGGCGATGTTCGGGTCCTTCATCACCGACCTGGAACGAACGGATATGACGGTCACGGTCGACGACGTGACATTGATCATACCGAAGGCGGTGACATGCATCGTCACCAAGATCCCCTACTATGGGTACAAGATGAGGATCGTTCCCAACGCCGTCTTCGACGATGGGCAACTGCACCTGCTGGCGATCAACTCCGGCTTACCCGAAGTCATCCACACCGTCGCCAGTTCCTTCATTGAAGGGAATCGACTGGGCACGTATCGCCCCGGTCGCGAGATTCGGATCGTGACCCAAGAGGAACGACACGCCCAGACGGATGGCGACCTCTATCGCCGCGGCAAGGACTTCCGCTTTCGCGTCCTGCCGCACGCGCTGAAGATGTGGTATTGACATGTCTACCGCTCGGCCGCCCCGGTCGACTCCTGGACCCGCCCCGTCATGGGCACAAAACGAACCGGCATGACGTTCTTCCGATGCAATTGTCCCTGGGCGTCTTTGGTGATCAGGATCAGGTACTGGAATCCCCGAGCGCCCCCGACGGGGAGAATCATGCGCCCGCCGGCCTTCAACTGCTTCAGCAGAGCCGGGGGAACGCGCTTCGCGGCCGCGGTTCCAATGATGGCGTCGAACGGCGCCTTCGCCGGCCAACCGTAGAAACCGTCCCCCGCTCGGACGTGAACATTGGGATAGCCCAGTTCCTTCAGCCGCTTTGCGGCCGAGGTCGCGAGAGGCTCGACGATCTCAATGGTGTAGACCTCTCGGGCGATTTCCGCACAGACCGCGGCCTGATAGGCCGACCCGGTCCCAATCTCCAGCACGCGGGAGTTCGGATCGAGATCCAGAGCTTCAGTCATAAACGCGACGATGTACGGCTGGCTGATCGTTTGACCTTCCCCAATCGGAAGGGGATGGTCATAGTAGGCGCTGTCCTGCAATCCGGGCGGGACGAAGGCGTGGCGCGGCACAGTGCGCATCGCCTTGAGCACGTTAGGGTCCTCGACGTCACGCCATTGGATTTGCTTGGCGACCATCGCCAGTCGTTCGGCCCGCCGCTGGCTGAAGGCCGGATGGCTGTGGTCTGGGCGTTTGCCCTTCTCCGGAGCCGGCGGCTCATTGGCGTCGGCGGCGCGGTCGGCATTCTGCGCCTCGGCGACCCACGGAGGCGTCATCTCCCAGGAGATCCGACTGGCCTGCCAGAGACAGAGAACCACGACCAAGACAAACAACAGGCCCAGATGCTCGCGCGAGCGACTTGTCTTACGCTTTGCGGCAGCCATTGTCATATCCTCCTATCTGCACACCGGCACATCCGGATACGAACGGTGCTGCTCTCCTCACTGCTATTATACGTCAACCCGGCTGGTTCACACCCTCAAAAACAACCCTTCTGGAAGAATCTCAGAACGAATCGACCACTTGGGCCCTTGCGTCGGTCGCCGGAAACAGCGACAATCTCTAGGCTTCATGATACGCGTCGCGCCTGATCGGAGACCGGCAACGATGAGAACACGATGTCTAGCCCTGGGTATAACGGCATTGACCTTCCTTTCCGGGTGTACAACCTGGGCCGCGGAACTCCGTGGACCCTTGCGGGCCTGGCAACCGATGGAGGTCAGTTTTGAGGGGCCGTCTGTAACCGAAACGGACACGGCGCCGAACCCCTTCCTCGATTTCCGCATGTCGGTGCGTTTTACAGCCCCCGATGGGCGTTTCTACAGCGTTCCAGGGTTCTTCAACGGCGACGGGAAAGGCCAGGGGAGCGGCAAGATCTGGACGGTCCGCTTCACGCCGGACCAGGCGGGCCGGTGGACGTACCGCGCCGAATTCAAACAGGGTCGCCACGCCGCGATAAGAACAGATGGCGCTCCAGTCGCATTCGACGGGCAGGCGGGTTCGTTCGACGTTAAGCAACGCGATCCGAACGCACCGGGATTCTGGCGGTGGGGGCGGCTCCAGTACACCGGCGGACACTACCTCAAGTTCGCCGAGGGCCCTTACTACCTCAAGGGCGGATGCGACAGCCCGGAGAACCTGCTGGCCTACGCTGATTTCGACAACACGCCGCCGTCCCACCGGTACGCACCGCACGTCAAAGACTGGCGGCCCGGAGACCCGACCTGGAACGGCGAAAAGGGCAAAGGCCTGATCGGCGCGATCAACTACCTGGCGTCGCGGGGCGTCAATTCCATCTACTTCCTCGTCCAGAACATCGGTGGCGACGGCCAAGATGTCTGGCCCTTCGCCGGCCGGATCGATCCTCGAGGCCATCCGTCCAATGACAACGCCCACTACGACATCAGCAAGTTGCACCAATGGAACATCGTCTTTGAACACGCCCAACGACGCGGGATGATGCTCCACTTCGTTCTCAACGAGGCCGAGGCCAGGAATAAGCAAGAATTGGATAATGCCAGACTCGGGGTGGAGCGCAAGCTGTTCTACCGCGAGATGATCGCGCGGTTCGGACACCACAACGCGCTGCAATGGAACCTGTCCGAAGAGTACGATCTCGACCTTGATCTAGGCCCCGATCGGGTCAAGGAGTTCGCCCAATACGTTCAGGATATCGACCCCTACGATCACCCCATCACCGTCCACAACAAGGGTCGCGCGCCCGATCCCGGCTGGCTCCCCTTTCTGGGCGATCGACGATTCAGCACGACCTCTCTGCAGACATATCAGAACACCGCCCACTGGGGCGAGCGCGTCGAGAAGTGGCGCCGTCTGTCCGACGTGGCGGGTCGGCCGCTCCCAATCAATATGGACGAGTTCCTCGAAGCCAACCAGAGCAACAGTGTCAAGATCCGCAAGGAAGTCATCTGGCCGACCTATCTGTCAGGCGGCCAACTCGAAATCATCATGGAATCGAAACTGCAAACCGAGGATTTCCGCACGCTCGACGACCTCTGGCGCTGGACGCGAATCGCGCGCGAGTTTGTTGAAGAGAACCTGCCCTTCTGGGAGATGGAGCCGGACGACTTGAGCGTCGTCGAAGCCTCCGACCTGCATGGGGGCGCCCAGTGCTTCTCCCTGCGAGGTCAACTGTACGCCATCTACTACCCCGTCGCCGAGCGAACGGGTCGCCTGACACTTTGGGACGTCAAAGGCCAGTTCGAACAACGCTGGTTCAACCCAAGATCAGGCGAATTCGTCGGCCCAGCCGTAGAGTTCACCGCCCAGGGCATGCAGGAGATAGGGCCGCCACCGACGGCCCCGAACGAAGACTGGGCCGTTCTGATCCGACGCGTCCGTCAGTAGGCGTCCCTTCCCAACGAAGTCGCCAACATTTTCTGCCGGCTACCTTGATCAAAAGGGCCGACTGGGCGTCTACTCTGAATAGATGCCGAGAATGAACACGCGGATTCGTTGATCTTGCCAAGGAAGAGAGGCCATGTATCATGAGAACTCGAATCGTCTGCTCCATTGTCGCCGCCGTCATGCCCCTTTCAACAGGTCTGCTCGCCAAAGAACGCGCGGGCGCTGAATCACCCCGGACCCGTCGTTTGGCTCTGACGCCGGCCCGATTCGACGCCGCGGCGCAGCGCCACGCACTGTTTGCCAGCCCCGAGAACCGTACGGCGGGTGACGCCGCAGTTCACTACGACAAGGCGGCGCACGCCTTGCCATCTAACCTGGACGAGAAGCAGGTCTACGCGTGGCTTGGCGTACCACTCGCAGATCTTCCTCTAGACGATGTGGAGCGAGTCCTCCAGCGGGCCCAAGCGAGCCTGGAGCATCTACGCCGAGGCGCCGCCTGCAAGGACTGCACCTGGCCGCCTTTCACGCCGGGGACGATGCCGGCCAACCTGCGGGCGTTTCGGAAGCTGACGTTTCTGCTCTGCCTTGAGACGCGTCTTCACGTGGCTCAGGGGCGGTACGACGACGCCCTGGCTACCCTCCAAGTCGGCGTAGCGGCCGGCAAACACATCGGCGAGGCGCCCAGCCTGGTCCAGGGAAACGTCGGCTTGGCGATGGTCGCCAGGACGCTTCGCTGTGTTGAAGAGATGGCTCAAACTCCGGGCAGCCCCAATCTGTACACCGCCCTGCAGGCCTTGCCTCGCCCCCTGGTTGACCTGGAGATCCCCATCGCCACCGAACTGAAGAGCCTCGAGTCGAACAAGCAGTACAACTTCCTGACGCGCAGGATGATGCGGCGACAGTTGGAGGAATCCTACACGCGGGTGCGCCAGATGATGCGCCGGCTCGACGCGACCAATGCCGCCCGGCAGAACATCGAGGCCCTGCGCCACTATGCCGCGACCCATGCAAACCAATTGCCGGTCCGACTCAGCGATATCACCGACATTGTTGCCCCGAACAACCCGGTGACCGGCAAGCCCTTCCCCTACCGTCGGCAAGGCGCCCAATCCGTGCTGGAGACCACCCCTCCGAAAGGCGGCCGGCCGGCGGACGCGATACGCTACGAAATCACCATAGCGCAATGACCACGAACG
>JANQFY010000346.1 GCA_028277585.1 Sedimentisphaerales bacterium
TGGCCGCGTCGACGGGGATTGCCGCCTGTCAGTTGCGCGACGAGACGGGTCTGCACGATTCGCCCTTCATTCGTGGCCCTGGCACGCTGCACTCGGCGGCCCATCTGCCCCGCGCGGAGATGCCCGACTCCGAACGCCGGGTCAAGTACGGCACGCACAAACTTCGCAAGGCGGCGGTCATCATCATCGACGAGATCAGCATGGTTGACCGCGTGACGTTCGAACGGTTCCTCAACCGGGTTCGGTTGGGCACGGGGATCCTGGTGGTGGGAGATTTCTTCCAACTGCCCCCCGTCCCGCGCAACGAAGAGGGCGAGCCGGATTTCGCATTCAACAGCCCTGACTTCTATCAGTTTGAACTGATCGACTTGCAGACGGTGTTGCGTCAGGCCGAGCCTCACTTCGTCGCGTTCCTCAAGAACCTCCGGCACGGCCAGGTGGACCAGGGCGTCCTTGCGGGAGCGTCCCGGGAGTTTAATCCCGGCTTCCCCGTCCTGTTCGGCACGAATCGCCAGGCGGATCGGTACAACCAGCGGTGCATCGGCGCCATTGACTCGCCCTCGGTGTTCAGTACGTGCCAGGTCAAGAAGGGCGAACCCGAGGAAGCAGTCCGCTGGCTGGGGACCCAGACGCGGGCCAAGGCGCGACTGGAAATCAAGAAGGGGATGCGTGTCCTGTGCGTGCAGAATCACGACGAACTGGTCAACGGCGACCTGGGCACGGTCACAGAGATCGGCGATCAGACCGAAGCCGGCATCGAGATGCCTGCCTGGATCGATGTGACGTTCGACCGGGAAGATGTGGGCGAGCGGAGGCTCTTTCCTTATGATTTCGAAGGACGCGTCTGGAACGCCCGTCAGAACAAGGAGCAGTTGAAGTTCGCGGTGCGCCAGTATCCGATCGTGCCGGCCTACGCACTGACGGTACACAAGGCGCAGGGGCTCACGTTGGACGTTGTCAACGTCGATGGCTCCCACGTTAATTTCGTGCCGGGCCATGTCTATGTGGCGCTGTCGCGGGCGCGTACGCTCGACGGCGTTCGCCTGCGGAATACGCAAGGGTTCGACGCCTTCTACGACGCGAACGTGCTGCTCTACTACCAGCGGGCCGAGCCGTTCTGCGAACCCGACCGTTCATTCCCGTGACGGCGCGGGATGTACCGAGCTACTTCTTCTTCGTCGTATGCGACTTGAGAAGGCTCGTACCGGTATAGCTGTTGGGCGCGCCGAAGTTCGTGACGGTGACATCCTTGACGAGGTTCCTGACCTTGGGGTGATGCCACAAGTCCGTCTTCGTATTCATCGGTTCGCCCATGGGATTCTCCATGGTGGTGACGACCTGGATATGCTGGCACTTCTCGAAGGTCCCGGCCGGGACGGTGAGGGTCTCGTCTTCGAGTCGCTTGGCCTTGTACTCGATTGTCATGACGAACCCGCCCACATCCATCTGCGACTTGACGGTCTTCTCTTCGCCGACCTTCAGTTTCCAGACCGCCGGGACCGGCGGCTTGAGCAGAAGGGTCGCTATGCCCTCCACGTCGATCTTGTGGATCAGGTTCTTCGTGTCGATGTACGACGTGCTGGGGTTGATGTCGCTGGTTCCCCAGTGGTTCTTCAGCAGATAGCGCTTCTTGTCACCTTCGCCTTCGATGGCCGTGACCTCCGTTGTCCGGTCGCCCTCGACCTTGGTCGAGGAATCGCTGAACGGGCGGGGGCCCTCGTGTTTGTAGGTCCACTTCTCACCAACTTGCCAGTCCTCCGCGTAAACACCGGTTCCACCCAAAAGGATTACTAAGACTGCCACCAGGGTCAGATCGTTCTTGTTCATCAGTACCATCCTTTCTCGCTCCGGGTCGTTCGTTTGGATTTGAGGCTTCCGCTTGGCCTGCCCCATCTGACGGTAGTATAGGTGATGGGGCAGTGGAAGTTCGAGTCTTTTTCTTGTCACCAGCGGGGCTGACGCCGGATCTGGGGCGATGTGAAGTTTGTCACATTACCTGGGCTGCGCGTTGACACGGGCGAGCGGGATTCATAAGATATCGATTCTTTCGGTACGTAGCAGGTTGATTTCTGGCCTGGAACGGGTCAGAGGGCTCTTGGACTCAATTGGGGTAGCAAAATGGCGAAGGACAAGATCACTGTGGTCGGGGCCGGCAACGTGGGTGCGACGACCGCTCATATTGCAGCGACGCGGCGATTGGGGCAGGTGGTTCTGCTGGATATCGTTGAAGGTCTGGCGGAGGGCAAGGCCCTCGACATGGCCGAGGCCAGCCCGATCTATGCTACGGGCCAGGATATTCTCGGTACTACCGACTGGGCGGCGACCGCCGACAGCGATGTTGTCATCATCACCAGCGGGGTGCCCCGCAAGCCCGGTATGAGCCGCGATGATCTGCTTGCCACGAACACGCAGATCGTCAAATCGGTCAGCGAGAAAGTTGTTGAGTATTCCCCCAATGCGTTCGTGATCGTGGTGTGCAATCCGCTCGACGCGATGGTCCACGCGGCCGCCAAGACGACGGGGTTCCCCACGCAACGTATCATGGGGATGGCCGGGGCGCTCGATGCAGCCCGGTTCTCCTGTTTCCTTGCCGCCGAGATGGATGTCTGTGTGGAGGACATCAAGTGTGTGCTCATGGGGGGGCATGGTGACGACATGGTGCCTTTGCCCAGGTTTACGACCGTGGGCGGCATCCCCGTTTCCCATTTTGTTGAGGACGCGAAGATCGAAGCGATGGTGGAGCGGGCGCGGAAGGGCGGCATTGAAATCGTCAACCTGATGGGGACCAGCGCGTACTACGCGCCGGCGGCCGGTGCCGCCAAGATGGCCGAGGCGATCCTCAGGGACACCCGAAACATTTTCTCATGTTGCGTCTACTGTGATGACGAATATGGGGTGGGTGGGTACTTCGTAGGTGTGCCCGCTCTGCTGGGCAAATCGGGGGTCGAGAAGGTCATCGAACTGGACCTGAACAGTACAGAAAAGGCGCAGTTCGCCGAGTCGCTGGCCCACGTCAAAGCGTTGGTGGGCAAAGTCGATACGCTTCTGTAGAGTTCAAAAGGGCTTTTGGACATTTTCCTTGCCATGGATTTGGGGATGCTATAGACTCCCGGTTCTTTTAATCAGGCTGGACTAGTAGGGGTTTAACCGCGCATGGAACTGATTAAGAAAATCAAGCAGGCCGAAGCGGACGCGCAAGAGATCATTGAGCAGGCCAAGGCTCAAGCTGTGCAGACGGCCGAAGAGGGTCGCAAGAAGCGCACTGCGGCCGAGGCGGAAGCTCAGCAGCAGCGCCGGGAAGCCATTGATGCGGCTGTCGCCCAAGCGCGGCAGGAAGGCCAACAGGAGGCCGCCACGATGAAGACCGAGGCGGACGGGCAGCGCGAGGCGCTGCGTCAGGCCACGGAACGTAAGATCGGCGCCGCGGTGGACAAAGTTGTCGCGTATGTGAGAGGCTAACACATGGCCATTTCGGAAATGGCGAAAGTATTGATCGTCTGCCATCAGTCGCAGGTCTCGCCGCTGATGGAGGACTTGCAGAAAGCCGGCGTGGTGGAAATCATGGAAGCCCCGGCTACGGCGCTGGCCAAGCAGTGGCCCGACCTCTGTGCCGAAGGCAAGCGGCCTCGTGACCTGGAAGAACGCGTCGGTCGTTTGGGCCAGGCGATTGCTTTTCTCGATGAGTATCGCAAGGACACCACCAACTTCCTGCGACCTCAGCATGAGGTTTCGGCCGGGCAGTATACCGGCGTCGTGACCGGGGAAGAAGCTCTCGAGATTCTGGGTCGGGTCGAGCAGGCTCGGACCGAGATGGAGGGGCTGGTCAACGAGCGCAAAGAGGTCGAGACGACCTTGGAGATGCTGCCGCCGTGGCTGGCGATGGATGTCCCCGTCGAACAGCTGGGACAGCTCGGCAGTGTCGTCTGCCTGACCGGCGTGATTCCGGAGCGGCAGTGGGACACCGTGCAGAGCGAATTGGCGTCGCACGAGGCCGTGATCCAACCGGTCGGCAAAGCCGAGGGTGGGCGGGCCACGCTGATCGTCAGCATGCAGGAATCCCTGGCCGAGGTGCAGAAGGCGCTGCGGGCCGCGGATTTCAAGGCGGTCACGTTCGAAGGCATGACGGGGACGATCCAGGAGATCTTCGACGCCAGTCAGAAGCGTATCGAGACGTTGGACGCCAGCATTTCCTCGCTGCGTCAGGAGATCGAGACGCTCACGGAGAAACGCCTGTCCCTGCAGATCTTATTCGATCACTGCAGCAATCTGCTGGCCCGCGAACAGACGCGCGTTTCGGTCCCGACGACCGATCGCACGGTCCTGTTGGAGGGATGGGTCAAGCGGCGTGAATACGTGCGGCTACGCGAGATCGTCAGCCGTTTCGATGCGTGTTGGACCGATGAGATTCCGGTTGAAGAGGGCGAGGAGCCTCCGGTCGATATCGAGAACCGCAAGTCGTTCCGCCCGTTCGAGGTGGTGACGCGACTCTACGGCATGCCGGGCGCCAAGGAAGTGGACCCAACGGCGTTTCTGGCGCCGTTCTTTGCCCTGTTCTTCGGGCTGTGCCTGACTGACGCTGGCTACGGGCTGATCCTGGTCGGCTTGCTGGCCTACTTGGTAACGAAGATGCGGGCCGACAAGACGCTGATCTGGTTGCTGATCATTTCATCGGTGTCAACCGTGGTGGCCGGCGCCGTGACAGGGGGGTGGTTCGGTGACGGCATCCAGCAGTTCGTGCCTGGGCTGAACGGCCTGCGCAATGCGATGATGTGGTTCGACCCGCTGGAAGACCCGATGAAGTTCTTCATCTTGTCTTTAGCGCTGGGCTACATCCAGATCATCTTCGGCGTGGGCATCGGTTTCGTTCACGCGTTCCGACAGGGCCGATACACCGCGGCGGTATTCGACTACCTGACCTGGTTGGTGTTCCTCAACTCGGTCCTGTTGCTCGGGTTCGCCAAGTCCGGCGCGTTGCCCGCGTCGCTCGTAGGCGTGCTTACCTGGACCATCATCATCCCGGCGGTTATGATCTTCCTGGGCAGCCATCGGGAGGGGGGCTGGGGCGGTCGGCTCGGCATGGGGGCGTACAGCCTCTTTAGCGCGATCTTCTTCCTGGGTGACGTCCTCAGTTACCTGCGCCTCATGGCGTTGGGTATGGCGACGGCCGGCCTGGGAATGGCGGTCAACGTCATGACCAAGGTGGTCTTCGACATTCCGAAGATCGGATGGCTTCTGGCGCCGCTGGTGTTCGTCGGCGGGCACGTCTTCAACCTGGTGCTCAACGCCCTCGGGGCGTTCGTTCATACGCTTCGACTGCAGTATGTGGAATTCTTCCCGAAGTTCCTGGAAGGGGGCGGCCGGGAATTCAAACCGATGCAGATTGCAAACCGATATGTGTGCGTGACTGGTGAGAGCGAGCCGGAACGCTCGTGACAGACCGGACAACGACAAAACGCTGTGTACAGATGCGGAACAGCAAGTAAGGAAAGGCAGGAATATGGAAGGTTTAGGTAATGCTTTGGCTTTGGTTGGGGCGGCGACGGCAGTGTTTCTGGCCGGAGCAGGTTCGGCAGTAGGTATTGGAACGGCCGGTCGCAGTGCGGCGGGCGTTCTGACGGATAAGCCCGAACGATACGGACTGAACTTCATCATGGTCGTGCTGCCGGGTACGCAGGGCTTCTACGGCTTCCTGGCCGGCTTCCTCGTTCTGCTGAACATGAACCTCTTCGGTGAGGGCGGCGTCAAGCAGTTGAGCACGGTGCAGGGCCTGCAGGTCTTCGCAGCCTGTCTGCCGATCGCGGTGACCGGCCTGATCAGCGCCATTCATCAGGGTCGCGTCTGCTCCGGCGGTATCCTGATGGCGGCCAAGCGCCCGGAGATGGCCTTCAAAGCCGGTGTCGTCTATGCGGTGCTTGTTGAAGTCTACGCCGTGCTCGGCCTGCTGATCACCATGTTTGTCATTCTTCTGGGCGGCATCTTCCCGCAATAGTCGTTGCGGTCGCCGATCCGGACCATGGCAACCTTATAGAAGCAGGAATCGATTATGGATCCTCAACAGGTAATAGACAAGATTCTTACCGAGGCGCAGAACGAAGCGGGCGAAATCCGCGGGCAGGCCGAGCAGCAGCAGGCCGCCGAACAGACGAAGTTCGACGACCTGATGGCCAGCTTCGCGGAGAAGACGCAGCAGATGGTCGCCCAGGCCGCTGAGGCCGAGAAGGCCCAGATCCTGGCGATGGCTCGCATGGAGGCCATGAAGGACTATCTGGCCGAGAAGACGCGCATCCTCGATGAGGTGTTCGAGCGCAGTCGCGAGCAGGTCCGTCAGCTTCCCGACGGGGAGTATCGCCAGCTCATGAAACGGCTACTGCTGGCGGTCGTCGAGAGCGGCGACGAGCAGGTCGTGCCCGGCAAAGATGATTCCCGCATCGATCAGCGACTCGTTGACGAAGTCAACGCGGAACTGAAGGACAAGGGCAAAGGCGGTCTGACCCTGTCGGATGAGAGACATGCCCAGGGCGGCGGCTTCATCCTGAAGCGCGGCCGGATCCAGACGAATGTCACGACCGACGTGCTGGTCGGCCAGTCGCGCGGCGAACTTGAGATCGAGCTGAGCAACGATCTCTTCCAGGACAGCGGGGCCCAGTAAATATGCAGGCGCAAGCGCAATACCAGATTAGCGATTTCTTCGATTACCCGTCGGTCGGTTCCGATGATTGGGGCTACACCTTCCAGACCGCGCAAACGCGCACCCTGGAGGCTGAGATGCTCTCGGAAGCGACCCTGGCTGAGATGGCCGACGCTCCCGACCTTGCCTCGGCAGTCGCCGCGCTGGCCGGAACCCCTTACGCGATGGCGTCGTCGGGCGCCGATGTGGAGGCGACTCTGCTGGAACGTCGCGAGGTGGCGCGGACGCTGTTCGAAGGACTGGTTCCCGAGGCGGTCGCCGCGCTGTTCAAGGGGCGTGACGATTACGCGAATCTGCGGCTGGCGGTGCGGCGGGTCGTGCTGGACAAGCCGATCGGCACCGACTACTGCAGCGGTGGCAACGTCCCGGTCGACGCGCTGGAGGGTATCTTCCAGGGCGACGACTATGCGTCGATGCCCGAGCCGATGCAGCAGGCGGCCGAGCAAGCCGTCCTGGCTTACTACGAGACCAAGGACATCCGCCGGATCGATTACACGATCGATCGCGTTCAGGCTGAGTACGATTTGAAGGCGGCCGAGGAGCTGGATTCGCTCTTTCTGTCGAATCTCTTCCGCGTGCAGATCGATCTGACGAACATTCGTACGATGTTTCGGCTCAAGCTGATGGAATCCGATCAGCGGGATGTCTACCTCCAGGGCGGGTTCGTCGACCTGGACCGGTTCTACAGCGGTATGGACGCAGCTTACGATACGCTGGGAACGCTCTTCATGGCGACGCCGTATCAGAACGTTCTGGAGACGGGCGGCGCCTACGCGGCGGCCAATCAGTCGTTTCTCAAGCTCGAACAACTGTGTGATCGGTATCTGATCGGCTTCCTGAAGTCGACCGAACGAATCACGGCGGGATTGCAGCCGGTTGTTGCTTATCTGCTGCGTGCCGAGCAGGAGATCCGAACCGTTCGGCTGGTCCTGACGGCCAAGAAGAACCTCCTGGACGCCAAGCTGATCCAGGATCGTCTGGCGTTTTAAACGATAAGGCGCCCCCGGGAAGGGGAGACGCCGAAACTCGGTGTAACAAGCGGCCCGGAATGTTGCGACAGCAGGGGCGCTTGATAAGGAACGAATCAATGGAAGGCAAAGTCGCCGTACTAGGTGATGCTGATTTTGTGATGCCGTTTACGGCGCTCGGACTCGACACGTTCCCGGTCGAAGAGCAGCGCGAGGCGGTGATCGCGGCGTCCCGGGAGATTGTCGAGGCTGGTTACGCTCTGGTTGTGATCGCCGAGAACGTGGCCCGCGCCGCCGACGAGGTCTTTACCGACACCGAGAGCAAGCCGACCCCGTGCATTGTGGTCGTACCTTTCACGACCGAATCGCAAGGTTTCGCCACCGAAGCGCTGGGCGAGGTGCTCAAACTCGCGACGGGGATCGATATCCTAGGAAACAACTAGCTCGTCGTGCCCGGCGCCTCGGTCGCCAGTGCGCATGACGCCATACAAGATACGCAATACGAGATACTTTAGAGGTCTTGGATAATGAGTGAAAAAAGAGTTGGTCGCGTTGTCAAAGTCGCAGGTCCCGTGGTGGTGGCCGAGGGGATGGCCGGCGCTCGCATGTACGATGTCGTGCGTGTCGGCGAGATAAACCTCATCGGCGAGATCGTGGAACTCGCCGGGGACACAGCCTCGATCCAGGTCTACGAGGAAACGACCGGCATCGGCCCGGGTGAACCGGTGCTCGATACGGAGGCGCCGTTGAGCGTCGAACTCGGTCCGGGCCTGATCGAGAGTATCTACGACGGCATTCAGAGACCGCTCGACGCGCTGGTCGCCAAGGAAGGGGAGTTCATGAGCCGCGGTAGTGACGTGCCCGGCCTGAACCGCGAGAAGAAGTGGCACTTCAAGCCGACCGTTTCGGAAGGCGCCAAGGTCTCCACGGGCGACATCATCGGCGAGGTCGATGAGACCAGCCTTATGGTTCACAAGATCATGATCCCGCCGAAGGTTTCCGGGACGATCAAGAGCATCGCCGAGGGTGACTACACGGTGACCGAAACCGTGGCGGTGTGTGTGGCTGATGACGGGACCGAGCACGCGGTGCAGATGATGCAGCGCTGGCCCGTCCGTGAACCGCGCGTGAGCGGGCGGCGGTTGGCGCCGGAGAAGATCCTCGTCAGCGGGCAGCGCGTCATCGACACCTTCTTCCCGATCAGCAAGGGCGGCACCGCCTGTGTGCCGGGCCCGTTCGGCACCGGCAAGACGGTCGTGCAGCACCAGTTGGCCAAGTGGGTCGACGCCGACGTCGTCGTCTATGTCGGCTGCGGCGAACGCGGCAACGAAATGACGGACGTGCTGACCGAATTCCCCGAGTTGAAAGACCCGCGTTCGGGCGAACCGCTCATGCGGCGTTCGGTCCTGATCGCCAACACCTCGAACATGCCGGTGGCGGCGCGTGAAGCGTCGGTCTACACCGGTATGACGCTGGCTGAGTACTTCCGTGACATGGGTTACACCGTTGCGTTGATGGCCGATAGCACGAGCCGCTGGGCAGAAGCGATGCGTGAAATCTCGACGCGACTCGAAGAAATGCCGGCCGAAGAAGGCTACCCCGCCTACCTCTCGGCTCGTATCGCCGCGTTCTACGAGCGTGCCGGTCGTGTCCAGTGTCTGGGGAGTCCCGAGCGTGAGGGCGGCCTGTCCGTCATTGGAGCCGTCAGCCCGCCTGGTGGCGACTTGTCCGACTCGGTGGTCCAGGCGACGTTGAGCGTGGTCAAGGTGTTCTGGTCGCTCAGGGGCGAGCTCGCCTACCAGCGGCACTTCCCGGCCATCGACTGGCTGACCAGCTATTCCTTCTACAAGCAATACCTCAAGGGCTGTTTCGAGGACAAAGAGCAGGGCCTGGGGATGGAGAAGATGACAGCCGAGGCGATGGCTTTGCTCGAACAGGAGTCGGAGTTGATCGAAATCGTCCGGCTTGTCGGATCCGATGCCCTTTCGCCCCGCGATCAGTTGGCGCTGGAGACGTCGCGGTCAATTCGCGAAGACTACCTGCACCAAAACGCGTTCCACAAGGTCGATACCTACACCTCGATGGAGAAGCAGTTCGAGATGCTAAAGACCGTGCTGCACTTCCACCATCAAGGTTTGGAGGCGATCGAAGCCGGCGCCGAGACGGCGGACATCTTCAAACTGCCCGTTCGTGAGGAAATTGCGCGAGCGAAGTACATTCCGCAGGAAGAGATGGACAAGATCTGCAAGATTCGTGAGACCATCGAGGAGCAGATGAAGGCGCTGCACGGCACGGCGGCCTCGAAATAATCATACACAAACGAACGCTTCACGACTGACGTAGGGGTGTGACATGTTACCGGTTAAAGAGTATCAGACAGTATCGAATATTCAGGGCCCGTTGATGATGGTCGAGATGGTCGACGAGGCCAAGTACGGCCACATCGTCGATATCGAGCTGGGCGACGGCTCGATCCGTCACGGCCAGATCCTCCAGGTCGAGAACGACAAGGTCCTGGTCCAGGTCTTCGAAGGCACCAGCGGCATCGACGTCAAGAATAGTACGGTCCGCTTCCTGGCCCGTCCGCTGGAGTTGGGCGTCTCGCCGGACATCCTCGGTCGCGTCTTCAGCGGTCTCGGCGTGGCGAAGGACGACGGTCCCGAGATCATTCCCGAGAAGCGGATCGACATCAACGGCAAGCCGATCAACCCCTACGGTCGCGACTATCCGAACGAGTTTATCCAGACGGGGATCTCGACGATCGACGGTCTGAACCCGTTGGTTCGTGGTCAGAAGCTCCCGATCTTCTCCGGTTCCGGTCTGCCCCACGACGACCTGACCGCCCAGTTGGCGCGTCAGGCAAGCGTCCTCGGCGAAGGCGAGGACTTCGCGGTGGTTTTTGCCGCGATGGGCATCACGTTCGAAGCCGCCCAGTTCTTCATTGACGACCTGCAGAACACCGGCGCCATCGAGCGAGCGGTTATGTTCGTGAACCTGGCCAACGACCCGGCCATCGAGCGGATCGCGACCCCGCGTTTCGCGTTGACGGCCGCCGAGTATCTGGCGTTCGATCGCGGCATGCACGTATTGGTCATCCTCAACGACATGACCAACTACTGCGAAGCGCTCCGTGAGATCAGCGCCGCCCGTAAGGAGGTCCCGGGCCGTCGTGGCTATCCGGGTTATCTCTACACCGACCTGGCGACCCTGTACGAGCGTGCCGGACGGATCAAGGACAACAAGGGGTCCATCACGATGGTCCCGGTTCTGACGATGCCCGAAGACGACAAGACCCATCCGGTGCCCGACCTGACGGGTTACATCACCGAAGGTCAGATCATTCTCTCGCGTTCGCTGGCCCGCCAGGGCGTCTCGCCGCCCACCGACGTGCTGCCCAGTCTTTCGCGTCTGAAGGATAAGGGTATCGGCGAAGGCAAGACGCGTGAAGATCACGCCGACCTGTATAACCAGCTCTACGCCGCCTACGCGCGGGGCAAGGAAATGCAGGAACTGGCGACGATCATGGGCGAAGCGGCCCTGTCGGACGAGGACCGCAAGTACATGGAATTCGCCAACAAGTTCGAGGCGCGCTACATCTCGCAGGATTACTACGACAACCGGACGGTCTTCCAGACCCTGGACCTCGGTTGGGAACTGCTGAGCATGTTCGACAACGTCGACCTCAAACGTATCGACCTGGAACTGATCGAGAAGTACATGACCCCGTTCCGGGAGAAGCAGAGCAAAGAGTCATAGATAGTGACTCGTGACCTGTGACCTGTGATTCGGGTTGCGGCCGGAGGGAGAGCCGTGAAGGTCAAGGATTACAAGGAGTTGAAGGTCTGGCAGAAGGGAATTGAGATCGCGGACAAGACGTACACGCTGACTGAGGCGTTTCCGAAGAATGAACTGTACGGCTTGGCCGCCCAGATGAGAAGGGCGGCGGTCTCCATTCCATCGAACATTGCCGAGGGGTTTGTACGCCGAGGCCCGAAGGAGTATCGACGGTTCTTGCATGTGTCGCTGGGGTCCTGTGCTGAATTGGACACGCAGATGATCATCGCGAATCGTCGCGAGTATGTCGATGACAGGGAATTCGAACGTTTTGCCGAGGAGCTAAACCATGAGACGCGTATGCTCGTGAGCCTGATTGGCAAGATTGACGCCAGGGTGGGGCACGAGCCACGAGTCACGGGACACGAACCATGCTAGCCAATGTGAATGCAACTCGTATGGAATTGCTTCGGCTGCGGAAGCGCGTCGCGCTGGCCAGCCGGGGGCACCGTCTGCTCAGTGAGAAGCGTGACGAAATCTCGCGGCAGTTGATCCAGATCGCCCGCTCGATTCAGCCGTTGCGGCAGAAGGTCGAGCAGGAGCTGTCGCAGACGTTCCGCCGCTTCATGCTGGCCCGCGCCTCCATGGAGCCGGAACACGTCAAGGCTGCTCTCTCGGTCCCGACCAAGAAGTTCAGCATGGTCATGAACTTCGCCTCGGTGATGAACGTCAAGGTGCCGCAGTTGGTCAAAGAGATCGAGGGCGACATCCTTTGCTATGGCTACGGCACGACGTCGGGTGAGATGGACGTCGCGCTGCTTTCGCTCGAACGGGCGTTCGATACGTTGATCGAACTGGCCGAGAAGGAGAAGCAGGCCCGCCTGCTGGCCGTCGAGTTGCAGATGACCCGCCGACGGGTCAACGTGCTCGAGCACGTCGTCATTCCCGAAACGCAGGAGACGATCAAGTTCATCAACACCAAACTCTCCGAGGCCGAACGCGACAACACCACGCGCCTCATGAAAATGGCCGACATCATCCGGTCCTAAAGCGAGGCGTCAGACCGGCTTTCCACTGACGAGAGGCCCTCGCTCAACTGGCGCAGGGCCTGCAGCATGGAGGGGCTGCATCTTCCTGTTACACCGCCAATCGTGGTCGGCCCGCGCCGTTGTCACTGTGCGACCATCAATCGCTACGACCGTGACAACACTCCCAGTTGCGCCAGATGTCACAATGTGGAACAGACACAACAGGTCTTGATTATACGGGATCATTCTGCTATTAATTGGATGGGGACGTTGACGATCGGGATGTCTGCGGGTGTCCGAGACCGATGCCGATCGTGGTCTTGGTTTGGAGGAGGATGTGATGAGAATAAAGGTATTGGCTCTGCTGGCAGTTCTCTGTGCGGCGGGCTCGGCAAGGGGTGACCTGACGTTGTATCAGGATACGGCGTCCACGATCGGGGCGGTCGCCACTGAGGCTGAACAGAAGATCGGCACGGGGAGTTGGCAGGCGAACGGAACCAGCAAATCCTCGCTGTATCTGACTCCGACGCAATTGTTCGGCCGCAGCGTGACTGTGGGCGAACTTGCCTCTATCGGCTGGTCCACCAAAGACCCAGCGGACAACAACTTCGAATGGTATCTCAGCGTCTACACCGAGGGGACCCGGAAGGGGTGGTACGATTCCCGCTTCACCCTTGAGGGGCTCTATGCCAACAACTACAGCAACCCCGCCGGTGCGTGGACCGAATGGTCGACGGACCCCGGAACGAACCAGTTGACGATCTACGACGCCACCCACGGAACCCACTATGGTTTCTACAATGGCCCGACGCTGGCCGACATGACTGCAGGCGAGCTTGACTGGGGCGCGTATCCGACGAGTGGCAGCACGGACAAGGTCAACTACGCGACTCAGACCGTCAAGTATCTGGTCTGGGAGACGGGCAGTGGCTGGGCGAGCCAGTACACGGGGTATCTGGACGCTCTGTCGGTGGAGCTGACCAGCGGCGAGAGTGCGGTCGTTGATTTGGAAATGGCCCCGATCCCCACTCCGTCGGCGTTCATTCTTGGCGCCCTGGGGCTGGGTGCAGCCGGCTGGATGAAGAAACGCCGGAACATGTAAAGGCAACCTGCTGAAATCACCTCCGGGCCACGGGCGATTGTCCGTGGCCCTTTCTGTTTCGGGTCGCTCGCATTGGCGCTCCAACCGGCGGTAATTATGCTGCAGGACACCCCTTGCCAAGGCTCCTTCCTATCGTTATGATGCGGCCCTGAGAGTATTGGGTTTGGCGGGAATAGGGTAGTTGCGATCAATGTTCCCGCGATCCGGAAGCAGTAGTGAAGGAGATGGTTGTGCTTTATTATGACTGGCAATTCGCCGAGCGCATTCAGTGCAGTGAAGAGGAGAAGAGGGAGTGCTTCGACCTGATCATCAAGCTGCGCGAATATGCCTCGATCATCCGCAATGAGGGTTTCCTGGCGCTGGAGGAAGAACTCCAGAACGTGGACGACAGCTTTCTGGCGATCAGCATCCAGATGGGCATCGACGGGGTGGATCCTCATTTGTTCCGCGACATTCAGGAGCGACGCATTCTGGCCGACAACTCCAAGGGCAAGGAGCTGCTCCGGCGGGTGATCATCACCGAGGCGATGGCTTCCGTTCTGAGCGAGGACACCTTCCAGGTCTTCCACTACAAACTGCTCGCGTATCTGGGCGAAGAGGGAACGAAGTGGGCCAGGGAACGCCGACTCGACCTGATTGGTAAACGCTAGACGGTCCGGCGGCACGGCGGCGGAGCGGCCTTCGAACTCGATGAGCCGACAGCGGGGGGAGCGAAAGGGGAATACCTCTATGCGGCTTCTGCGATGTCTCTTCCTTCTAGCGGTCTTTCTGTGCGCGGGGTCGATCTCCCTCGGCGCCGAGGAGTTCCTCTGGGTCGAAGGCGAGGCGGCGATACGTCAGACGATGTCGCGCCACGGCTGGTACGACAGCGTTGAGAAGGACAGCCTCTCGGGGGGACAATGGCTGTCGCATTTCGCGTCGGGGGAGCCCCCGATCGCGGAGTACGCGCTTACGATTCCGGTCGGTGGGGCCCACCATTTCTGGGTCCGCGCCAATTCCGTCGCGGGGCCGCGACTGAGCTATCGACTTGATCGCGGTGCGTGGACGGAAATCGATCTGACCGGCGCGATTGAGAATGTCAATATTGCCTCCGATGGCAAACCCGATATGCGGTTCATTTCGTGGATCAATGTCGGGACGATCGAATTGGCCCGGGGCGCCCATCGCCTGGCGTTCAAATTCCACAGCGACAACAACAACCACGGAGGACTCGACTGCTTCGTCCTGTCGCGACAGCCTTTCATGCCGCGGGGCGTCCTCAAGCCGGGGCAGAGAACGTTCAAAGCCAACCCGGGTTACTTCGCCTGGGAGCCGGACGTCGATCCTTCCACGGACAAGGCGCTGCTCGACCTGCGCGGTCTCAACGAGGAGGTAGCAGGCCGGAACGGCCGCGTCAGGGCCGCTGGCGATCGGTTAGTGCTGGGCAATGGCAAGCCGGTTCGTTTCTGGGCCGCCAACGTCGGCGGCCTGATCCATCGCCTGGATCATCAGTCTCACGTCTATCTGGCCAGGCATCTCGCGAAGCGCGGCGTCAACATGGTCCGGCTCCACGGCGGGATCTACAGCTCGCGCAACCCGGCGGTCGACACCAAGAAACTGGACGACGTCCATCACTTCGTCTGGGCGCTCAAGCAAGAGGGAATCTACACGAAGCTGAGCTTCTACTTCCCCGCCTGGTTCCGACTCGACCCCTGGCACAAGCAGGGCGACCGGTGGTCGTTCATGATGCTGTTCTTCGATCGGGACATGCAGCGTATCTATTTCGACTGGGCCGACGCGCTGCTCAAGACGCCCAATCCCTATACGCAGATTCCCCTGGGGCGTGATCCGGCGGTCGCCATGCTGGAGGTCCAGA
Organism: Sedimentisphaerales bacterium; assembly: GCA_028277585.1. Classification (GTDB taxonomy): domain Bacteria; phylum Planctomycetota; class Phycisphaerae; order Sedimentisphaerales; family Anaerobacaceae; genus Anaerobaca. The sequence continues at coordinate 15,416 of JANQFY010000346.1, forward strand.
ACGAGGACAGCCATTTCTTCTGGACGTTCGCCAAGAAGAGCGCGCCGCCCGAACGGTGGGAGCGGTTGAAGCAATGCTATGGAGACTGGCTGAAGGGCAAGTACGGCACATTGGACAAAGCGGTCTCCGCCTGGCGGGGCGTGCGGTTGCCCGGCGACGATCCGGCCGGTGGCAAGATGGAACTGCTCTCGGCCTGGAACATGACCAGTGGCGGGCTTGAGAACGCACCCCGCCAGCGGCTGCGAGTCATCGATCAGGTTCGCTTCCTCACGGAGAACATGCGGGGCTTCTACACGAAGGCAATCGCGCATTTCCGCGACGAAGGGGGCTACACAGGATTGACTTCCTGCGGCAACTGGCGGACCGCCGATCCGAGCCTGCTGGGTCCCCTGGAGCAATACTGCTACACCGCCGGCGATGTGATCGATCACCATGGCTATTTCGATCACAATCACAAGGGCGAAGGCGCTAGCTGGTCGGTGCGTCCGGGACACACCTTCAGCAGCCAATCCGCCCTGAGCCTGCGTGAGGCCAACCCGTTGTCCTATGTGGAGGTCGCGGGACACCCGAGCATCATCTCGGAGATCGGATGGCCCATGCCCAACATGTACCGGGCGGAGTGGCCTTTCCTGACCGCCGCCTACGGTTCACTGAATGGGCTGGACGGGATCTTTCACTTCAGCGTGGGCAGCGCCGGGTGGGATCAGAGCGTCAGCAAGTTCCCCATGAACAATCCCGTTGTGCTGGGCGGCTTCTTCGCGACGGCGCTGCTGTATCGCAACCACTACGTCCAGGAGGGCCCGAGCGTGGTTAAGGAGAATGTCACGCTCGATGACCTGCTGGCGCTCAAGGGCTCGGAGGTCTTCGTGCGGCCCGCGCTTGATCAACTGCGGGCCGCCCAGGTCCCGCCCGCCCGGGCCGGACGGATCGGTGAACCGATCGATCCGCGCCTGTTCTATGTTGGCCGAGTGACGCGTTCCTTTGCCGGTAAGCCGGAGGATTCCCACGTTCTCGAAACAACAGAGTTTGTCGATCCCAAGGCCAAGACGATTCGCAGCGCTACGGGCGAGCTGGAACTGCACTACGGGGCCCAGGTCGTTACCCTGAACACACCCAAGGCCCAGGGCGCCGCCGGCTTTCTCAAGGCGAGGGGCGGCGTAGAACTGAACGACGCAACCATCCGGATGGCCAACGACTACGGCACCGTTTTGGTCGTTGCCCTCGACGACGAACCGCTCGCCCGTTCCAAGAAGATCCTGATTCAGTGCACGACCATGGATCAGCTCTACGGCTGGAAGACATCCGCGCCTGGCGGTATGGAGGGGCAGATCGTTAGTGTCGGCGCCGCTCCCTGGGGCGTCCAGAAGATTCAGGCGTCCGTCGCGCTGCGTCTGCAGGGCCCAGGAACACCCAGGGTCGTCGCGTGCGACGAGAACGGATATCCCACAGAGAAGAAGACGCAGGTCTCCTGTTCAGTAGGTGACCTGACTATCCGGATCGACGAAACGATCCCCTACACAGTTGTCCTTCGCTAGAGTGCGGCGCCGGCGTGTGCCAGCCTCGCTCGTCGCTCAGCCAATGCCGAGATGTAGGAAGCGCCATACGTAGAATCCCGTAAAAGTCCGAAAAAGGAAGGATTTTTAGGGAATGGGCTTGGCGCGATTGGCCGGGGCTGTAAGGATGTGTGGGAAGGTCATCCTCGGTTGAGACACCGTGACAATGTGACCCGCCAAGCACCTTGACTGACACCTCATGAGCATCTGTTTCCAGTCGTCAGGAACGGGATGGTGCAGTTCGGCTCTCGGCCTGAGTAGTTCCTCTTGAGGCCGAGCAACGCTGATCCTCACGATACTGAAAGGGGGAACGTCCGCGCTTAGCACGCATACCCGATCGTCTGCACGCTCCCGTCAGAACGGACGTCCCCGCGGTTGTCGGGGCGATTCACATATACGGTACGGATACTGTAGTGGATCAGGCGAGCCGGCCGTGGTTCGTCTGGCCGAGGATGGCGCCCCGCATCGCGGGGAGAAGGAGAAATGATGGAGCGAAGACGGTTGTATTGGGTTGTGACGGTGCTGGTCGTCTTTCTAACGGCGACGGCAAACTGGGCCGGACCGACGACCTGGCCCCCGGGCGAGACGACAGACTCCTGGATTGCTCGGTTCGAAGCCCCCCAGCAGTCCATCTGGTCCCAGGGAGGAGGTGTGACTGCGCCCGGGATCACGCGCGACCTTCCGTACACGATCGGAGACGGTGTCAAGTTTGAGGCTGGCGTGGGGTGTGACTTGAGAATCAACTCAGGGTCCTTAGCCGGCAATGTAGAAGGACGGATCAAGGCCTCCTACCCAGGCTACTTGTCTACCCCAGGCTCTGCAAGTGTTCTCATGTCCTATGCGCCACTGTCGCTTGAGAGCCAGATTCACACTTCCCTCGGGGCTACTGGAGAACTGACCGCGAACATTGGGGTGGACATGCCCTGGCCGGCGCCGGACATCGATCAACACTGGACGTTTCTGCCGGAGACCGTTGGGTTCGACTGGAAAGGCGATTTCACAGGCGGTCTGGGGTCCACTACCAGGAGGTCTGGTGACTCCCAGACGCTATTCTCAATTGGTGCCGACGTTGTTGTCGCCGGGCTCAACGCCGATGTTGCGCTGTACCAGGAGGTCTTTCTGAAGCCATTGGACATCGATGGGTATCTGAACTGCTTGCACATGGAAACACAGGAATCGACACCGGTTCCTTTTCGTATTGACGCCGATCACACAGAAGTCTCTGTGCCTCTGAATCTAGACAAACCGGGCCATTGGGAGATTGCGGTTGCGTATCTGGATCTGGAAAGCACCTTCTCCCACAAGATCGAAGCCGCGATCACCGGTTCGGCATGGGTGGTGGGAGTCGGGGATTTCTTTGAGTGCGGCCCGCGGTTTGGCATCTGGGAAAATCCTGAGTTCAACCTGGATTTCACCGGAGTCGAAATGCTTGGTCGTTTCAACATCTATGTCGATTCAGTGCCTCCGGGACCCGTGATCCCTGCTGATACCACGACGGGTTCACCTGCGGTGCCGGCGCCGGGTGCGGTGTGGCTCCTCGGGGTGGGGCTTTCCGTCTTGGCGGTAGGTCGAAGGAGGTGTCGCCGCTGGGCGGGCGCGAGTCGATGATGTGGATTGAGGGCGCCTTGGCGCGATGGCGTCTCTACTGGAAGTGTCGCATCCAGTCGGGCCAATCGCTCGACGCGACGCCGCCGGTCGGACTCCAGGGGCCGGACGTGTCGAAATCGCGGTGCCACTTCAGGGTCCAGAGGTCCTTGAGTTTCACTTTGCGGGTCGACCAGTTCATGAACAAGACGTTGATCCCGCCGTGATGGCGGTCCGTGCAGACGCGCCGCATCCCTCCGCCAAAGGCCCAGAGGAACTCGCCATCCTCTTCGGGCGGTGGGTCGAACGGTTGGGGGCGCACCAGCATGAATCCGCAATCCATCAGCACCGGGATCGCGCCGGGATTCTTCTGATCCGTGCGACGCCACTTGCCTGCCCCGTCGTAATTGCCGCTCACCAGATCGCTGTCGTTGATCCACCAGTTGATCCCATAGCTGCCGATCTTGTACGTGGGGTCCTTGAGGAACATGAAGTCGTCGGGGTTGGTGATGCTGACGTCCCAGGCGGTGTAGGGCAGGACCCCGCCTTGCTCGGCGGTGCGGGTCGCCTTCGGGCAGAGGCGAATATCCGGCTCTTCATAGTAGGGGATCAGCGTGTAGATCCACGAGTAGCGGCCCGTGTCCCAGTCCTCATCAATGCCCGGCATGAACTTGCCGTCGTGGTCGGATGTGTACATCGCCAGGCACAGCGACCACTGTTTCAGATGGTTCTGGCAGACCACCGCCCGGGCCTGTTCCCGGGCTCGCCGCAACGAAGGCATGAGGATCGCCATCAATACGGCGACGATCGCCACAACCACCAGCAGCTCAATCAGCGTGAAACCACGTCTCTGGTCCACGCGGGTGATCTCCTTCTGGACCTCGTGCTTTGCTCTGGCGCCTATGGTCCGGGAGGCGCCAACCGACGCGTGGCGATGCGCGGTACGATACGGTCCATCCTCTCTGGCGGATAGCCCAAGTCTTTGGGAGAGGGGCCGACCCACTCGCTCTGCGTTCCTTCGATCTGAATCGTTCCGTCTGCTCCGACTGTCACCAGGGCGAACAACGGATCGCGGTAGGGGACCGTGTACTTGATCCAAGGGTACTGCTTGTCAATCTTCTTGCTGTAGCGCACACGCTGGTAGTTGCCACCCACCCAGAAGTAGGACATGCTGTTGATCTGGATGTACTGGATGCCATTGATGCAGCGCGAATAGTCGATGTGGTGGTGCCCACTGAAACAGGCGATGACTTTCCGGCGTCCGGCCGCTTCGTTGGCCTCTTCCAGGATGCGGCGGATCGCTGGCGCATTGGCGACGCCGCCTTCGTCCTCCAGGCTCTGATGTGAGAAGACCACGACGGGGCGTTCGGTGTTCTTCAACTGACGGCGCAGCCATTCCTGCTGTTCGACGCTGATGTAGCGAGCGTAGCCCGATTGGGGTGGGTCGGTCTTGTCGTTCCCATCGAGGGCGATGCAGAGGAAGTCTCCTTGGACGAACGTGTAGTACTTGGCGGGCATTCTGAAATAGGCGATAGTCTGCTCACGCGTGAACCCGCCGTCCATATCATGGTTTCCCAGCACGTGGTGGTTCGGCCCGTCGAAGGACCGCCAGATCCCCATGAACGCATCATTGCGCGGATACGGCCGGCAGAAGTCACCGAGTTGGATAATGAAATCCGCCTTCTTCCGATTCATCCGCTCGACGAACGTGCCGAGTCGCTCATCGGCGTCATGCATGATGTCTTTGTGGACATCGGCGCAGACTCCGAAGCGGAGGACGCTCTGCCTCGAGCCGGCCAGAGCGGCGGCGATCGGGCCAAACGTCGCTGCGGCGAGGATGTCTCTACGCGTGAGCTGGTGACTTGGCAAGCTTGGACGCATCGGATCTTCCCTCGCCTCTATGTCAATGGTCGGGCCCTTAGTTCGTCTTCTTGAGACAATACAGATTCTCGTCGCTGCGCAGGATCAGGGCGCCGTTGCAGACGATCGGACTGGCGTTGAACGTGCTGCGGTCAGCGACCTTGTTCAGAGCCAGACGCTTGAACTTCGGCTCAGCCGCGAGGACCAGCGTGCCGCCCTTGCGCATCACGACATAGAGTCGGCCGTCGGCCAGCAGAGTCGAGGCGTAAGGCTGAATCCGGACCCGCTCGGAATACTGGACGGAGCCGTCGGCCAGGCTGATGCAGTAGGCGGTCTGGTTGCGATCGCTGACCCAGTAGAGATGTCCATCGTGGATGATCGGTGAGGAGACGTTCGCGCCGACCTCGGCTTGCCAGAGCTTGTGTGAGGCGGTGACATCGCCGCGACCGCCACTGCGAATGGCGACCGCCTTCGAACTGCGCCCGCCCAGGGCGTAGAGAATGCCTTCCTGGGAAACAATGCTCGGACAGATGTAGTCCGGGATTGCCGCGCAGCGCCAGAGTTCCTTGCCCGTCTTCGGATCGAAGCCTAGCACCCAGTTCTTCACACTCACCGCCAGCTCTTGCTCACCGTCAGCGGTTGTCACCAGATGCGGTGTGTTCCAGGACATGTTCATGCCCCCGCTGTGCCAGACTTCCTTGCCGGTTTCCTTGTTGATCGCGACCAGCGAACCGCTCTCGACGCTTGCGTTGACGATGACCAGATCCTCATACAGGACGGGCGAAGTGCCCGATCCCCAGCCGTGCGTCTTTGTCCCGACGCTGGTGCGCCAGATTTGGTTGCCATCGAGATCGAATTTGAAGACGCCGCTCTTGCCGAAGAAAATGTAGAGATGCTTGCCATCGGTCGCCGGCGTTCCGGCTGAATAGCCGTGATCGCGCACGCGGGTCGACTCCGGAAGCGTCGGTTTGATCTTTTTGTCCCAGAGGATCTTGCCCGTAGCGCCGTCAGCGCAGACGACGTGCAGCCTCAGATCCTCCATCGCACCGACACCCCGCTCGATGCCGTATCCGCTGTAGCAGGTGACGTAGAGCTTGCCGTTTAGAGCGATGGGGCTGGATGAACCATAGCCAGGAAGGGCGGTCTTCCAGGCGACATTCTCCTCCTCCGTCCAGGTGATGGGCAGATTCTTCTCTGTCGAGATGCCTTGCCCGCCCGGCCCGCGAAACTGGGGCCAGTCGACAGCCGACAGAGTCGTTGTCAAGAGAGCGACAAGACAAAGTGACACGATGGGAGTGCGATGACGATGAACCATGGTTCAGCCTTTCAAAATCGGTGGAACGGGGAATGTCCGATTGTTTCGTGTGTCCCGGTTTCGCGGTAAGGACTTCGACCTCCTTCGTAGGGTTTCGAGTTGAACGCATTGTAGCGAGGCGGCTTCCTCAAGGACAAGGGAAATCCGCCGGGCATGTCGGAACGCGTTCCAAGTACCGATTACGAAGAGGACTTCGTGCCCAGGTACTGGCTGAGCACGCGGCAATTCCTGATGAACGTGCGGCAATCGATGATGCGCTCGGCCGGTTCGTCGTCGCCCCGATCCCGAAGCCGCCCCTCCTGCAACCATCGCCCCTGATCGTCCAGAGCCTCAATCACCGCTCGAACCTGCGCGATCAATTCGCGGGAAGCTCGGACCCCAGGGGTAGGCCTTCGGTAGGGTTTCGGTCCCAGTTCGGCGCGGGGCCACGCCAGCGCCTGTTGGTACGCTCTCTCCAACGCGTCGAGACCGTTGCCCGTCTTGAAGCCATAGTGTGTTGGCATGTCCGCATCCGAATAGGTCAGCACGTAGTCTCGCGTGAAGTACAGGGGGCGATTGGTCCGCAGTTCATAGAAGCGGGCCAGCCGTCCGTCCGGAAGCTCGGATTGCCTCAGATAGGTGATGGCTCTGGGGATCGCGTCGAGGTAGCGCCGCTGGCCCGTCTGCCGATAGATCTGACACAGCGTCCGGATGACGCCTTGCGATTCTCCCCCCGTCACGGCCGGCGGTTCGAACTTGCGCGCCCAGGCGGGATGCATCTCCAGGTCGTATTGCTGGGCCCAGGCCGGTTGCGGATCGGGCATCTGGGCGAGCAGAATGAACTCGCCGCCCCGCTCGACGGCCTTGAGGTAGCGTTGGTCCTGATAGACGCTGTGAGCCAGCACCATCACGTCTACGACGTCACCGATGACGCTGTCGTTGAAGGTGTAGTAGCCCCCGTATTGGGTCTTGGAGAAGGTGCGCGACCATGATTCCGGATAAGACGCTCGTCGTATGGGATGAGCATTGGGGTCCGGCGGCGCACTGAATCGCTGCGGCCAGGCGCCGTTGGGGTACTGCGCATCGACCAGGGCCTGCAGCGCATAGAGCGTGGCTTCGTGGAGACGCTCGTTCTCAAAGTTGAGAGTGATATCGAGATGAACGAGCAAGCGGACGGCTGACTGTGTCTTGTTGTCGTCCAGGGTCGTTGTATTTCGGAGCGACTGATTTGATTTTGGCCGGTCGACGCGATACGCGTACTTGCGGCGCCGGACGGGGTCGAATGTGATGCTGTTGTCCCAGCCGCCTGAGCGCAGTTGCCCGCGGATGAGGCAGTCGCCGGCCGCGAGAGCGGCATCGAGATAGCACCGATCACCCGTGTCCCAATAGGCCTGAAGGAAGGCCATGCCGACTGCGGGCGTGCCGGGCGGTTCCAGCCAGACGGTCTGGTCGTCCGCTCGGTCCTCGCCTTCACGCCGCTCCAGATCCTCGCTGTACCGCCAGAGGTATCCCCCTTGGGTTGAGACCTCTTGACGAAAGTAGGCGGTCGCTCTCCGTAGCGCGTTGCAGGCCTCTTGGCGAAGCGCCTCCTCCTCGGCCTGACAGAGAGGGACATATCCCAGCAGCAGGGTCGCAGTCGCGATCAGTGGCCAACGCATAGAGCACTCCTTGAAAGGCGCGACGCGTGGGCGATCTGGTTTGTCGACTCACACGTCCATAGTCACTCTGGAAGCACAGGCATTGTAAGGCGGGTGCTGGGGATTGTCAAAGCGGAGTGTTTCTGATACTCGTATAGGCGGTCGGTTCGTCCAGGGGCGGGCCGGAAGACAGCAATGCGTTGGTCTGTGTGAACGGGGATGGCGAATGAGACGACGTACATTCATCAAGACGACCGGGACGCTGGGACTCAGTGCGGCACTGCCCTGGGCTGAGGTGATCGCGCGAGGTGGGCCCGAGGCGGAATTCCTCAGAGCCAAGACGTCCGACCGCATGCTCTTCCCGCGCCCCCATGACGGCGCGGAGGTGAAGATCTCGCCCGTCGGGTTGGCCTGGCTGCCCTGCCCCTCGGCCGCCGCCTATCGAGTTCTCATCTCCGACGCGGGAGGGCAGCGCACCTATAGCGCCGATGCCGGGCCCGATCCGGTGTTCTGTCCCCGCCGAGTCCTTCCGCCCGGGGCGTACACGTGGGACGTCATCGCGTTGGATGGGAGCGGCAAGGAAATCGCCCGACGGGGGGCGCGCTCCTTCACGATCGCTCAAGGAGCTGTGCTGTTGCCCTGGATAGAACCGAAGGAACTCCTGAGCCGTGTTCCTGGCGACCATCCGCGCATTCTCTTTCCCAGGGCGGATCTCGACCGCATTCGTGCGACGCTTACGAGTACGCGGGCCAAGTCCTGGCGCACTTGCCTTGCGGCCGCTGAGAAGGCCCTGTCCAAGGGTATCCCCGAGTTTCCCAAATACCATCTGATTGAAGACGCCGTGACACGCCGACTCGAATACCAGAAGTACTTCGGCTATTTCCGGGGGTATGTTAACGGCGCCCTGATGGATCTGGCGCTGGCGTTTCTGATGACCGAGAAGGCCAAGTATGCCAACGCGGCCAAGCGCATCCTGCTCGAAATCGCCTCCTGGCCCACGGACGACCGTGACGTCACGTCCGTCAGCGCCAAGTGGGGCGACGAAGCGGGCCTGTCCTTCTCCAAGTGCGCCCACATCGCTTACGACTGGCTCTATGACGCACTGGACGAGCGGGAACGGAAGACGGTATTCAAGATGTGTCGCGCGCGGGCCTGGCAGACCTATCGACGGCTGGATCGCAAGAAGTACCTCACTTTCCCGGGCGAGAGTCACGATGGGCGTCTGATCGCCTACCTAACCGACATGTCCCTGGCGATGGCGGGCGAAACGCCCGACGCCGAGACCTGGCTGACCTACTCGCTCAAGGCATTGCTGACGTTCTATCCCCATTGGGCCGGCGTCGACGGCGGGTGGGCCGAAGGGACCGCCTACGGTCTGTGGTACAACACGTTCTATATCCCGGCGTTTGAAGGACTGCGCCAGTTGACCGGCTACAACCTGTGGCAACGCCCGTTCTTCAACAACATCCGCTACTTCTTCTTCTACTGCACCGCCAACCACGGCGAGATCCGGCCCTTCGGGGACGGCGCCGAATCGGGCGGCCCCGGCGTCAATCGAGGAAGCGGCTACGCCGAACTGATGGCCTTCCACGCCCATCGCTACAACGATCCGCATGTCGGGTGGTGGGTCAATCAGATCCCGGGCTACCGGGGCGGCGGCAAAGGCGCGATGTCACTCTTGCACGAGGACCGGTTGCCTTCCAAAGCGCCGAAGGACCTGCCCCATTCGCGCGCGTTCAAGAGCGTCGGCTGGGCCGGGTTACACAGCGATTTGTCCAATCCTGAACACGACACGTGTCTGATCTTCAAGAGCAGTCCCTACGGGAGCGTCTCGCACAGTCACGCCGACCAGAACGCCTTCGCGATCATGAAGGGCGGCGTCGCGCTCGCGATTCCGTCGGGGTACTACGGACCTTCGTATGGGCGACCCCACCACGCCCGGTGGACCCGATCCACCAAGGCCAACAACTGCATCCTGGTCGACGGCCAGGGCCAGAAGATCCGCTCGGCTGCTGCGGTCGGGGCAATCGCTGATTTCCGAGATGCACCGGGCTATTCCTACGTCGCCGGCGATGCAACGCCCGCTTACATGGGCAAGCTCGAGAAATGGGTGCGCCACATTCTGCTTCTGCGCCCGGGCCTGTTCTTGCTTCTGGACGAGATTGAGGCGCCGACCTCGAGCCGCTATCAGTGGATGCTCCACGCCTTCGAGAAGATGGAGGTCAGGCACAACACGATCTTCTCACGTCGCAAGGGCGAAACGCTGAGTGTCCGCCTGGCCTGCAAACACGGCCTCACAATCTCGCAAACGGATCAGTTTGACACGCCGTTCAACGAAGGCAGCCCCGCCGCCTATCACAAGCAGAAGGCGAATCACTGGCATGTCACTGCGGAGACTTCAGAGAAGTCGAATCGCACGCGGATCGCCGCGGTCATGAGTGTCTTCGACCAGACGGATCGATCCCAGATCGTTGAGGTGCGCGAGACCGACGGCTGGCTCATCACCAAGGCGAGTGGCGATTTCGGTCAGGTGGAGGGATGGATTCGCATTGACGATGTGGATGCCACCCCGGACGGCGTGCCCGCCCGCACGAACCAGGGACGAACCAACATCTGTGGTCGCAGTCGTGACGGAGAGATCTGCGCCGTATAGTGCGTTGGCGCACTCGCATCCACACGGCGCAGCCCAAAGCAACGGGGCCTGCGCCAAAGAAGACACAGGCCCCGTGATAATCGAATCGTTGCTTACCGAGCGGTGATCATTCGCGATCGCCCGTCAGGTAGCGGACCTCACCGGCCGAGAGCGCTCGGTTGTAGATCTTTACGTCCGCGATGATGCCCTGATAGTACGCATCGGCGTCATACTGTGAGCGCCCCAGCCAGTTTTGCGTTGTTTCGCCCAGGTCGCTCGGCAACGTCGAGGTGGCGCCTTCGTCCGCCAGAGCGCCGTCGACATAGAGCTGCAATGTCATCGTGGCGCTGTCGATTACGGCGACCACGTGGTGCCAACCGGAGGGCAATGTGCTCGGGCTCTGGACAATCGACTCGCCGC
>JANQFY010000374.1 GCA_028277585.1 Sedimentisphaerales bacterium
CTGGTCCTACTACCGCCTGAACTCGGCCAGCCACAACCTTTGCCTGCTGGATGAAGAAGGTCAGGACCCGATGGCAAAGTCGAGCTTCAGTCTGCAGAAACTCAATGGGGCGACCCCGACCGCCGTCGTGGATTTGACCGATGCTTACGAGGGGCGCGCCAGCGCTGCCTTTCGCGGTATCGCGATGATCCAAAACCGACGCGCCGTGCTCGTCCAGGATGAATTCGATATCAAGGCCCCGTGCGACGTGGTGTGGGGCATGACCACCGATGCGAAGATAGATATTGCTGAGCCATCGCGGGCAGTTCTGAAACTGAAAGGCGAAGAGCTAGTCGCTCGCGTCCTGAGCCCTGCAGGGGGAACGTTCGCGGTAGAATCGGCCGAACAGGAACCGCCCCAGAAGACGAACAAGGGCGTCCGACGGTTGGTCCTGCGACTACCCAAGGCTAGTGGTAACGTTCGAATAGCGGTTCTTCTTTCACCTGTCTGGAAGGGCGAAGACGTTGTTCGGGAGGCGGAGATCAAGCCGTTGCAGAGTTGGTAGATTCCTACTCATTATTCCAGTTTTTGTTGAGGTGAGCTATGCGAGCACGATCTGTTCTGCTGACCATTCTCGTAGGATTGCTGAGCGTGACGTGGATGGGCCCGACCAGTGGGGCCGCCGACGACGAGCCCCAGCTCTGCGTGGGCAATTATCAAAGCGAAGAGGTGGCAAAGGCGCAGTTGGCGCGCTTCGCGGAGACCTACTCGACGCTGCCTGAATGGCGCGATCGGGCCCGCACCATTCGGGCGAGCATTCTCCGTGGCGCGGGACTGGCGCCCATGCCCAAGAAGTGCCCCCTCAAGCCGATTATCCGCAGCCCGAGACTCTACGACGGCTACACCGTTCAGAACGTGGCGATCGAGAGCCTGCCCGGCGTCTTCGCTACCGGGAGCTTGTACAAACCGACGGACGCGAGCGGCCCGTTACCGGCCGTGATGTGTCCCCACGGGCACTGGAGCAACCTGGACGACTACGGGCGGTTCCGGCCGGACATGCAGAAACGCTGCGGAACGTTGGCTCGCATGGGGGCGATTGTGCTGTCCTACGATATGGTCGGCTATGGGGATTGGAAGAACGCCGGCTGGGAACACCGTCGGCCGGACGCCTTGAAGATGCAGCTCTGGAACAGCATTCGATTGCTCGATTTCCTCTGCTCCCGGGCGGACGTGGACCCCAGGCGGATCGCTATCACCGGCGCTTCCGGCGGGGGAACTCAGACTTTCCTCCTGACCGCCGTGGACGATCGCATCGCAGTCTCCGTCCCGGCCGTGATGGTCTCGGCCCACTTCTTCGGAGGTTGTGTCTGCGAGAGCGGCATGCCGATCCACAAAAGCAAGCATCACGAGACGAACAACACCGATATCGCCGCGGCGGCAGCGCCACGACCTCAGTTGATCATCTCCAACGGCAAGGATTGGACGAAGAATGTTCCGAAGGTCGAGTACCCGTACATTCGCGACGTCTACCGTCTGTTCGGCGCCGCGTCGCAGGTGGAGTACTGGCATCTTCCGGAGGAGGGACATGATTACGGCTGGTCCAAGCGGATCGGGACGTACAAGTTTCTCGCCAAGCACCTGGACTTGTCCCTGGCGGATGTCATCGGCGCCGATGGGCGTATCGATGAGGGGCCGGTCGTGATCGAGAAGACGGAAGATCTGTACGTGTTCGACGCAGCGCATCCCCGACCCAGCTACGCGGTTGCGCCGGATGCGCCCTTGCCCTGGAAGTGGTGATTCAGGGCGGGGTTTGTCACTCAGGTCGCTTGAGTTCTTCGGCTTTGGGGAGGTCCTTGAGGGAATGGAGGCCGAAGACCTCGAGGAACTTCTTCGTCGTGCCGTAGAGCATGGGGCGGCCCAGGATCTCGGCGCGACCGACGATCTTGACCAGCCCCTTGTACATTAGGCTGCGGATAACCTCGCCAACGGCGACCCCTCGGATTGCCTCGATGTCCACGCGGATGACGGGTTGTTTGTAGGCGATGATGGCGAGCGTCTCCATCGCGGCCGGGCTCAGCTTACTGTCGCTGCGCGCTTTCAGCATCTTGCGCAGCCACGAGTCGTACGCGCCCAGCGTCAACATTTGATGCCCGCCGGCGATCTGTTCGATCCGAAACGCGTTGTGGTTTTTCTCGTACTTCTCGTTCAGGGCCTTGATGCATTTGCGCACCTGCCCGCTCGTGGTTTCAACGATCTTGGCCAAGCGGCCCTCGGTCAGTGGTTCGTCGGTGGCAAAGAGAATCGCCTCGATGACCGACTCGACTGTCGGGGCTTGCACTTCACCCTCGGGCTCCGGGCTTGCCGCGGCTGTGCGTTCGGCGCCTTCGCCCTCACCGTCCTGTTCTTCTTCGAGAGTTTCTGCTGGGCTGTCGCCTTCGGCTTCTTCGTCCTCGACTGGTTCGTCGTTCTCCAGCACGTCACTCGGTTCGCAGGTATCCTTGGCAGCCTCTTCGTCCTGTTCGAGTTGCTCCTCGTCTACAGGCTCGGGCTCTGTGTCTTCCGCTGTTTCCTCCTCGGCGTCGCTGTCTGCCTCCTCGTCCTGCTCAGGTTCCTCAGTCGCTTCTTGGGTTGTGGTGATCTGGTCCTCGGGAAGCAGTTCGTCTTCTGTGCGCTCGGCCGGGTCCGGGTCTTCTTCGAACGGTTCGGTCAGGTCCTCGGGAGCAGTTTCCTCACCGTTATTCGTCTGATCTGGGCTGTGATCGGCGGCTTCATCCACAGACGGCGATTCCTGCTCGGCAAGCTCATCAGTCTCTTCGAGAGCCGCCTGGGCTTCGTCGGCCAGTGGTTCCCTGGGTTCTTGTGTCATACGCTCTTCCATGTGAAGGGGTCGGCGTCCTTCCTGCTGACCTTGACCGTCACCTGTTTCATTCGTTTCTTGAGTTCCTTGGCCACTTTCTTCAGTATGAACCGCTCGGACACGGTGTGGCTCAGGCAGAGGCAGGTCAATCCCGCCTCTTGAGCGGCCAGCGCCTCATGGTGTTTCATTTCGCCGGTCAGATACAGATCGGCTCCGGCCGCCATGACGAGGTTCACGATCTTACCGCACGTACCGGCGCAAACGGCGGCTGTCCTGACCAACCGTTTCGGATCGCCCACCAGGCCCACTGCCTTGGCGCCGGTCTGCTTCTTGACGCGTTCGACCAACTGATTGACCTTCGCAGGCCTCTCAAGGGGACCGATCCGGCCCAGTCCAAACATGTTTGCATAACCGAAAAGCTTCAGAATGTCAAATGCGGGCATCTCATACGGATGGGCCGCCTTCATCGCTGCAATGACAGCGTCCAACTTCTCGGCCGGCACGATCGTTTCGAATCGCATCTCACGAACGCTTTCAGCGCGACCCCGTTTGCCGATTGCCGGTTTGGCGCCTTCCATCGGCAGGAACGTCCCGGTTCCCTCCGTGTGGAAGCCGCAATCGCGGTAGTTGCCGATCAACCCGGCGCCGGCGCCGAACATGGCGTTGGTGACCTGTTTCAATGCGTCGACAGGCACGAAGACGACGACCTTGTAGTTCTTCTGCGGGGAGTACTCGACGTAGTCACCCAGGGGCTTGGCCTCCTGAATGCCCAGCATGTCGGCCAAGCCGTCGTTGACACCTCCGCCAACCACGTCCAGGGCGGTGTGGATGGAGAAGACGGCGATGTCCGAGCGGATCAGTTCATAGACCGCACGGCTAGGACCGCTGGGGCAAACCCTCTTGAGTCCATCCCAGATGACCGGGTGGTAGCTCAGGATCAGGTCCGTCTTGAGTCGCCTGGCCTCTTCGATGACCGCCTTCGTTACGTCGATGGTCAGCAACACGTTGCGAACCGGGTGGTCAGGGTCGCCGACCAGAAGCCCGACATTGTCCCAGTCCTGAGCCAGGCCCAGCGGGGCGATTTCTTCGACGATAGGCGCGATGTCTCTGACTTTCATGCGGGGCTCCGGCATTCCTTTTCGATCGTTTCGAGGAACCTGCTGCGCAGCTTCTGGGTCACCGGACCGACGTTGCCGTCGCCGACGGTGTGTTGCTCGATACTGACGACGGGCAGGACCTCCATAACGACGTTGGTCAGGAAGACCTCCTCGGCCGCCAGTAGATCTTCGATCTGGAGGTCCTTCTCGACGAGTTCGATCGATTCAGTCTCGGCCAACTGGCAGACCACTTTCCGCGCGACGCCCGGCAGGACGGGAGTTCCCAGGGTGGGGGTCTGCAGCACCCCATCCTTGACCAGGAAGACATTGCTGACGCACCCCTCGGCCAGGCGATTGTCAGCGGTGAACCAGAGGGCCTCGGCGGCTTCCTTCTGGCGAGCCAGCGTCAACGCGAGCAGGCGAGGGTAGTAGTTCGTTGTCTTGTGCCCGCAGATTGGCTCGGTCGTGTTCTGTCGAAATGGGCAGAGCACGACCATGACGCCGGTCTGATAATACTCGCTCGGATAGAGCTGCAGGGCCGCTGCGGTGATGAGCAGGGTGGGCTTGGCCTGTTCCGCGGTTTCGCTGATCGGTCCGTTGGTCAGCGTCAGGCGAAGCCGTGCTTCGGTCAGTTTGTTGGCGTCGAGCACGCTCTTGATCGCGTCGGTCAGGAAGTTCTTGTCGTAATCGTGATTGATCGCGAGCTTCGCGGCGCTCTGGAACAACCTGTCCAGGTGATCCTCGAGGTGGAAGACGACGCCGTTGCGGCTGCGCATCGTTTCAAAAAGGCCGGCCCCGTAGAGGAACCCGCTGTCGGCAACGGGGATGTGTGCTTGCTTGGCATTCACCAAGCCGTGATTGAGAAACACTTTGTCAGGCATATCTTCCTATCGTGGACTCAACTGCCTTTGAATCGTGACTCCTGCACCGCTTCGATCCCGGCAAGCAGGGCCCTTGCCTTGGTGATCGTCTCATCCCACTCAGCCTTCGGATCCGAATCGGCGACGATGCCCCCTCCGGTCTGCACGAAGGCCTTGTGGGCCGTGATGATAACGGTTCGGATGGCAATATTCAAGCAGACAGTCCCGTCGAGACCGACAAAGCCGATGCTCCCCGTGTAGATGCTGCGCGCGGTGGGCTCGAGTTCATCGATGATTTCCATCGCCCGAATCTTCGGCGCCCCGGTGATGGAGCCGCCGGGGAAGACGGCTCTGAGTATGTCGATGAATCGGGTGCCGCGGCGCAGCGTACCCCCGACAGTGGCCATGGCGTGATAGACGGTCGGGAACGCTTCAATCGATCGTGGTTGAACCACGTGGCGCGTGCCGGGCTCGCAGATCCGCGCGATATCGTTGCGTTCCAGGTCGACAATCATGTTCAACTCGGCCCGCTCCTTCTCGCTTGCCCAGAGTTCCTCTCGATTTCGGCGGTTCGTCTCCTGGCTGTCGTGGTCCTCCGTGTTAAGACGCGGCCGGGTTCCTTTGATCGGCTGGGTGTGGATCAAGCCGTCGCGCACGGTGATGAACATTTCCGGGGACGTACTGACAACCTGGAAATCGCCGGCGTCGATGTAGGCGGCGTAGGGGCTGGGATTGAAGCGATTCTGCCAGTGGAAAAGGTCGATGGGCCGCCCGGTAAACGCCCGATCGAATCGCTGGGAGAAGTTGACCTGGTAAACATCGCCGTCCCGGATGTACCGCTTTATTCGCTCCACGGATCGAATGTAATCGCTCGGCTCCATATTGCCCTTGGCGGCTGAGAAATCGACATCCCCAATGCTGGCTGAGGGTGGCCTGGATACCGGCGAGTCCGTTGCTGTCTTGAGCAACTGCTCCAACTGGTCGATCTTCTCCATCGGAGCTTCGCTGTCACCTGGCATTTCCAGCGCTGCCGCCCAGAACACGTCTTTGTGGTGGTCGTAGGCGATGAAGCGATCGTAGAAACAGAGTCGGATCAAGGGGATCGCCAGGTCGTCGACGGCGGCTCGGGGCATTCGCTCAATGTATCGGCCCAGTTCGTAGCTGAAATGGCCGATCCAGCCGCCTGCGAAGAGACCGTCCGGCCATTGGGGCGGGGGGCTTGTCCCGTGAGAATATCGACGCAACACTGCTTCCAGTTCGTCGAAAGGGTCCTGCTGGTTGGCGGTGAACTCGAACACGTCAAAGGGGTCCGCGGCCCAGAGACTGAATCGTCCGGTCTTCGCGACCGCGGCATTGCCACCCAGGATCGAAGGTGATTCCAGTTGGGCAAAGATCTCACTGACCGCATCCAAAGACACTGAGGCTTTGATCTTCCGGCCGTGCAATTGGCACGGGAGGCTTGTTGCATCAGTTTCGCTTTCCCCTTCCGTCATGATTCGCTGGATCTTCCGTTGTGTCATTTGATTGTGTAGAGCCACCAACGTGTTTTGCTCTGGCGTTTGGAGCGAGGCTGTCGCTGGAAGTAGAGGGTCATCTCCGCGCCCTGTTCGGTGGCGACGCGAAACCAGTGCTTGCGCAGGTATTGCTCTGTACTGCCGCTTTTACAGGGCCCGTCTTCCTTCCAGACCTCCAGCACCTCCGTCACGGCGTACTCGTCGTCTCGCCAGGTGAATCGCTGCGGCAGCCCCGGTTCGCCTCGGGTCATGCCCGTCGGATCGAATGTCCCCTCGACCGGCTGGATCGGTTCGCTGATGAAACGCTCCGTTTCCATGGCTTCACGCCCCCTTCAGTTCTTCGACGATCTGTACGCCGCGGGATGTGCCGATGCGCCTTGCTCCCGCTCGGAGTAGAGCGGCAGCCTGCGCAGCAGTTTGAATGCCCCCCATCGCCTTGACGCCGCATTTGGGCGCTGTTTCTTTGATCAGCGCAATATCTTCGGTCGTTGCTCCTCCGGCAGGATGGAACCCGGTGCCGGCACCGATGATGTCGGCGCCTACCTGTTCGATCGCCCGAGACGCGAAGACCTTTTGCTCGGTCGTCAGGGGGGCTGATTCGACAATTACTTTCAGCAGGACGGCGGGCCGCATGGAGCGACATACGTTCAGCACCGCCTGCATCTGGCGCAATAGGTAACGGCCGTCCCCTTCGAGAATCGCGGCCAGATCGGCAGCCATATCAATCTCATCGGCGCCGTTGCGAACCGCCTCTTTGGCTTGAGCGACCTTGGCCTTGGTTGTCTCGCCGCCCAGGGGAAAGCCAACGACACTCGCCACCTTCACACCGCTGCCGTGCAGGCGGTCCGCCGCCGCCGAAACCCATCGTCCATTGACGCATACGGCATGGAAGCCATAGGTCTGGGCCTCCCCGCAGAGCGCCAGGACTTGCGTATGCGTCGCGTCAGCCCCCAGCAACGTGTGGTCAAGGCAACGAGCCAATTCC
Organism: Sedimentisphaerales bacterium; assembly: GCA_028277585.1. Taxonomy (GTDB): domain Bacteria; phylum Planctomycetota; class Phycisphaerae; order Sedimentisphaerales; family Anaerobacaceae; genus Anaerobaca. The sequence goes on from JANQFY010000374.1 coordinate 7,293, forward strand.
TCGGCCGAGAGACTCTGCGAGTCTGCTGGAATCTGCGTCTCTGAATTCACTATCCATCATCCCAAAGAGGCGAATACTCAGTGGTTCCACTGGGTACTCATCGTACGCGAGACGGTTTGCAGATTCAAGTCTTCCCTGGGGCGGTCGGGGATGAGACTAAGGTTCGTTCTTGACGTTCGCAGCCACCATCGGTTCCCTTTCGCTGGCTCCCGCATCGGGTGAGGTGGACACCACCACGTACTTGCTGATGAACTCCCGGAGCGATCGACGGGCATCCTCTGAGACGGTCAGGGTGACGTTTGGGTTGATTCGCGAGGCGATCTCGTAGCCGATGAAACAGGACAGGTCGCCTGCGTCGATGATCTCTAGCAGGAGGTCCAGCTCCGGGTCTGGCTCGGTCTCCCCGATTTGTCGAAGCGACTCGTAGGTGGTGACCAGGTTCACCAGCGCTTCCGTCTCCTCTGTGGCGGACCAGCCCGGTGCTGAGCGACCCGTATGATACTTTCGATGCGAAGGCTCCCCCAACCATACTGCTTTCACGAGGGCGTATGATAGCCAAACCTTGAACGAGGATTCATCGCTGAAATAGACACCGATGCAGGCACTCTCCTGTCGAACGAGGGCCTTTGGTCGGAACAGGCTCGTGCGCACCTCGACGCCGAGCTTCTCTGATAGGTGCTGGAGATTCGCCAGTGCCAGCCAGTAGCGTGGATGCAGTGACAACGAGTGGATATAGGCGGCCCTGGCTTCTTTCAGTCGGTTCAGATGGGCCAGTGCGTCGGCCTTGTAGAGGAAGGAGCGATGGTCGAATGGGTTAAGTTCGATCGCCCGGTCCAGGAAGTCTATAGCTTCGCGGTATCGCTTCATTCGGTAGTAGCAGTCACCAAGATGAGAGTAGGCAATATAGCAGTCCGGATACCGATCGATGATCTTCCGATAGCTGCGCATCGCCTCGGGGAACTGCTCGCATCCAAAGAGCGCTTCGGCCTCATGGAACATCTCCGTCAGTTCTTCATCGAAGGCGTACTCGGCCAGTTCATAGGAGCCATCCTCTGCCGTCTTCCGACAGGGGTGCTGCATCGGTCGGACCGAGAGTGGGAAGAGGCTTTCGGTCACGCTGGCGGGGTCGACGTTCTCCACGTCCTTCATGAAACTGATCGTGTAAGTGGTCGGGGATTTCTCGACGATTTCGAAGATTTCCTTTGCGGTGAGGAGTCGCTCGGCCGCAGTTGACTCCGAGGGGAACGCTGCAAGGTGGCCGACGAGCACCATTAACACGACTGGGAATAGGCGTACGTTCATAAGGCTGTCCTCCGCTTGGCTTCCACTGAGATTGGGCGACGCGGGGCGGCTCAAGGGAAGGTCGCTCACATCACCCTGTCTGGCTACTGTATCTTCACTGACGGCAAGTCGCCCTGTTTCTGATCCAGTGTTGAGTTCCTCCGCGATAGACGCTAGCTCTCGTTGCCGCGTTCAGACTATCGGCCAGATCCGGGGGGCGGATAAGCAGAAAAAGCGCGCCAGCCGCAGCCCGAGCGAGCGTATGTGGACGGAGAGGGGATCAACTGCCTGCGGTGGGGTAGCGCTCGGCGAAGAAGGCGACGGCGTCCTGGACGTTGCGGAACACCTCGTTGGCGGTCTGTGTGACGAACACCGAGGGGTTCTGTTGCGCGGTCCAGATAACGTAGACCTCCTTGGCGGCTTCGTGGGCGTGCTGCAGTTCACGCTCGACGCCGCTGGAGATCGCGGCCCGGCCGTCAGCCAGGGCGGGGATGAAGCTGATGATCATGTCCGCCTGATCGATGAGCAGGAAGTCGCGCGCGTAGATCTGGCTGTTGATGTCAC
>JANQFY010000423.1 GCA_028277585.1 Sedimentisphaerales bacterium
CACCACGTCTCGGTCGCAGGTCCCGCTGCTGGGCAATCTGCCTCTGTTGGGAGCCGCCTTCCGCGGCACCACGGACACGGTGACCGAGACGTGGTGACGACATCGCGGAAGAGACCGCCGATCACGATGGTCTCACCGTCTTTGACGATGACGTTCGTCCGCAGTTCGGTGGTCGTTTCATCCGGGATCTGGTTGCTCTTGAGTATGCCGTCACTGTCCTTCGGATAGATGTCCATCCGAATGTAGCCGTCATTGCCAATGTACGGCCGGAAGACCAGTCGCGTACCCGTCTCCAGGAAGGAAACCGACGTCGTCGTCGAGGTCTGCGTGACTGTGCTGGTGTCCTGGTAACCGATCTTCTTGCCGATCAACACCGAACCCTCCTGCTTGTTGACAGCGAGGATCTTCGGATTGGCCAGCAGCGTCGTATCCGTGACTTCCTCCAGAGCCGTGATAATCGCCTGGACGTTGTCGGCCGAGAATCCCACGGTCAGTCCTGCCGCACCGGGCGTCCCAGCGAAGCCGCTGGTTTCGATGGGCGAGCCCTGACCGTTGAGCAGATTCGTCGGGAAGTTGTTGACGGCCACACCACTTAGAAGGTTCCAATCCACGCCGAACTCCATACCCTCGCTCAGACGCGCCGCCATGATGGCGGCCTCGATCAGGACCTGTTGCGGGCGAATGTCGAGGTCGCGAACGATCGCCTCGACCTTCTCGATGTTCTCGGGATAGTCGAAGATCACGATCATGTCGTTGATCGCCGTCTTATCGCCACCCCCGCCGCCGGCCAGCGTATTCGTGCTGCCGCCGGAGGTCAGGTCGCTCTCAGCCGGCGAGGTCATCGTGATCTGTCCCGCGGCGCTCATCACCGGGCGAATCAGCTTGGACGCTTCGTCGGCCGTGATGTAGTACAGCGTGATGATCTTGTGAACCATGCGCGCCGGGTCTTCCTTGAGCTTCTTGTCCTCTTCCTTGGTGCGAATGTGGATCAGATTCCCGTCCTGCTCGGAGACGAACTTGTCGCCCAGCATGGCGGCCAGCGCCTGCTCGAAGGTCACGTCGCGCAGTTCCGGGCAGCTCAGCGGGCCATTGACGCTGGCCGACGGAACGATGTTGACCTTACACAGCTTGGCCAGCAGTCGCAGTCCATCGCGGACGTCGCTATCCTTCTGAAAAGCAATAAACTTGATGAGATTGCCTTCGACCTCGCCCTGACTGGGCGCGATGGCCGTGTCACCCATCGTCGGCTCAGGAGCCGCAGCTTCGGTCTCGCCTTCCACGGCGCAGACGGTCGCGCATCCCAGCAACACCGCCAAGCACACCCATCGGACCAGCCGACCGGAAAAGATGGTTACCATTGTCGTTTCATGATGCATAGTCCTACTCCTGTTCTTCTACGTTCCACCTAAATAGGATTGACAGTCGTTTCATTCTAAGCCGGATCGTTTAGTTGTTTACGTCGTTTGACTGCGCCAGCTTGAGCGTCAGTTGTCGTTCTCTACATCGGACAAGCACTGCATTTGCTTCAATTCGTACTACTTCGAATTCGTAGGATTCCGCACTGTCTTCGAGCGTGATCGAATCCCCTACCTGAAAGAGTTGGTCGTTGATGAATGCTTTGGGGTCCTCACTCCACAGCACGGCCTCCACGGTGAGTCCTTGGGCCACGCGGGCCACCACTTCTTGAGTCGGATCGGTTGTCGTAACGTGTACTTCTGGATCAGTGCTTGTGCTCTCTTGGTCGGAATCCCCCGGAAAACCGTCCCATTCTCGGACGGAAAAGAAATCTCGACCGATGCGGTCGTTTCGTCCGGGGATGTAAGGCAACTCATGAAAACGGACGTTAATCTGCGGCTCGCTCTGCCCCTGGGTCAGCGCAGCATCGGTCGCTGCACCGGCCGCACCGGGTTTGCGTTGCGTCAGAACGCGAAACCACATGACGCCCATAATGGCCACCAAAACGACGGCCATGACGGTCTTCTTGCGATCGGCCGCCATGTAGTTCATGAGACGACCAGCCGAACGAACTGAATGAGATCTTCTACGCATCGGTATGCGCCGTCGCGGGTGCTGGCATCTCCGCCACCGCGTTGGCTTCCTGTGCTTTCTCCGGACGATAGAATATCACGGCCTCGGTCTGCATAGTGACCGTGCCGCCGAATTCGCTGCTGTTCTGCAGGGTGACCTTCTCGATGCGAACCAAACGCTTCGAACTCTGCAAACCGTGGAAGAAGCCGAAGACGCCGCTCAGCGTCCCCGTGCAGTTCATGCGAACCGGGATACAGTGCAGCGCGTCGGTTTCGAGGGTCTCCCCCGGAATCACGCTTTGGTTGGACAATTCGTGGTCGGTCATGATGTCCGTGATCTGACGCAAGAACACCCCCAATGCGCTGTCACGGGGCACGCTCAGGTCGTAGTCCTTGACCGCGTCGCGCGTGTCCGTCAAGCGTTTCTCCAGGACGTCCAGCGCCTCGGCCTGCGAGACACCCATGGCAATCACCTGCTCCTTTTGCGCCCGCGAACGCTTGAGCGTTTGCAGCCTGCGATGGGATGGCAGGTAACCATAGAAGACGAAGTCCACGACGAACAGGGCCGCGATCGCGTAGACCCACGCCTGCTGCTTCTTCAGGGCAAGTTTGGCTCGTATGCTGTTCATCCCTTTTTGATTTCCTCGAAGTTGGCCAGATAGCACGTGATCTCGAACTCACTGACCTGGAGCGCTTGTTTCGCTCCGTCGGGGCTGCCTCCATCGGCCCCCGCCGCCGGGGCCACCCGAATCGTATTATTGCGAGAGAATGAGAAGTGGGCCTGCCGGAAGTAGGACGATTCCTCCAGGCGACACACAAGGGCTCCGACATCATCCGAACCCGCGGCAATTCCAGCCAGGATAATCCGGAACTTCACATCGCCCAACTTGGCCGCGCCGGCTGCGGTGGCGGGAGGGTTGACCGCGCGAACCGCCGTGCTGGTGCTTTTCGATGCGGCCTCGTTGCCCTGAACCGGCTCCGAGAGGAACTCGACCCGATTCAGGACAATGTTGCCCCCGATGAGATGGCTAATCTCAGCCACTAGGGCGGCCGGGTCGATTCGCGAATCCACCTTGTCCAAGAGGTCCGCCTTCGCCTGATACTGGCTGAGTTCGCGTGTGATCGCGCCATACCGTTCCGTGGCCTTCTCAGCTTGAACGCGACGGCTTTCCAACTTCGCCACCTCGGCCGTCGCACGACTGATGCGATGCGCCGAGGTCAGGTTGTACGCCATCATCCCGAGGAAGACGATCGTCAGAGCGACATACTGACGGCGCATATGCACGCGACGCCGCTTGCCTTCCAAATACCATTCCGGGAGGAAGTCAATCTCTTTCACGATCGAGCTCCTTCCAAAACGGGTTCGGGTTGTTCATCTGCCGGTGCGGTCGCGCCTTTCAGACTCAGACCCACGGCCAGAGCGTAGTCCGCTGACAAGACAGGCATCTCCGCATTCGCCTCATTGCGGACTGGGTCGAACCCGCGCAGCGGCTCGGCGACTTCGGTTTCGATCGCCAGATGATGCTTCATAACGTCCGGCAGTGTCACTTCGTGAGCGCCGCCGCCGGCTATGACGGCTCGGTCGACCCGCTTGCCTCGGAAGGTGACTGTGTAGTAGCGAAGGCATAACGAGATCTCGGCGGCCAGTTGCTCGGCCGTATTGTGGAGCGTATCAACGACCACACGTCGCGTCGTGGCGTCCACCGATTCGCCTTCTCCGCTCTGCATCTTCTCGCGCAGCGCCAGCGCGTCGCTGGGTCCGATACCCAGCTTGGCGGCGACGTCCTCAGTGAACCGTGCCGCGCCAAACGCCATCTGCTTGACGAAGCAGATTTCACCGGCGCGACCGAAAACCACAGTCGTATAGCGATGTCCAATATCGATGAAGATGATGGTTCGCTCACGATCCTCCTGACGGCGCATCATCCGGTCGAAATTGCGGAACAACGCGCAGGGTCCTGTATCGATGCCTCTCGGCTCCAGACCGGCCCCTTCCAACAGCGCGATGTGGTCCTTGATCGTCTCGTCGTCCGTGGCAAACAGAATGTACTCATTCTTCAATTCATCGCCCTGACGAACACTACCGGCCAGGATGTGCTTGATCGCGTCCGTGCGCGGATTCAATCCGAATCGATGCGCCGCTTCTTTGCGGAGCATCTTTTCGGCTTGGTGCATCTCGGCCTCTGCCAAGCGCAACGAGGTGATGCGGAGCTTGTTGGCCGGAAGCACTGAGATGACATTGCGCCCCCGGAAGTTGCTTCGCGTCAGCATCTGACGGATCGTCTTCACCACCACGTCACGCCGCACCTCGTCCCCCGTATCCTCCTCACTGAGAGGAGCCCGGTCGGCCGCGAGAATCCGCACGCCATCATCCACGAGCGCCAGTTGCACCATCTTGACGGCGCTGTGACCGATATCCAATCCGATCGGAAGGATTCGTTCGTTCTTTCTCATCCAGTTCGACGTGAGCATATCAGTTCACTCAGTTGGAGACGGAAATGAATCCTGTCACCGCTTCAATCGTTACGGTCTTGGTCGTGCCTCCAGCCTGGAGGCTGATCACCCCGCTGTTGAGGGCGGTGCTGGCTCCGTCAATGCTGTACGGACTTCCCAGATAGTCGAAGCCAATCGTGGTCTTCCCATCGAAATTGGCGCTGGTGATGTCGACGCGATCCAGTCGCCCATCATTCGCAAAGTCGACGGTGTAATCGAACCCTTTTCTGATCGGATGCGCGATCACCGCGTTGTTCGGATCGCGGATCTCATACGTTTCATTGGCCGCATCGAAGACCACCGAGTACATCTGCCCTCGGCTGATCGCCATGCTCTTGGCATACTCCAAATCGGCCGCGACCATACTGCCCGCCGCCCGAATCTGCATGCTGGCGGCCGACGAAATCATCGGGACCGCAACCGCGGCGGCGATGCCCAGAATCACGATGACGATTAGCAATTCGATGAGGCTGAACCCCACCGATGTTTTCGCGTGCAATAGCCCTGCCTCCTTCGGCAAGATGCCCCGTGCCCGCAAGGTTTTACGGGACGGATACTTGCGTGGCGCCTGTGCAACTTTCCGTATGTCTGTTTTGCCGTTCATATTCACCCAACCTCCACTGTCTCTTCGGCCCGTCCGGGAGACGGCTTTACCGATCGCCGCACGTTCCATGCGTGATTCGCCAGGCGACGATTCTCCGTCGTTGGCTCGGCCGTTCTGCAGTCGCTACAATCGTCACATCTCCTGGGACAGGCCGTCACGGCCCATAAAACCATCGTGTTCAGTTATCGAACCCCCACGCGCCTTTCGCCGCAAGACCCGCTTGATCGCCCCATTCGACAGGCGTCCTCCCGGAATACCCCCGCGCTTTTTGGACGCCATCTCCGATGCGACCGATAAACCGCGGCGCCCTATCAGACGTCAACATCTCTTCGACTTCTCGTACGTCAATCACGCTGCACCGTCTTGAAGAAGGCGCCGCCTGCCTGCCCCCAGAACTCCTCCTGCCAAGTCGAGGTGGCGCCATCCCAATTCCATAGAATCACTCCGGCTGCAGCCGGATCAGCAGTGACGGTTACCGTACCACCGGCTTCATCGAAGCAGTAGCGCACCCGCAAATCCGTCGTGTCGCCCGCCAGGTGCGGGCTGCTGTAGAGTTGCAGGATCTCACCGGCGTCCAAGGCCCGGCTATAGATTCGAACCTCGTCGATCGCCCCCTGATAGAAGCGCCCGGTCTCATCGGCATTGCTTCCTATGTACACGGGATAGCCCTGGTTGTTGATCGTCCCCACGTAAGGGCTCGAGACCTGTTCGACGCCGTCGATGTAGAGTCGAAGATCGCTGCCGTCATAGGTTCCCGCGACATGGCGCCATTGTCCGTTGAATGCGCTCGTGACCGGATACTTCACCCACTTCCATGCATGGACGGGATCGTAGATGAAGAACTCGATGTTGTTGTCAGCGTTGTGCTTGAGCGCGTACGACCGATCACCTTTAGTGATGAATGGGTTGTGTTCACCGTTGCCCGCGTCCTCGGTCTTGATCCACGCGGCCAGGGTAATCCTGTCGGGAATGCCAAAACTGGCGTCGTCGCTGCAGTCGACAAAGTCATCGACACCGTCAAGCTGCAGCGCCCCGCTGACTTTCCCGCCACTGGGGCTCCACGAGGCCGCTCCATACACACTTCCAGCCAGCCCATTGCCCGAGATGTCCTGGGCTGTTTCGACGAGGTTCTGGGTAGCGTAGAGTCCGCCAACAACACTCAAGATACCTTGGTCAGCGCTGACCTTGACACTCCCCTTGACGGCCGCCAAGCCATTCACAGTCAACGCCCCGCCCGGTTCGATGACCAGGTCCCCATCGACGAGAAGCGCCGGATGGTCCGTCACGGCCGTGATGGTGTTGTCGAGGCCGCCAACAGTAAGGGCCCCATCCACAACGAGGGAACCCGCGATATCGACACTGCCAGGCAACCTCCCGTCGCCAGTGCGGCAGCGTACGCCGGCCGGATTGCTCCCGTACGGACCGAAGCTTCCAGTGGAATGCTCGTAGTCGCCAACCGAAGGAGGATAGTAGGCCGTCTGATCGATACGATAAGATGGATCATAGCGATTCACGGTCAGGTCGGGCCATTCCACGGGCGGCTGCGCAACCGCAGAGTTGATCCGCCCGGTTGGATTCGAACCAGTGAATGTTCCAGCCGCGAATACATCGCCGGCGAGAGTTCCAGCGTTAGTCAGATCGCCCCCACAATAGCTATCGCCCTGGATCGTCACGCCGCTGGGAACCGCCACGGCGGTCCCGAGCCAGAGTGCGATACAGGGGTCCAGTCGGAGTTCGGCCGCCAGCCGGCTTCGCCCCACCCGTTCGCCATCCTCAAGGCGATAGGCCTCGCAGGTGATGGTATAGGTGCAGTGATCGGACGCATCTGCGACGACATTGACGTCATAATAGTCGTCACCGGCGGCGTCGAGCTGCTGGCCGGTGGCGCCGGCCCAGTAGCCATTTGACATGCCTTGAGGACGGTTCAGAACCAAGCCGCGGGCGTGCTCCAATCCCGATACCGCCGCCTGATCCATCTGCATGCGCAGTCCCATATTGTAGCCGTTAGCCAGCTCCGTACTGCTGCGCGCCAGGAAGCCCAGGGTCAGGACGGTGATCACCATGATCAGGCCCAACACCATGAGCAACGCCACCCCCTTGGGGGCGCACCGGGTTGTACGCGCTCGATTACTCATCGTCGTCACCAATGAGTTCAGTCCCCGCTGCATTGAGCAGATGTCCTGCCCAGGCGCGCAGGGTCATATCGATCTGATAGTGATGGACGCTGTCGTCCTGGGTCATGTCAAACCCAACCGTGAGTTGTTTGGTCAGGGGCGGCTCAGTGGTCATGCTGAAGGCCACATTCTCACAATCCGTCATCAGAGTGGTGTAGTACTCGTCATAGCTGGCGATCAGATCGGCTTGTGTCCGTGCGAGGCTGCCCGAACTGAAAGCCACCTCCGGATTGGTGACGGAGGAGAATGAACACAAGCGCAGGCCTTCGCGACTTGGTCTGGTTTCCAGATAGACCAGTTCATTGACGTTGATGCGCCCGTCGCCGTTGGCGTCGGCCTGCCAGACGGCCAACGCAGTGCTCTGGCTCTCGACGATCAAGCGGCAATTCTGAACGAATTCCTGGAGACGCAACGTTCCATGGCGAAGCTGGGACTGTATGTTGGCGACATCGCTCTCGGTCGCCGTGGCGCTGCTGAGCGCATAGGCCAGCGTCGCCAGCGCCGACAGGAGAATCCCCGTCACGATGAGCGTGATCAGCAACTCGGCCAGTGTAAAGGCCCTTGTGCGTACTCTTCGATGCATAATGCCTTCGCCCTGCCATCGCGTTCTCGGTCCACCCGCTCCTTCGCCATCCGTCCTGCCATACGGACGATTCCCTGTTCGCCCCGGATCGACATGATGGGAGGGTCCGACCCCAAGGCCGGCCCTCCCACTTGCGACTGTGTAAGTCCCCCAGATCCCCGCCTCAAGGGCGATGAATCGTTTCAATCACTTGCTAATCAACCGATTGACTGTCACAATGCTCAAGCCCCCATAGGCGACGTCCACGGTGGCTAGAATGAAATTCGACGCCACCGCATCATCCTGTTGGGGAACATGAACATACTGACAACTGACTTCTCTACTGAAATTGGTGTAGATGGAATTGCTCAAGGTGGTTCCGCTTGCGTCCTTCAACTGCCCCGAGGATTCGGTGTAGTTGTATGTGGCGACAATCTGATCGAACGACGTTGCCGCGATCTGTTCGACCAGGTCATTGGCCAGCACCGCCCCCAGGGTCCTGTGCAAACCATCGGCCTGTACCGAGGCGCCGCTGGCAAAAGGCAACAGGACGCCCGCCGCGGCGATGCCAAGAAGCACCATCGCCAGGGTGGCTTCAGCGAGGGTGAAGCCTCGCGTTCTGATCCTGCGCCTTGAGCGGCGGTCAATACGCATAGTAGGCGACTCCCCGGCCGTCCGTGCCTGAACTGTCGGCGCGGATCTCTCCGGTCTCCGGTTTGCAGATATAGCCGTGACTGTCATCGCCGGCTGCGGGAAAGTTCTGACCATTGGCAAGCATCTGAATCGTGTCGAGCCCGTTGAAGGGATTTGCCGGTATCTTCGACAAATAGGGCCCATAGTCATAGCCGACGGTCCCTCGGGCCGCCGTCTGCCCCTGGACGTTGCTTGATAGCATAGCCTGGTCTCTGAACGTCTGGTCCAACGGCGTCGCACTCGCGTTGCCGTTCGGGTAGCCCGGACCCACCTCCAGATGCTGGCTCGTGTAAATCAACATGAACCGCCGCAGCAGTTTCAGGTTGGTCGACAGCGTGCTTTCCCGCGCCAAGGAACCGCTATTGGCGAAGGCCGGAATGACAATGGCAGCCAGGACGCCAAGCAAGACCACCACAATCAGGATCTCAACGAGCGTGAAGGCCTTGGCTCTCTTCATAACGTGTCCTCTCGAGTCATGCGTTCCGTGCGACGTCCGTGAACAAGCCGGTGCGCCGCACCTCTAGGCTGATCGATGCCGTTGCGTCTGAAACCCGGTTCGCAAAAAAGGCTGACCGGCTCCGAGCAAACGCCCTGGCGCGGTCAGCCTTTCAGAATCACAGGTGTGATCAACAGCCAGCCGAATTACAGCGTGGGGTGGCAAGGGTCACGGACTTCGCCGGTGTTCTCATTGTACTGCCAGTCACCACTGCCGTCCCAAGCAACCACGTCGTTGTCGTTGGTGAACGGATTCTCCGGGACGCGCTCCAGATAGGGACCATAGATGAAGCCATTGGCCGCATCGCGCTGCTTGCTCGGAGTACCCGCCGTCGCACCACTGATGTTGGTGCAGTAGATCATCTGATTCTCGAAGGTCGCCTGCGTCGGGGGCGTGTCATTGTGCTGGACCTTGTAGAGTTCGATTTGCGAACGCAAAGACTGCAGGTTGCTGCAAACGCTGTTCATCTTGGCCTCGGTGCTCGCCTGCGTGAACTGCGGGACAACGATCGCGGCCAGGATACCCAGAATGACCACGACGATCAGGATTTCAACCAACGTAAATCCGCGTTTTGCTCTCATCTTGTTTCCTCCTCGTAGGTGTAGAATGGAACGTGAAATAGATTGGGTATTCGCAAGTTAGCTTGTTTGTTCCGTTGGGCATTATCGACGAATCCGATATGCCACTTGACCAGCATTCCTCAGTGTCGAGCCACAGTTCCTTTCAGAGATAACCATTGGAAACGGTTCCAATACCCGCATGGGTTACATCGAATTTTCCATCTGTGCTGCAACGGATTTTGGAGCCATTAACGGTGCCGTCCGGAAACGCGCCGCACGGCGTTATCTGCGGCCCCCCTCAGTCCAACCAAACAATAGGAAATGGAATGGGGCGTGCAAAACGGGGGAGGAAAAAAAAGTTGCGGGCCTTCCGCCGGCAAGCAGCGTGTCCGCGGCGCGGCCCCTTTTGGGGAGGAATTACGGGACGTGGAGGTATTCCGGTTGGTTGTGAATCTGAATACTGCGGCTCTGCGCATCCTGGTGGCGCAATTCGAATCGGATTGGACTCGCGTCGCCCACCACCGCCTCGACTCGATCGGCCCATTCGATCAGAACGATCGAGTCAGGATAGCACATATCGTCAAATCCCAGCATTTCGAACTCGTCCACCGAGTCCAGGCGGTAGGCGTCAATATGATAGATGTCGAAGCGGCCCGCGTACTGGTTGACAATAACGAAGGTCGGACTGTTCACGGCCTCGCGATCCGCCGCTCCGGCACCGACGGCGATTCCCTTGATCAGGTGGGTCTTGCCGCTGCCCAGCGGGCCGACGATCGCGAGGACCTCGCCCCCCTGCAGCTGATTGCCAATGGTTCGGCCCAGGGCGATGGTCTCTTCCGGCGAATGCGTCAGAATCTCAGTATCCATCAAGCTTCTCGGTTCCCAGTCGGGGTGTCTTCATTCGCGGCGGCGGCGAATCGCGTCCGCCCTCAACGTCGCAGGTGGTCGTATCCTCCTGGATGCAGGGCCGTAGACGCCCCATCCGGCGTCCGAAGCTGCATGCCAACACCGTCGCGATCGCCGAG
>JANQFY010000427.1 GCA_028277585.1 Sedimentisphaerales bacterium
ATAGGAGTCGCTAATCCGTTCATGGCCAATTGGCTCGAGAGTCACTTCCTTCGTGATATCCAGGCGGCGGCCCACACGGCTACGGGCGACCATCCAAAAGTCTCCTTTGCAGTCGATCCCGAATTGGCGGGTGATTCCCGTCGGCCCGCCGTCAAGAGTCCGGCCGAAGTCAAGACGCAAGAACCCAAGCGGCCGGCACAACCGACGGCGCGCGTGACACCGAAGGCGAGCAAACGTCTGAAGCTCACGCTGGACACGTTCGTTGTCGGTTCCTCGAACGAGCTGGCCCACAGCGCCGCCCGGGCGGTCGTTCGCGAGCAGGAGAGCCCGTTCAATCCTCTTTTCATTCACGGCGGCTACGGGGTCGGCAAGACCCATCTCCTGCAAGGGATCTGCAACGGCGTCACCGCCCTGAGGCCGCAGACCAATTGGATGTATCTGTCGGCCGAGGATTTCGCCAATCAGTTCGTCCTGGCCCTGAAGACGAAGAAACTCGAAACATTCCGTCAGCGTATGAGGAAGACGGATCTGTTGGCCATCGACGACATTCATTTTCTGGCCAGCAAGCCCTCGACCCAGGAGGAGTTCCTGCACACCTTCAACACCATCAGTCTGGCGGGCAAGCAGGTGGTACTCGTCTCCGACGCCCATCCCAAGATGATCGGGCAGCTCTCGGAGAAGCTGGTCAATCGGTTCGTCTCCGGGATGGTGGTCAAGGTCGAGCCGCCGGACTTCGAGACCCGGTGCGAGATCTGTCGGCGGTTCGCGAAGCGAATGAGCAAGACGGCGCTGGGAGGTCAGGAGGGCGAGCAGGGCGTTGCGATGTCGGAGAACGTCATCAGCTTCGTCGCCGACCGCGTTCGGACCAACGTTCGGGAACTCGAGGGCGCTTTGCTCAAGCTGGTTGCCTACGCCGCCCTGCAGAACGGCAAGATCACGCTGGCGATGGCTGAGACCGTCCTGGCCGAGCATATCGAACGGTGCGATCCGATCGTCCACGTTTCGGATATCGAGGCGACGGTTGCGACCTACTTCGGCACGACGCCGAGCAATCTGCATTCGGCCAAGAAGGACCGCACGGTCTCGCTGGCCCGCCATTTCAGCATGTACCTGACCCGCAAGCACACCGAGATGTCCTCCTCGGAGATCGGCCGCGCGATGGGCAACAAGAACCATGCGACCGTCCTGGTGGCCTGCAAGAAGATCGAGGGCCTGCTCGAGCGCGACGAGGAACTCCACTGGAAGAGCCCGCACGGCAATAAGGTCGCCCGGGCCAAGGACATCATCGCGTACCTCGAAGACCACATTTCCCACTGATCTCCACGTGTGTCCCTCGCCAGGCCGTCAATGCACGCGGCCTCTGATCGGAGTGATCCCCATCGTTGTCACTGGGTGCCGTCTTGCCTCGCCGCCTGCTGCTTGGCCGCGACGGGCGAGACGGACGTCGTGTAGCGGTTGGTGATGGGCAGCCGGCGATCCTTGCCGAACGCTTTTGGCGTTATGCGTACGCCCGGCGGCGACTGGCGTCGCTTGTATTCGTTGCGATCCACCAGCCTGATCACCCGGTTGACCTCCTCGGCCGGCAGGCCGGATTCCACGAGCTTGCGGGCGGATTGGTCTTCTTCGACATAGCCTTTGAGAATGGTGTCGAGTAGATCGTAGTCCGGCAAAGAGTCGGCGTCCTTCTGGTCGGGGCGCAGTTCGGCGCTGGGGGGGCGGGTAATCACATCGACCGGGATCAATTCGCGACCCGCCCGCGCGTTCATATGCTCGCAGAGCCGGTACACCATGGTCTTGGGCACGTCCTTGATGACGGCGAAGCCGCCGGCGGTGTCACCGTAGAGCGTGCTATAGCCGACTGAGGTCTCGCTCTTGTTGCCCGTCGTCAGCACCAGGGCGCCCGCCTGATTGCTCAGGGACATCAGAATCGTGCCTCGGATTCGGGCCTGCAGATTCTCGTAGGCCAGCCCCTTCTCGTCCCAGCCCGGGACGGCGCCCAGCGACTCGTTGAAAGGCGTCAGGATTGGCTCGATCGGGATGGTCAACAGCTCGAAACCCAGATTGTCCGCGACCTTCTGCGAATCGGCAATTGTCTCAGGGCTGTTGAACCGCGAGGGCATGGTGATGCCGAGCACGTTCTCGGCGCCGAGGGCCTCGACCGCGATCGCGGCGGTGATTGCCGAGTCGATCCCGCCGCTGATTCCGAGCAGGACCTTCTTGAAACCGTTCTTGGTTGCGTAGTCCCGTGTCCCCAGCACCAACGCTTGGTGCACCTCGTCAAGTTCCGTCTCAGGCTGTGGGGCAGACGGAGCTGCCTGCGTAACCCGTACGGTGGGTCCTTGACCCACGCGTTTGTCGTCCACATCGGCTACCAGCAGATCCTCGTCGAACGCCTTAGCCATCGTGACAATGCGTCCATCGGGGTTGGCCAGGAAACTGCGACCATCAAAGACCAGTTCGTCCTGACCTCCGACGAGGTTGCAGTATCCGATGGTGCACCCGAGAGCGGTTGCGCATCGCGCCACGATCTTGCCCCGACTCTCGATCTTGCCCAACTCAAAGGGTGAGGCCGAGATGTTCAGCGCCAGATGAATCGGTCCGGCGTCCTTCAGAGCACCGGTGAGCCATTCGGTGTCCCACATGTCCTCGCAGATGGTCACAGCGATAGTCGCCTCCGCCACCGTGATCAGGAGTGGACGCGTCCCGGCCTGGAAGTAACGCTGTTCGTCGAAGACCGAATAGTTGGGCAGGACGCACTTGTGGTACACCTGGGCGATCTTGCCCTTCTCGATCACCGCGGCGGCGTTGAAGACGCTTCCGTTCGAGCGGGTGACGAATCCCACGATGAGCGTCTTCTCGGGGCACCCGGCGGCGAGTTGCTCGACGGCGACGCGGTTGTCCTCGACGAAATGGGTCTTGTAGACCAGATCCTCCGGCGGATAGCCGCAGATCGCCAACTCCGGGAAGACTACCAAATCCGCCCCGGCGGCGACCGCCCGGGCCCACACAGACTGCATCTTCGCGACATTGCCCGAAAGGTCCCCGACCACGGCGTTGAACTGACCAAGCGCTGCTCTCACGACACATACTCCAAATCCAGGGCGCGCACCGCACGCCGTTAAGCTGGGGATACGCCTTTGCCAAAGAGCCCATTCTATCGCCCTGCGCCGGCCCATCAATGGTTTTTGCTCCGCTCTCCAAACAGAGACCTACAACGTTCACTTGCGGCCAGAAGCGGCTTGACTGTGTTCCAGGTGGCTTCTACTGTACAGGGGCGAACCTATCGAGCGCATTGTGGAGCTACCTTGGGAGTGGAGTCTGTCTGTGTTGAGACGAAGGATCTATGTTGTTTTGTCTGTCGTTGCCATTCTGGCTATCGGAGCCGGGGCGCTGTGGGTCTCTCAGAACACTGGGCGTCGGGAGCCGAAGTGGGGGCGCGGGACGCTTCGGGAGGCGGAGCGGGCGTACTATATGGACCGCATTGACGGCATCATCCATCGCTGGCAACACATGGCGCGATATGGTGAACGCGAGATCGGGACGGGGCGCGTGGCCAAGCCCGGATTCACGTGCTTGGTAATAGACACGACTGCGCTGGCGATGTGGATTGAGCGGGATGGCAGAGTCTTGCCCGAGTATCGCACCGAATTGCCCAAAGGCATGACGTGGACGCTGCGTCACTGCGGCCCGCATAAGAATGCCGAACTCGCCAGCCCGGCCCGATTCCGCGTCCGGGGTCTCTTCAGCGATCGCCAGCCACAGGAGCGCATTGTCTTCGTGGGACAATCGGATCGGACGGGATTCCTGGAGTTCTCCTTCAATTCCAGCGATCGAGGTCATGGGCATTCCTCGGGGACGTGGAACCCAACGTTGACGTGGAAGTCTCGCTCCAAGCAGGATAACGACGAGGAACCATACGAATCGATCCTGGTCACGGATGCCGAGTATGCCGAGGCCCAGGCAGGGTTCTCCGCTGCGGATGTGCCGGGCAACCCTGATGAACCTGCTGAGTTCACGGAGAACCAGGCGGCCTGGAGGCGAATCGAGAAGCGGCTGTACCAGGAGATCGAGCGCCATGTTGAGGCGGAGGGCTTCGAACTGCGACGATTGGAGGTCACGTGCGGTCCTGATTGCTCGGCGGCCTCGGCGGAACTGCGGGCCGGGCGGAGCGCCCTCTTGAGGGGTCTGGCCGGAGGCCCCTCGTCGCGGCAGGCCTATCTCAAGATCGATCATTTGGGCGACGATGTGTGGTACGTCAAGAGTGCGCCCGATCCGAGGTTTCCCGGGGCGATGAGGGGGAGGCGGCAGTTGGATCTGGAGTTGCTCGTCTGTGCGACGGGCGACGTACCGAAGCCGCGCCGCGACGAACTGCTCGCGCAGGGCCGGGCGAAACAGGCCGAGACGCCTCGCCCGCCCTCGAAGTGGCAGGTCGTCTTGTCCAACGGTGCGACGGTCGCGTTCGTCGGGGTTTGTGAGAGCCCCAGCGGCGGCAAGGACTGGTGGGGCCCGGGCGGCCGTCCGCTCCGATATGTGCCGCATGTCAACTACGAACCGTATGGGCGCTACCGTGAGGACCATACGATCTACGAGATCGCATGGCGCGTGAGCAGGCCTTCGGTCGCGGGATCCAGCACGCGGTCCTCCCTGGAGGGTTGCGTGGGCTCTTACGGGCGGACGATTCAGGACCGATACGGCCAGACGATCTATGAAGGGCTGGAGGTCCAGGGCTATGCGTTCAAGACGTCACGGCGGAAGGCCACTCTGACGATGGGCGTACGCGTGGGCGAGGGCGATTTCGAATGGGTTCACTTCCGGAATATCTCGCTGGTTCGTGGCGAGGACTCTGGATTTGAGGTTGTTCAAAGCGACGAGAGCTCACCCCCTAGGGCGGCCGACTGAGCCAGCGCGCCGATGGGGGTTGTCCGGACGCGTTCGATCGGGAGAGATACATGAGCGGTTCTAACCGCTTGAACTGTCGGCAGCTGTCTCGCCGGATCGGGGGCGAGCCGTTTCGCCATGGACCTTCAGCAGCAGGGCGGGAAGCAGCAGGACGTCCATAGCCAGGGCGAAGCCGATGGTCGTGGCGGTGATCAGACCCATTTCCGCGTTAACGCTGTAGCCAGACAGACAGAGGATGGAGAATCCCGCGGCCAGCGCCGTGCTGGTGACCCACATGGCTGTTCCGACCGAACTGAAGGCATATCGGATGGCCCCGGCGGCGTCCATGTCATAGGTTCGTCTGGCCTTGAGGTACTTCGTCAGGAAATGAACGGTGTCATCGACCACAATGCCGATGGCCAGCGACAGTATGACGGACAGCGCCAGCCCTATGCGGCCTGCCAGAAAGCCCCACAGGCCCAGAGCCATCACAGTTGGGACGAGATTGGGCACCAGGCTGAGAAGCCCAAGTCGCAGGCTTCGCGTGGCGAATATCAGCAGGACGGAGATCAGAGCCAGGGCGCCCAGGGACGCGCCGAGCATGCTGCGGATGTTGCGCCTGCAGATGTGGGCCCAGGCCATCCAGACGCCGGTACCGTGCGGCGACACCTGCTCGGGCCAGTGTGATCTGAGCCAGCGCTGGGCCTTTAGGTCTATCAGTCGCAGTTCCTCGGTGGTGACGTCGTTGAGGATGACAGTCAGCCGGGCCGCGGATTTGTCGACGTTGATTCGGCTATTGAGGTCGAGGCCCACGGGCAATGACAACTCGTACAGAAGCAGGCATTGGGCGGCCAACTCCCTACTGCTCGGGATACGATAGGACTGAACATCATCATCGTGTACGCTCTGGTTGACGCGTTTGAGGATGTCGGTAATCGAATTGACGTGTACCACCCTGGGTTCATTGCGGTACCAGTTGGCAAACGTGTCCACGCGGGCCAGGTACGCCGGTTCGTTAATGCCCCCGGGGCCCCCCGCGTCCAGGGAGTACTCGATCATGTGGGCGCCGGTGAGATTGTCCTGCATGAAGTCTGTCGCGCGACGGATATCGTAGCGCTCGTTGAAATAGGCAATGAAGTCATCGTTTAGCTCCAGGCGAAGAGTCCCAGCGGCCAGTGTCACCAGTAGCAGCAGCGTTCCCCAGAACACGCCGTGATGGTGTTTGATGACCCAATCCGCGAATGCCTCCGGAATTCGCACTCTCTTGCGATCGGTCGCCGGCGCGACACGGCAGGGGAGTACCGCCATCAACGCCGGTAGAGAGACGATCGAGTAGACGAAGGCGGCGGCGACGCCAATGGCTACGACATGGCCCAGATGACGAAACGGCGGGGCGTCGGCGAAATGCATGCTCAGAAACCCGATGGCGGTTGTGATGCTGGTGAGAAATACCGCTTGCAGGTTGATGCGCAACGATTCGGCAATCGCGTTGTCCTTCGATGCTCCCTGACGCATTCGCTGGAGCAGCGTCGTGAGTATGTGAACGCTGTCGGCTACCGCCAGGGTCAGGATGACGGTGGGGGCGTTGGCTGAGCCGGGGTCCAGCGGAATTCCGAGCCAGCCGGCGACGCCGACACCGGTGAGCATCGACATCAGAACCACCGTGAGGGCGGCCAGCGTGGCCATCAGGGAACGTAGCGACAGCGCCACGATCGCTATCAGGATGAGGATCATCAGGGGGACCAGGGTGACGATGTCATCGCGTGTGGCTTGTCCGAAGCCGTCTTCGAACATCATGGTCCCGGTCAAATGGACGTCGATCTGGGGGTGTTGGCGCCGCAGGTCCGCGGCAAGCTGTCGGGCGAAGGCCGCCATTCGCGGTACTTCATCGGGATCATCTCCCATCTTGATGATGTCCACGTTCACCGCCGTTACATGACCTGACGGCGACACCAGACGGTTCACCAGACTTGAGTCGGCCAGGACGGTTTCGCGCAGGTCTCGCAGTTGTGTGTCGGTCAGTTCCGAGGCGTTGTTCACCAGATCCTCGACTGTGAGGGTGTCCCCAGTGACGCGGAGGTGCTGAGCGTTCGTGACCGAATCGACGCGGCAAGAGCTTGGTATTTGCCAGGCGGCTTCGGTCAGTTCTTCCAGGGCGCTCAGCGTCCGGCGTGTGAAGACGTTGCCATCCTTCGGGGCGATGATGTAGACGATGTTGTTGTTCGTTGTGAAGGTGTTCTCGAACGCCTCCAGTGCCTGCAGTTGTGGGTCGTCCTCGTGGAAGAACACGCGCAGGTCGTTATCGAATTCGATCAGGCGGATGCCGGCGGTTGTCACGCACATCACCACAACGCTGACTGCCAGCAGCGGCCAGCGGTGGGTGACGACCCATGGTCCCAGTTTGGCTCCGAGATTGTCTAGAGGAGACAGCATTCTGAAAGCGTGAAGGTCCTGTCACGAGTAGTCGAGATGTTCTCCCAGTTTCTTCCCATGGACGCCATAGAACAGCAGGGAGGCGAAACTGACCAGTAGAATCGGCACAAGCACGGCCGGCCCCGAAGCGAGGAAGTCGAGGTAGCCGCGAATGCTCATGGGGTATCGAAAAGGGGTGTGTCGAAAGATCTGACGGGTCAGAGCCAGGTAGGGGACAATGAGCAGCAGGAGGACGACGCCGATTCCCAGCGCGGTCTTTCTGAAATCGGGGCCGGGGCTCCTGTAGCGATACTTCTCAATGATGATGCGGAACCCGTTGTACAGGACGACGAAGAGCAGCGTGACCAGACCGTCGAACGGGAATGCCCTGGCAACAACGGCGAAGAGGACGAAAAGAAAGAGATTCGCATAGCAGGCGTAGAACTGGGTGGGAAACAGTGGGGAGTCTTTCCAGTCCGGGACCAGTCGGAGCACCTTGGATGCGGGATGTGTGTAGGTCACGGAGAGCGCGCATGTTGTGGGTTTTCCGAAACAGCAGCCGTAGCTATAGCAGCCCAGCCGTCCACACGCCAGGCCCAGCACCGCCCCGAAGGCCGAACCGTCCAGGATGATGCTCAAGGGAATGTTCTCAACCAGACCGACGATAACGAGCGAGCAGAAGATGCCCAGGATGCCGCCTTGGCTGTACATGGCGGTCTGATTCATATGCGCCTTCACGTCCTTGAAGAAAACTCTGCCCAGCGCCGCGACGTGAAACAGTTTGACACCCACCGCACCGCCGGCCCAGCAGAATCCCAGCACGAGAAAGAGAGAGGCCTTGAAGCCATGGCCCTTGGTGTGCAGGTAGAACAGGAGCATGCTGGCGGTCAGGAACGTGTTCATCGCGGCGAACACGCCGTAGCGTACGATCTGGAAGGAGCGACCTTTGAAGAGTACTGGATTGCTGTTCAGCCCCGACAGAGGAGTGATGAGGATCAGTCGGAGTACCCGGCCCACCGCGGAACATCTACTCATTCAGTTCTTCTCCGAATCCCCCGTTGGCGATCGCGCGACTCGCGGGTGACATCCCCGAGATGCAGCGGTCGCCGTCATTCCAGGCACTGACGCTACTTGGCTCGTGGTTCGTATGACGCAAGTCGACGCGCACGCTCCTTCTCAATGGCACGCGGTTCGCAGGGACCAACGGCAAGGCCTTGCCGGGATCAGATTGTCGACGGCGCGACCGTTTGCCCCCAGATCGTTTCGGGCAAGTATCCGGACTGCTCTGTGTCCTGTCAAGTCTCTGGGGGCATCGCGGGCCGGTCGATTCGTTGCGGCCTCGCACCGGATGCAGTAGAATGAGGCCGGCCTGGGAACGTGGGCAGCGCCGGTATATTAGGTCAGGAGAAATGTATGGCAGGTCGAGATCAGATGAATCGTCGGCAAGTACTTCGTGGGTTTGGGGCCGGGGCGGTGACCGCGGCGCTCGGGTGGCCCGGTGGTCTGACTGTCGCTGAAGCAGCGAGAGGGCAGCAGGTGAAGGCGCCTTCCTTTCGCAAGCTCACGCAGCCGGCGAACGTGAGTCTGATCAAGGGCAACGATGGGCGTGACAACGTCTACAAGGCGCTCAAGCACATCGAAGACGACGTCCTGGCGTCGATCGGGAACAAGAAGATCCTCATCAAGCCCAATTTCGTCACGACCAATCGGGAATTGTGCGCGACTCATGTCGACGCGGTGCGGGGCATCCTGGACTTCCTTCGGCCCCACTGCAAGCAGCCGATTACGATCGGCGAGTCGACCGCCTCGCGGGCCGGCACTTTCGACGGGTACGCCAACTATGGATACCTCCCACTGGAGAAGGAGTACGGCGTCAAGTTGGTCGATCTGAACAAGCAGCCCTGGGTGTACCGCTATGTATTTGGCAGAGGGCACAAGCCGCTACCCATTCGCATCATTTCGACGTTCCTCGATCCGGATACCTACATCATCTCGGCCGCCAAGATGAAGACCCACGACCGTGCAGTCACGACGCTGTCGCTCAAGAACGTCCTGCTGGGCGCTCCGGTGAACGACTACAAGAAGAACGACAAGCCCCTGACGCACATGGAGTACAACTTCTCGCCCAAGTCGATCATCCACTTCAATATGTTCCACTTGGCCCAGGAGATCTATCCCGATCTGGGTGTGATCGACGGATTCGTGGCGATGGAGGGCAACGGTCCGGTCGGCGGCGACCCGGTCGATGCGCGGCTGGCGCTGGCGAGTCTGGACCCGTTGGCGCTGGACATGCTGACGACGAAGCTGATGGGGTTCGATCCGAGCAAGATCATGTACCTGACCTCGCTGGCGCAAGCAGGACTGGGGCAGGGCGATCTGGCGAAGATCAACGTGCTGGGCACGCCGGCCGAGCAATGTCAGTATCAGTTCAAGCCGCACAAGAGACTCATCGAATCCTATGGTTTGGGCTAGCCCCATGTTGCGACCGAGACTCTGGGCTCCACCAATCTGATTGTCCGCATGCACACAACGCTGTCACAGAAGCACGCTTGGCTCCACCTCGCTATCCTCGCGGCGGTCGCGCTGGGGATTGGGGCCTATCTGATCGCTACGACGGTGACCATTGCCAGCGATGGGGTCTTCTACATTCGCTTGGCGCGGGACATGGGGACCGATCCGCATGGTGTCGCCCAGCGGTATCCGATCGGCTATCCAGCGCTACTGTGGGCCGCTCATGAAGCGGCGGGGCTTTTCGCTCAGAACGATTCGCCCGAGGCGTGGGCCCGTTCGTCACAGGTCGTGACATTGCTCTGTCGGGTGGCGGCGTTGGTCTTCGTGTATCTGCTGGGCCGCTCCCTGGTGGGCGCGCGGCGGAGTTTCCTGGCGGTTCTGGTTCTCGTTCTTCTCCCGCATCCGGCCCGCTATGGGGTCGACGTTCTGCGCGAGTGGTCCTTCCTGATGCTGCTCAGTCTCGGCGTCTGGCTGCTGGTCAAGGCCGTACGGGCTCGGACGTGGCGCCTGTTTGGGTGCGTGGGCCTGGTTTCCGGAGTAGGGTACTTGGTCCGCCCGATGTCAGGACAGTTGGTGATCTATGGATTGGTCGCCCTGATGGCAGCCTGGTTGGCCCGAGAATGCCGGGCGAGGCTTTCACTGATCGGAGCAGGCTTGTTCCTGATATTCGGTTTTGCACTGCCCGTCGCGCCTTATCTGGCGTGGGCGGGGATGGCGGTTCCTCACCAGTTCCGGCCGACCTTGCTGGATTCAGCTCCCATCATCGCCACCGTCGGAAACCGCTCGGCCAGTCACGAACCTTTGCGGTTCGACGTTCGCATCGACGAATCGCTCAAGATTGCGATTGATGCGTTCGATCCGGACGGCGATCCGCTGGCCTTTTCGGTGGTTGCCATCCCGGCGGGAACCCGGCCCGTGTATCGGTTGCGTTCGGCCGAGTTTCGCGCTGATTTCTGGACGATCAGCGAGAACGAGAAGGGGCGACTGATCACGTCTCGGTCGCGCGCGTGGGATTACCAGGGGATCGACTACTACGCCTACTCGCAGCGGGTTGCGAATGGGTTGGTGCCCGTCTTTCGCTTCTGGTCTCCTGATTTGCATCGCCATTTCTACGCGGTTTCGCGAGATGTGGGGTCGATAGTGTCCTCCGAGCGATGGCGTAGCGAGGGCGCCGCCTTGTACGCCTGGGCCGGAGCGTCTGCGCCCGCCGGCGCCGTCCCGATCCACCGGTTCCGGGGGCAGGGTGGATTCCGTTTCTGGTCGCTCTCCGGCGATGCGGCGGGGGTTGAACGCTTGGCCGGAGGTGCGGTCGAGGCTGAGGGGCCCGTCTGGCACGTCCACCAGGCGGCTAGCGCACCGGTTGGCCTGACCGTGGAGGAGGGGGTCGTGCGATGGCGTCCTACGTCTGACCAGCAGGGCGAATATCATCTGAATGTCGTCGTCACGGACGGCAAACTGGAGAGTTGCCAACTTCTAAGCATTCACGTGCGAGAGGGCGGTCCGGCTGCTGAAACGGATAAGAAACGCGCGCCCGCCGAGCGTCTTCCCGGTGAGTCGGTCGCAATTAAGCCGGTTGACGACAATACCCCGACGCCGGGGCCACCAAAGGTGGAGAGACCAGTCGGAAGCCTGTTGGGCGCCATACACGCCGTGCTCGATGGTCTTGCCTCGAACTTGATGGGTTTCTTCCTTCTGCCCCTGTGTGCGGGATTAGCCTATCGCTTGCGGCACGAGGCGGATTGGCAGGAACGCATGCTGATGATCGCGGTGGTTGCGGTGAACCTGACGCTTATGTTGGGACGCTTCCTGTGGGTCGAGCCGACCTCCGCGCGGCGCTACAGCGTGGGATTGATCGTCCTTTGCATCGCCTACGTTCCTGTCGGGCTGGAGCGGATAGCGCACTGGCTGCGGGTTGCCGCCGATCGAGTCTTTGGAGACCGTGGACGGGCCGAGCAAGGCGAGCGGGTCTGGTTCTATTCTCTGCTGATCATCGGCATGGTGATTTGTCTGCCTAAATTGCACAGGCCCCTTCACGGCGACAAGGCAGGTTGCCGGGATGTTGCCGCCTGGCTGCGGACCCATACCCAGGCTGACGCCGTGATTGCTGTTCCAGATGTACGGATCAGCTTCTATGGCGATCGGGCCGGACGTGTCTATCGCAATCTGGCCGATCCGCGAACGGTTGACTATGTTGTGGTACAGGCTCATGGTGATGAATTCGATCACCATCCCGAGGGGTGGGAGCGACGGTATTCATGCTGGATCAGCGAAGCGCGGGGCACGAGGTGGATCGTCTACGAAACGCGCTGAGAGGGCGATATCAGCTGCTGGAGCTTGCCTTGGCTGAGGTGAAGAACCGTCTCCAGGAGCACAGGGCCTTGAGGAAGATGCCCGCATAGATCAGCCCGTTGGTGATCGCCGAGCAGTCCTTGGCGAAGTGCTTCTTGTGGAACAGGTACATAGCCCGGTAGAACTCGAGGGCGGCCTTGCGGCTGTTGTATTTGGTGGATTCGCCCTTGTGATGGATTATCTCGGCTTCGGGGCAATACACGACCGACCAGCCGGCTCGCTTGGCTCGCAGACACCAGTCGAGTTCCTCGCCGTACATGAAAAACCGCTCGTCCAGCAGACCAATATCATTGATGGCCTCGCGACGAATCATCAGGAACGCACCGGAGACCGCGTCGACTTCATGCGTCCTCTCCGGATCCTCGTACGTCATGTTGTAGCGGGCCATTGTCTTGCTGTTGGGAAAGAGCATGCTAAGGCCGCTCAGGCGATAAAAAGCGACCTTGGGAGTGGGGATACTCCGGCGGCAGGCAAGTTGCAGTGTGCGATCCGTGTTCAGGACGCGGCAGCCGCAGATCCCGACCTCCGGATGCAAATCCATGTACTTCATTACGCGGTCGACGGCGTCCCCGATGACGAGCGTATCGGGATTGAGCAGGAGTACATAATCCGCATTCGTCTGGGCGATTGCCGTGTTGTTGGCCCTGGAAAAACCCACGTTGGAGGCGTTCTCGATGATCTTGACCTTGGGAAACTCCGATCGCATCATCTCTACGCTGCGATCGTGGGAGTTGTTGTCCACCACGTAGATATCGAAGGGTGTGCCATTGGCGCCGGCATAAACCGATTCGAGACAACTCCGTAGCAGCTCCTCTGTGTTGTAGTTGACAACAATAATTGACAGCGTCGTTGGCTGCATCCGCTCAATTTCCAGTTGAGGTCCGTGCTTGCGTCGAGAAGGCCTAGGGCCTGACGACGGAGTGCCATGACATTCGAGAACGGTTTTGGCCGAATAACCCGACCGCTGTTCCATCCCCTGCATGAGCGTGATCATCAGATTACAGTTTCCGATTCCAGAGCTCTGGCCAACCTTCGGCCCCAGAATAACCTTTCGGCTACATACTTTGGAATCCTTGAATCGCCCCCTCGGTTCGCAGGGGGTCGTGCTGGGTACCCTCCTCGGATGCCCCGGTGTCTGAAACAGCAGCCGAAGGATCCGGACCAGTCCAGGATACTGCCGGCTTTATACAACAGATGTCTTGTTTTGTAAACACCTTCTGAGCCCATCAGACTCGGACAAAGGACGGCGGGATCCGCCCCATCGGCCGGCCGTGAGGGATCCTCATGGCTTTTTCCTGGCGAATGCGAATAGCGTGCTTTTCAGGAACTTCGGCGCGAGACGCTGGTGGACAACGCCAAGCCAATACGTTAGACGGCACAAAGAAAGGTGGTACGGTTCGGCCTCAAAGCCATACACACAATGCTCGAAACCATACTTGTCCAGCATCTTGCGAATCTGTCTTCCTGTGTTGCATCTGAACAGCGTGGGAAAGATATCCTCCTCTTCGCGCTCTGTGTGGGAGACCCGCTTGAGCACGGCGAGTTGGAGCCTGTCGGGGATGCACTTCGCTGCAATGCTGATGTAGTTGAGTGCATTCGGCGTCCGTATACACAGATATCCTCCCGGCTTGAGGATCCGGCGGCACTCGGCGAAGAACTGGTCAGGTGATGGGACGTGCTCAAGTACGCTGTCGCTGATGCACAGGTCGACCGCATCATCATCGACGGGCCATTGGTCTCCTTTGATCGACCGACACTCGTCCACGAACGGGTTCTCGCTGATTCGAGTGTCCACGTCGATGCCCAGAGCGTGCCCGCACTTGCCCCGGAGGCGACGAAGTTCCCTTCGGGTTCGCACGGGGTCGGCGTCGCGCGTCCCGCGCCCACAGCCTACATCGAGCACAAAGGCCTCCGGGGTCATGAGGGTCTGGACCCGCAGATAGAAGGCGATGGTTCCATCGGTATCCGTGAAGCCTCCGAAGCGGCTTTCTGGGTAGTACCGGCTCATGTAGTCGTTCTTGGCGTTGTTCTGACGCTCTGCGCTGCCCACTGACAGTATCCCCGGGTCGCTACGCATCGGAGATTCGGCAACTAATCGCTCGCCGATCCGACCGGCAATGTCCTGATTGAGTCATTCCATACCGCAGCGATTCTCCTGCAAACGTCAGGTTTTCCGACGGCATGCTGAAGAGGGCGTCGCAACCGGCCCTCGATCCAAGATCTCCGCGTAGACGCGTTTATGTTGACACGCTATCTTACCGATTTCGAATTCCGATTCCACCCTTTTCCTTGCCGCCTCGACCATGGCTCGGGTTTTGGACGCCGGGCTGGTCAGATAGGTCAGTACGGCCTCCGCCAGGGCATCGGCATTTCGAGGGGGCACGATCTGCCCGGTCTGCCCGTGAATCACCAACTCGGACGCCGCACCGACATCCGTGGTGACGACGGGCACCTTCATTGCCATTGCCTCGAGCAGCACACACGGGCAGGACTCCAGCACGGAGGAGAGCACAAAAACGTCCAGAATGGATAGAAGGGCCGGTATGTCCTCACGGAACCCCGTGAAGATCACGTCATCCTGCAAGCCCGATTGGCGCGTCAGGCGCTGCAGTTCTTCCCAGTAGCCAGGTGCCGTCCCCAGTCTCCTGCCGCCGATGACGAATTTGGCCGCCGGCATCGCGGCCTTGATTCTTCGGGCCGCCTCGACGAAGTAGGTATGGCCCTTGAGCGGATTGAGATTCCCAATGGCGCCGATCAGCGGGCAAGTTGTGGATAGGCCCAGTTGCCTCCGGAGCCGCTCCCTGTCCTTGGCCTCGTACCGGGTCGGATCGAACTGACGCGTGTCCAGACCGCCGTAGATGACGATCGTCTTCCTTTCGAGTCCGGGGCGCCCCCTGGTACGGTCTCGCCGGAGTTGCTCGCCTTGAACGACGATCTTCGCGGACAGGGCGGCGACCATTGACGGAACGACGCGCTGAAGCATGTGTGGTAAGTGATC
Source organism: Sedimentisphaerales bacterium (assembly GCA_028277585.1). GTDB lineage: Bacteria > Planctomycetota > Phycisphaerae > Sedimentisphaerales > Anaerobacaceae > Anaerobaca. The sequence goes on from JANQFY010000427.1 coordinate 15,149, forward strand.
GTTATAGTGGTAGATGACAGGCGTATCGGTCAACCGAGCTGCCAGAGCGGGAACGATATTGGTCACGCCGTCCACATGGATGAGGTCGATGTGATTCTCGCGTATGATCCGGCGGATCTTGAGGATGTTGGCGGGCAGAAACGCCAGGAACTGAAAGAGGCTGAGCACAGGGCGCTTGCGGCGCATGAATTGCAGGTGCTTGAGATAGGTGTGCTGGCCGATCTCGTGGGCGACTGTCTGGCCTTCCTTGTGCCCGAAGAGAAACAGGGTCGTGACGCCTTCGTGCTGCAATCGTTTGGCGATCGCAAAGTTGCGGCGATGAGGCCCGCCGAATCGGTTGTCCGAGATACAGTTCAATACTCTTATCGTGCGAGTCATAGAGAATTCACATGTCAACGCGCTGCAGGTCCGTGAGGCGGAACCGAAAGAACGCCAGGCCGAGCAGGGCCTGTAGATAGTACTGATTCGAGGCGAGCAGGTAGTTATAGAACGAGAAAACAATGAGGACGAGCAGGATCAGATAGGCATTCAGATAGGGCAGGAACAGATTGGCCTTGCGCTGCATGATCGAACTGATCCAGCCCACAAGATAAGGCACGACAGCGACGCCCCATACGCCGAAATCTTCATGGACATTCCTCAGATAGCTGTACACGTTGACCGTGTAGGGAATGTACACCTTGTTGCCGAAGAGGGAAATCGACGTGGGGGGAGCCAGGTGGAATCTCGCTAGCCATTTGTATAGAGGGAGCAACAGGCTTTGCCCCATCAGATAGACGTCGTCACGGGTGGTCAAGAACTCGGCAAATGCGGCCACCGGCGCCGCGATGTACCAGTAGATGGAGAAGAGCAAGCCCGTAATCCTGTCGCGGGGGCCGTATAGTTGGCTCTTGCTGAGCAGAAGATCGATCACGGCGAACAGAACCACCAGTGCTGCGAAAGGGATGAGGAGCTGCCTCAGAACCTCGCGAGCGTCCCTCAGTCGGTGAAGGCGGTGGACGCACAGATACGACAGCGTCAGGAAGAGCAGGTTGACGACGAAGCCCTTTCGACTCAAATTGAGTATGCCGATGGCTAGTGAGAGCACCAGGAAGCTGAAGAGGTAGAGGTATCGACGCCGACGGCGCCCCGCGTACACCAGAATCCCAAGCAATACGAATCCGAGAGAGAAAAGGCTGCTCGCGGCCGAAATGGCGATCGTGGTCCACCGCGTTTCGCCGACGCCGGCGCCGACATAGGCGACCAGTTTGCGTCGGCACAGATCCGGATCGGCTACGAGTTGGAGCGGGTCGAGTCCGCTTGCTTTGGCGACGAGCACGAGTCGGGCTGCGCACAGGAGCAATGAGATGACGCCGCAGAAAAGGGTTATTCTCAGCGACCACTTCAGTCGTTCTCGGGTCAGTGCCACACCCTGTGGGGCAAGGAGATCGTTCTGTGGTTCTGAGAGTCGGCCGAACACACTTGAGGTCAGGTAGCCCAGGGTGAACGTTCCCACGTTGAGCAGCAGGGTCCCAAGGACTTGGGGGGACGCTTGGGGGAAGAGGCCGCTGTACGTTCCTGCCACGTACAGAAACGTGGCGGTAGACCAAACCGTCAGGTACAGAAACAAGGGATTCACTAGGTATTCGGCCATGCGTGAACGTCGTCTCTTCTACCCAGATGTCCGACAAGACCGTCTTTAATAGCGCGCAGCATAAGGGTCGTGCCGGCTCTGCCATGCCGCATTCCCATGACCAAGCCAAGTAGGATCAGCCTGAGATTCCTGAGCGTTGTGAAGTTGAATCGCTGGTTGACAATAAACATGTTTCTAACGTTGTAGTACTGCCTCCAGTCGAAGGTGTCGATTTGAGGCCTGGGATGGTAGACCTTACTGTCCACGACGGTATAGAGATTTAGCAAGACAGCCGCTCGCCACAGGAATTCCTTCTCGTCGCCCTTGAGAAATAGGTCCTTGTTGGGCAGGCCGATTTGCTCCAGGGGCTCAGTCGGGATGAGAGTTCCGTTAAAGGGACACGCCCAGCGATAGAGTCCATCTTCCAGTTGGTCGAGCACATCGGAGAGATGATGATGGTAGACGCCGGCTTTGGGATAGCCCTTGACTGTCAACTCCTGCAAAGGAAAGGCGAGCGTATCGTCGTCCGCGTGTTCTTTGGAGAGAACGAGTGAATTCAGAAGAAAAGGGGGACGCCGGGCCGCTCTGAGCGTCTCCTTCTTCAGGACAAGGGCCTCCAAAGCGTCGTGGGAGGGCTCCAGGTCGTCGTCCATCAGCCAGAGCCAGTTGTAGCCGGCGTCGCGGCCCCGCTTCATGCCTTCGTGGAAGCCTCCGGCCCCGCCTGAATTCTCCGGCATACGCACGTAGTGGACATCTGTATCCCATGCCTGGGACGCCGCACCCGGGAGCGTCCTGACGCTTTCAGCGGGGCCGCCGGCTCCCGCGGGAACCGGGGCGACCAGGTCCTCGCGCAGCAGATCGTCGTACGTTCCATCGGTGGAGGCGTTGTCGATGATATAGATCGCATCGGGTCGATAGCTCTGGCCCAGGAGCAGACGCAAACATCGGACCAGCAGCGCCTTGCGATTGTAGGTCACCACGACCGCGGCGATCGTCTCTCGTGGGCCGTCAGTCACTTGTCCGAATCCAGTCAAACAGGTCCAAAGCTCGTTCCACCACCTGATCCATATTCAGATACTCGTATTGGGCCAGTCTACCGACGAAATGCACGTTGTCCAGTTCGTTCGCTCGGGCCCGGTAGGCGTCGTACAGTCGGCGGTTGGCCGGCGTGGGAATGGGGTAGCACGGCGTCCCCTCGACGCCGCTGTACTCATAGCAGATCGTGGTCTTCGGATGGCTCTGGAGGTAGAGGTGCTTGAATTCCGTGATCCGCGTGTAGTCATGTTCGTTCGGGTAGTTTACGACACCGACGTCTTGGAACTGTTTGGCCGAAAGGGTCTCGAATCGGAATCGGAGATGTCGATAGGGCAGCCGCCCCAGCGCGTAGTCGAAGAATGCGTCGATGGGACCCGTGTAGATCGCGCGGCGATACGACTCGCAGCCGGCTACCTGGGCGTAGTCGGTGCCAAGTCGCAGGGTGATCGAAGGGCTCTCGAGCATACGCTCGACCATCGCCGTGAAGCCCTCCTCGGGCAGTCCCTGATAGGGATCGTCGAAGTACCGTGTGTCCCGATCGAAACGAACAGGCAGCCTCTTCGTCACTTCCGGAGCCAACTGTTCCGGGTAGAGTCCCCACTGCTTCTTCGTGTAGTTCTTGAAGAACAGTTCATACAACTCCTCGCCGACCTGGGAGACGACCACATCCCGGGCGTTCTCGATGGTCGACCTTTCCACTCTTCGCTGCTCGAAGTAGGCGGCGAGCTGCTCGGCGGTGAACGGACGGTCGAAGAGCCGCTCCATCGTCGCGAGACTGATGGGCAGAGGGACCTGTCTGTCCCCGACCTGAGCCAATACCCGATGCGTGTAGCCGTTCCACGTGGTGAACCGGCTGAGATAGTCCCACACGCGCTTGCTCTTGGTGTGAAAGATGTGCGGGCCATACCGCTGGATGAAGAGGCCCTCCTCGTTGCGAACGTCATAGGCATTGCCGGCTATGTGTTCGCGCTGCTCGACGAGCAGGACCGTCCGCTGCGACTCGTTGGCCAGTCGCTCGGCCAGTACACAGCCGGCTAGTCCGGCCCCAACAATGAGGTAGTCGTACGTCATAGGTTCGTTCGGCCGACCTGAATCGCAGGAGTCGCGTTTAGGACGCTATCCGGCCGGTTTCGGCGAGTCGGCGGGGTGCTGGCGCTCTTGTCCGTATTCCTGGACGACGGCGACGAAGGTCATGATCATAAGAAACACGATCAGAGCGAGCACCGCCCGTTTGAGTGTATGCTTGGAGACGGGGTAGACGATCGGCTGCTCGCCCGCTCGCGTATTGACCAGCATCAGCCCCTGCGTCTTGCGAATGTAGGATTTCAGATAATCCACCATCGTATTCTCGTCGCACGCCTGCATCTGTTCGTTCAGGAACGCGAGGAACTCGGGAACCGTGTAGTAGACCAGCAAACGCCCTTCGATTTCGCCGAGGAGTCGGCCGTTCATCGCCAGGACCTTGAGATAGTAGCTGTACATCTCCTCTTCGCTGTTCAAGGTCTCTTGCAGGTCGATGATCTTTGACTGCACCGCGTCACGCTGCAGGGCCAGGGGCAAGAACTCGCGACTCTCAGCGACTTCGGTGAACTGGAGCACGACGTTGCTCTGGGCTCCCTCCGAGGGCGCCTCGGGCAAACTCGAAAGCTGCTGCAATCGCGTTTTCTCCTTCTGCAACTCGATGGTTTGGCTGAAGCGGCTGTCGGCGATTTCGGCCGCCAGTTCCTCGATCTCCTGAATCGATTCGATCAGATCCTTGCGGATCTCATAGACGGGCAGTACACGTTCGAAGTTGTCCGTGACCGCTTCCGAGACGGCGCCCATTTCGTCTTCGGAATCGCCCGTGATCGCGATCGAAAGCAGTTGGGCTTTGGATTTGCTGATCTCTTCAGAGGTCGTCGGGTCGGTGGTTTGCAGTCGGGTCGGGTAGGCCGGGGAGACGCTGAAGCGTATCAATCGGTGCAGCGCCTGTTCGGTCTGGGCGGTCTCCAGTTTCAGTGCATATCCTGTGACGCCTTTCTCTCGGAGGCGCGCGACGATCTTGTCCAGGTTCTCGGAGCTGTAGAAGCGCCGCAGAAGGACATTGTACTCGCTCTCCATGAGCGGGCGCTCATAGACAAAGGTCGTTGTGTATCGCAAGGGCCAGAAGTGGATTGCACACGCCAATCCCAGCGTGGGCAAGATCGATCCGACGAGAATCATCAAGCGGCGCTTCCACAGGAGTCGCCCATAGCGCAGGAGGCCCGGTTCGCCCAGGCGCTGCGCCGGCCGATCGCTCAGGGGTCTGTCGGAGGCGGTTGTTGCGGGTGTGGTCTGTTGTGATTCAGTCATGAGTCGGCCATCGCAAGCAGGTCTCTAGTGGATAGGGTCGCGACACCAAGGCGCTACCGATCGCGCTGCCGCGGCCTGCGAGGCAACTATAGATTCACCCCACCGTCTTGTCAAGATTCGCGTCTCTTGGCCGCCGGGCCCCTGTGATATCCGCCCGTTGAGCTGGGGTCACAGTGTTATCGGGCGATTATTAGCTGTAGCAAGTTTCCATTACCCCTAAATTAGCTAATTTAACTCACGCTAGGCCTCGTTCTTGCCCGATATACACGGTGGCTCGCTGAAGATGGTTGCACGAACATCCCTGACGGGGTGTTGTTCTTTGCAATTGCGTTGTTCCTAGTGAACGAGCGAAATGGGTCATAGCGTCGGGCTGGAGCATGGTCATGGGACGCTATGTTGAAGGATTATCAGGATCCATTGCCCGCTGCGACAGCCTGATCGTCGATCGTGGGCTCAGAAGGCAGAATCCATGGATTGGGAAGCTGGTTTCGACAATGCATTCTCGGACGTGTTTCGAGGTCGCAATCTCCTCCTGTTGGTCGCCTCCTGGCTTGGGGGTGTTCTCGTCTTTGTGGTCTACGGGGTTCTCTCCGGGCCGTTGGTACCCTGCGAGGCGTATGTGGCTCATCCGTCGGTGGCGCCAGAGGGCAACGAGACCGGCGCGGTAGCGGCCCGGCGTCACGACGACGGGGCGGGGTCGAGATATCGCTATCGTATAGCGTTCGACAACCTTTCCGCTCAGGACAACTCGGCAGGTGTCTTCAGAACGGCGTCCAGCAAACGCATTCGCATCGATAATCTCCACGTGGCCTTCAAGTGCTCCGGTACGATCTGCGGTGCTGATTCCTGGCAGCACGTTGGTTGGAGCGAGTTTCACGATCTGTTTGCCCCGCGGCAGCGGGGTGATTCACAGGCGGGGCAGCTTGGAATCCTCGATGAATTCGGTTCCGGCGGCGACGATTGGTCCGCGCGGGTCGACCTGGCCAATGCGACGGAGGTCGAGATACACAATCTCATCTGGGAGGTTCGCGATGGGTACGGCATGGACCTGCGGGTGCAGTGCAGGCTCGCGCGACTCCAGTGCGCAACGTCTCGCGTCACACTGTGCGGCCGCGTCACTTTGGCTGCCTCCGGGGTGACGCTTGAGAGTAACCATGTCGAAATGAATGTGCATGACGAGACCCTTGTCGTGCCGGGACGCTATGTACTGACCGATGGAGGGCGCCGAGAGGCCGGGTCTGGGATGTGCTTCGATCGGGCCCTGAGAATCATCGATGCAACGGTACTGGATGCTGGAGGGAGCCAAGGATGGGCACGCGGATTGCCGTTACGAGCATTCTGATTTGCTGTGTTCTGGCGCCGGTTGCCTCGGCGCTGAATGCGGATGACTACATCATTGCCGGCCGGGCCAGGCTGTTTGCCGGGACGGCGGCGGGGCTTGCCGAGGCGAGCGATATCTTTGAGGCGGGTCTAAGTGACCTGGATTGCTCGACCTGCCCCGTGGATGGAGAGCTTATGTTGCTCTATGCCGTTACGCGTACGGCGACGCTCTTCGTCGATCACAACGACGTCCTGGCTTCAGAAGATTTCCTTGGCTTGGCCGATGCGTTCGGTGTTCCTCTGGTGGCGATCGCTCCTTTCTGTACCGAGATGGATATCGAGCGTGCCGGACCCGTCGTTCGCTCGCAGGGGGTTCGGGTTGACGACAAGGCCGTGCGAGATGTGCTGGAGGAGACCGTTATCCCCGAATTGGCGGGTATCATTGAGCAACTGAATTCCATCGACAATTCGGCCGGCGCGTTTGTCGTCTACCTTGCGCCTGAGGAAACGGGCTTGCCCGACGAACTCGAAATCGACTATGGAGATGTCCTGGTCTTCAAGGGGCTTCTGCTCGCTTACAAGGGCGTTCTTCTGGCTCAGATGGCTCGGGACGTCCACGACCTCGTCCTCGGCGCCGGATCGGACGCAGAGTTCCCAGGGGCCGGATTGGAGGCGATCCAGGGTGCTTCATCGCTTCCGGCTGCGTTTTCGGTTGTGCAGGCAACCGAGGGGGACGAGGAACTACTGGCCCAAGCCAGGGCGGATTGCGTCGAGGCGCTGACGACCTACCTTGGCGCGCTCGAGTCCATTGCAGCGGAGAATCACCCGGCCGGGGCCGATCCTCAGGACAACGAGTTCGTCTACATCGACCCGGAAGCGTACGCTCAGGTGGGCGCCTATCGCCAGACTCTGGACGCGCTGCGGAGGAGATTGGCTGACGGCACGGCGTCCAGTCGCGCCGGCGATGCCGAGATCTACGCCGTCTATGGCGTAGATTCCGTGAGATTTGGAGAGCTGATTCTTATTCTCGACGGCCCGGGCGCGGGAGGCCGGCAGGGGCGGCTTGTCCTGGACGATGGGGCTGCCTTGGAAGTCGATTGGTGCACTGATCTTGGCAACGGCGAGATCGGGGTCAGTCTCTTTGACTCGGATCAGAATCGAGAGGGTTGGCTCGAGGGGGCGATCGATCTCGACCATCACGTGATCCAGTTCGCTTCCCTGGAAGTCTGGGGAGGGGCCTCCGAGGATTCGGCGGAGGAGGATTCTGGGGCGTTTCTGCCACCGCATGTGACTTTGGAATGGCTGGGCGGGCTCTGGTCGGAGCAGGTGAAGGGCTTCGTCGCGGCCTCTCAGTCATGGTTTGCGTCGGCGCAGCGAACGGGGTCCCCCGGGCTCGATTAGCGCAGAAAAGGCCCCACCCTCTCGACGTGATACAGCGGAGAATACCCGCGGAAGTGAAAAAAACGGAGAGGGCGGGATTCGAACCCGCGGTACCCGAAGGCACACTGGTTTTCGAAACCAGCTCGATAAGCCACTCCGACACCTCTCCGGTACTGCTTCGGTCGTTCCCGGCCGCGACCCGGAATCCCGGTTCCGACCGTAAGTAGCTCCCCCATTGTAACTTGGGTCGGCTTTCGATCAAGCAGAAAATCCGACCCTTCGCGCCGAATCCCCAACCAGTTGGATGAAATCCGCTTTGTCGGCCCATGCTCCGCTTCCCGGTCGGCGCAGCGAGACTCGCCAGGCGGGTGACGAGACAATTGTCCAAGAAAAACCTGAATAGGCCTTGCATGTGGTGAACAAAAGTTCATACTATGAATAGATATATCTCGTAATGAATATAAGTTCAATTATCTGAGGTGAAGAATATGAGCGAACAGGAGAAGCTCTCACGTCGGCAGCGTGACCGGCTGCGGCACAAGGAGGAAATCCTGGCCGCGGCGTTGAAGCTCTTCTCGGAAAGGGGCTTTCACGATGTCTCGATGCAGGAGATCGCCGCTGAGGCCGAGTTTGCCACTGGGACTCTGTACAATTTCTTCCCCAGCAAGGAGGCGCTTTTCGACACGCTGATCGATGACTCGGCTGAGCGGATCGTAGGCCAGTTGGCGGCCATCCTCGATCGGCCCGGTACGGAGGTCGAACGCCTGTCCTGCTACTTCCGGTCGCTGCCGGCTCAGCTCGAGGAGCACGCGCCGTTCATCAAGCTCTACGTCTCCGAGGTGGGAACTCGCAGCGTCAAGTTGGCCAGGTACCGCGACAAACCTGAGGTCAGCACCATCATTGCCACGAAGCTGCAAGGGCTCCTGGAATCCGGAATCCGTAAGGGGCTCTTCCGTTCGGTGGATGCCGAGGTGACCGCCATTGCGATCACTTCGACCCTTGAGACGGTGGCGTTCAACACGGGCGAGAAATTCGATCGCGCCGAAGTCACTCAGATCATGGCCAAGGCCGAGCATCTCTTCTTGGAAGGGCTCTTGCAGCCGGAGGGGCGGTGAGCATGGTTGGCAGATTCGCAACGGGCCTCATCTTGACGGCACTCACTTTGCTGGCGTTGACGGGCTGCAAGAGTTTCGATGGCGAAGAAGTCCGCCGGGAGCACGCCAGGGACTATCCTCACGCCTTGGCGCAGGCGACCGAACGGGCCCTGGCGGAGAGGGGTCCGCTTGGTCTGGAAGACTGCATTCGCTTGGCGTTGGAGCACAGCCTCGAGACGCGCAGCGCCGAGATTGAGCAACGAATCGCCCGGCTGGATCGGAAGATTGCCTTCGCGAACTTCCTGCCCAGCGTGCAGGTCGACTACATGCACTACGAGTTCGATCCGGAGATCTCCCTGGAATTGGGCGACATGGCGATGGACATCGATAGGGTCCGCACGCTGACTTGGCAGGCGAACATGTCGATCTTCAATCCGGCTACGTGGTTTCTCTACTCGATGCGTAAGCGGGGCGAAGAGATCGCCGAATTGGTCACCGACTACACGAAGCAGATGACCGTGCTGCAGGTGACGGTGCTCTACTACCAATCGCTTTCCCTGGAAGAGATGGATCAGGCCCTTGAGGCCGATCTGGCCGCGGCGGTGGCTCTGGAGAAGGAGCTGGGCGCCCTCCATGCCGAAGGGTTGCTCAGCGAATGGCAGGCGGATCAAGCGAAGTTCCTCATCCGCGCCCGTCGGTTCGAGCGCGATCGAACGCGACGTCAGCTCACCGAGAGCAAAGCGGATCTGCTGGCCGTGATGGGGCTTACGCCTACGGCGCCGATCGCGTTGAAAGCGCAGACGCCTCTGGAGCCACCGGCTGAGCCTGTGGAGGAACTGATTGTCGAGGGGCTGCTTTCGCATCCTCAGTTGTTGATTGCCGATCGCAGCATTGAGATTTCCCGAGCGCAGGTCAAGACGGCCGTGACGAACTTCCTACCCCAACTGTTCGGCTTCGTTTCGTTTCCTGACTCGCTGGACGACCTGATCGAGACCTCGGATCAGTGGATGTACGGTTTGTCGGGCACGATGACGCTGTTCAACGGCTTTGCGAACATCAACGAATACAAGGCGGCCAGAGAGCGCCGAGAAAAGAGCTTCCTTGCACGCGAACAAGCCTCTCTGGCCGTCATGCTTGAGGTTCTCAAGGCCCACCTGATGCTCACGACCGTGACCGAGCAGACCGAACTGGCGCAGGAGTTCTATGAGGTGACGGCCAAACGGCTGGCCGAGACGGAGCAGCAGTGGCGCGAGGGACTGGTCAATTCGTCGGAGTTGCTCGACTTGAGAGCCGAATGCGATAAAGCGCGCGTCCAGGCGATCAACGCCCGCTTCCAGCACCAGGTCGGCACGGCGACGCTATTGAATGTGATGGGGGAAACGAAGATCGATTACGAGGAGCCAGAGCATGACGGCGCATCCTGAGAGTAAGATAAGAACGGCCAAGATCGGACCGGCGGGTAAGGTTCTGGCGGCCCTGGTAGTGTTCGTTGCGGTAGGAGCGGGGGGGTACTTCCTCTATCAGCAGAAAGCGCAGGCGCAGAGCAGCGAGTCGCCCGAGGCGACAGCGCCGGAGAAACGCGTGGCGGTCGTGACCACGCCCGCAGAGACGCGGACCTTTGAACAGAGTCTTCCCGTGCAAGGTAATATCGAGGCCAAGCACTTCGCGATGGTCGCGGCGCGGATTCCGGGCGTCATCGAGGCGATCAAGGTCGATGAAGGCGATCCCGTGATCGCGGGCCGGACCGTGCTCTTTGAGACCGACGCGGTGTCCCTGAAGAGAAACGTCCAGATCAACCAGCACAATCTCAAGGTCGCCCAATGCGCTCAGCGGGAGGCGGCCGCCAACCTGGACAAGACCAAGGTGGATTTCCATAAGGCGAAGTTGGACTACGAGCGTTTCCAGCGGCTCCACGCCAAGGACGCGGTCACCGCCGACGCCTTCGAACAACAGCAGTCCCGCTACGAGCAGCTTGGGGCCGTGGTGAAGCTGGCGACCGCTCAGGTGGACCTGACGGCGGCGCAAGTGGATCAGGCCCAAGCTGCTCTGGCGATAGCCGAGAAGGACCTGGCCGATGCGACGATCTACGCTCCGATCGACGGGACGGTCAGCTTGCGGCTCCAGGAGCCGGGCGAGATGGGCGATCCGGGCGTGCCGGTGATGCGCATCGATGATACGTCCGTGCTCGAGGTCGCCGCCTTCTTGCCGGCCCAGTACTACGGCGCGGTGACGGCCAATCAGACGGCCATGAAGATTCGGGTCTCCGGGGTGGATTTGGGATCGCAGGTGATTACCTACAAGAGCCCCACGATCCATCCGAAGCTCCGTGTCTTCGAGGTGAAGTGTCTTCTCAAGGAACCGCCTGCTGCGGTGGCGCCCGGCGCCATGGCGGAGGTCGTCGTGGTTCTGGACAGCCGCCCGGGACTGGGCGTTCCAACCCGGGCGATCCAGCAGCGCGGCGGGGGCTCCGTCGTCTTCGTGGTCGAGGGGGATACGGCCCGACAGAAGGCGGTCAAGACTGGTTTGGAAAGTGACGGCTGGGTCGAGCTGCGCGACGCGGATGTCACGGACGGCGCCGCAATCGTCACGATGGGTCAATACATGGTTGAAGACGGCGCGGCCGTGTCCGTTCAGCAGGAGAGAAAGTAATGTTCTTGTCCGATGCTTCCGTACGTCGCCCGATCGCGATGAGCTGCCTGATCATCGGTCTGACGCTGCTGGGCCTCAACGCCTCGCGCCAGATGGGTCTGGAGTTGATGCCCTCGATGGACACGCCCTATATCACGGTGATGACCGTCTATCCCGGCGCGACGCCCGAGCAGATCGAAACCGACGTGGCCAAACGGATCGAGGACCAGGTGGTGACCATCGATGGTCTCAAGCATGTCAGTTCGAGCTGCATGGAGAATGTCTGTCAGACCTTCCTTGAATTCGAGCTGGATGTGGATGTGGACATCGCGGCCACCGATGTCCGCGAGAAGATCGATCTGATCATCTCCGAGTTCCCCGAGGACGTGGAGGACCCGAAGATCCTCAAGTACGACATCAACGCCACGCCGGTGGTGCACTTGGCGCTGACGGGCGATGTCACGCTGGATGAACTCTATGACTATGCGGACAACACGCTGAGCGACCGCTTGACGGTCATTTCGGGGGTCGCGGAGGTCCAACTGATCGGCGGCGCCGAACGCGAGGTTCACGTGATGCTCGATCGCGATGCGCTGGTCGCCAAGGGCCTTTCCAGCATGGATGTGGTGACGGCCGTGCAGAACGGCGTTCGCAACATACCGTCCGGACGCGTCCAGGAGGACGGGCGCGAATACACCGTCAAGTTTGACGCCGAGTACAAGGCGGTCGGTGATATCGGCTCTCTGGAAGTGGCCAACGAAGACGGCCAACGAACCTATATTCGAGATATGGGGCGCGTCGTCATGACCACCGAGGAGCTGCGACAGAAGGCTCTAATTGACGGCCGTCCCTGTATCTACATCAAGGTGATCAAGAAGGCTGAGGGCAATGCCGTCCGCGTGGTCAACCGCGTCCGCGACGCGATGGATCAACTCAACGCCGCACTGCCCGGCGGTATGGAACTGGTCTGGGTCACCGACGACGGGCGCTTCATCGAAGCTTCGGTCCAGAGCGCCTGGATCAACGTAGGGCAAGGCGTACTTCTGACGGCGGCGATCCTGTTCTTCTTCTTGTACAACATCCGCTCGACGCTGGTGGTCGCGATCACCATGCCGCTGACGATCCTGATCGGCCTGTTCTTTATGCAGATGATGGACTTCACATTGAACACCTCGACGCTGATCGCGATCGGCATGTCCGTCGGTATTCTGGTGACGAACTCTATCGTGGTTCTCGAAGCGATCACCAAACGGTTGGTCGCAACGGGCGATCCCAAAGAGGCCTCCCGCCAGGGGGCCAAGGAAGTCACGGTCGCCGTCCTGGCCAGCGCCGGAACCAACATCGTCGTTCTGTTCCCCATCGCGACCATGGGCAGTCTGGTCGGGCAGTTCCTCCGGCCGCTGGCCTGGAGCATGCTCATCATGACGGCGGTGTCTCTGTTCATCTCCTTCACTTTGACGCCGCTGCTCTGCTCGGTCATGCTCAAGCCCATCGCCAAGGATCGCAAGGGGGTGCTGGCTTGGATGGAAGCCGGTTTCAATCGTGTGCTCGATAGGTTCATCGGGGCCTATCGGGCCGTATTGGGTTTCAATGAACGGCATCGCCCGGCTGCGCTGGGCGTTCTGGCTCTGACGATTCTGCTGCTGGTGCACGCCATGTCGCTGACCGGCGCCATCGGATTCGATATCTTCGCCGACCCCGACAAGGCCATTCTCTATGTCAAGCTGGAATACCCGACCGACTATGACTTGAACCACACCGTCGAACGCGTCGGCGCCGTTGAGGACAGGCTCAGGGATCTGCCCGAACTGCGGCACATTCTCAGTTCCGTGGGCAAGGTTGAAGGCATCGTGGGTCAGTCCACCGAGGGTGTCTACCTGGCTCAGGTGTTGCTGACTTTCTCCGATCGAGACCAGCGCGACATCAGCATTGACAAGCTGCAGGATGAGGTTCGCTCCCGCCTGGCCGACTATCCTGAGTGTATCGTGACGGTGAACATACCGGCCATCATCGGTGGACAGAGCCAGGACATTGAGATGGAAATCGCCGGCCCGGAGTTGGCGACGCTCGACGGACTTGCCGTTCAGGTCAAAGAGATGGCCGATGGGATGGGTGGCTACAAGGATGTCGATACCTCCGTCCGTGCGGGCAAGCCTGAGCTGGCGATCCTGCCCGACCGCGCCGTGCTGGCGGACCTGGACATCCCGGCGGTCGGCCTGGGCGCCACGTTGCGGGCCAATCTCGAGGGACTGGACGCCGGGACATTCAAGCGGGGCGACCGCAACTATGACATCGTCGTGGAACTGGACGATCAGAAAGGCAAGGCCCAGGTCGAACGGTTCATGTTCCCGGCTGCGCCGGGCCAGCCCGTGCTGCTGACCAACCTGGCTAAGGTGGACGAACGGGTCGTGCCGATCCAGATCACCCGGAAGAACAAGCGGCGCGTGTCCAAGCTCTTCGCGAACCTGGCGCCGGGGATGCCGCTGGGAACGGGCGTCGACCGAATCAACGCCGGGATTGGGGGCGAGGGGGAGTTTCCGCCCGGGTACGACCATGGATACGCCGGCGCCTATGAGATCATGGGTGAGATGCAGGCCGAGTTTGGCGGAGCGATGCTCACCGCCGTGGTCCTCGTCATCCTGACCCTGGCGGCGATCCTGGAGTCGTTCAAACAGCCCTGGTTGATCCTGGTCACGCTGCCCCTGGCGCTGATCGGCACGCTCTGGGCGCTGGCGATCGGGGGCCAAACCCTCGACATGTTCGTGATTCTGGGCATCGTGATGATGATCGGGATCGTGGTCAACAACGCGATTCTGATCATGGACCAGTTCAACGTGCACGTGGGCGAGGGCATCCCGCGCCACAAGGCGATGATCACGGCCTCGTGCGAGCGGTTCCGGCCGATCATCATGATCACCCTGGCCGCCGTGCTGGGCATGCTCCCGCTGGCGCTGGGGCGGGGCATCGGCGCCGAGATGCGCAACGGGGTCGGCATTGCTTCGGTGGGTGGCATCCTTGTCTCCGGCTTGCTCACACTGATTGTGATGCCCATTCTCTATGATCTGTTCACAGGCAAGGGCAAGAACGCCTGAGCCGCTGATCGTTCAGGGAGTCAGCATTGCAGGAAGTGACGATGGGACAATGTGATAGCCGATTGGCATATGACACGCGCGAGATGGGCCCGTCAGAGCGGCTGTTGATCGCGGCTGAACAGCTCTTCGCCGAGAAGGGATTTACCCATGCGACGGTGCAGGAGATCACCGGACGGGCCGGGTGCAATATCTCGGCGATCAACTACTACTTTCACGGCAAGGACGAACTCTATTTCGAGGTCTTTCGCCACTTGCTGGCGACGCTCAAGACACAGGGGGCCGGCATATTGGGGACGGGGCCCTCAGACGGAGGCGCCAACCGCGATTTGGAGGGCTTGGTGGATGCATTCGCGCGGGCTTTCGTAGGTCCGTTTCTGGAAGAGGGGGCCGGGCGGCGTCTGATGCGGCTGATTCTGAAGGAGCGCGAAGACCCCCATCTTCCCTCCGACTTCTTCCTAACCGAGGTGATTGAGCCGACACGTGGCGCCATGATGGCCGGGCTCAAGGGCGTGTGCCCTCGTCTTGACGATGCCCGGGCCCTGATGTGTCTTGAGTCCATCGTTGGGCAACTGGTGTACCTGCTCCATACACTGGACACTTCCCCAGGCAAGAATCAAGGCGAGACAGCGTTTCGCGACACGGATCGCGCCGTAGAGCACATCGTCGCGTTTTCGGCGGCCGGCATTCGGCACTTCCTCGGCTAATGCCCACGGCGCTAACGGGCCTTCTGAATTGGGCTTGTGACGGCCCGCGGCTTGTCAGATGCTTCGGATTTTAGTATGGTCGTCTGCCCATGAATGAGCAGCGCAAACAACCTGGCGGCTGGTACTGGCTTCGCTCCGGCCTTGGCGCCGTGCATCGGGCCCTGGTTCCCCGGGCCTGCAGCGCCATCGTCTTCGGGGCGCTGTTCTGCAATCTGAGCGCCAAACTCTACCACGCCGAACACTGCGGGCTGTTGCGAGAATACGTCGGCTGGATTCTCACGGACATCACTGTCCTGCTGACCGTCGACGTCTTGCTGACTCTGATGTGCTATCGTTGGCCGAAGCGGTGGGTTCTACGCACGGCACTCTCGATCGCCGCCGTCATCTGCACGTGGTCCGTGGTCAATGCCGCCTGGCTGATTCGCACCGGCACGCAGATCCTACCGATGGAGTTGCTGCCCCTCGTTCGCGAGCCGATCAACATCTCTCTGCTTGTGCTGCGGAACCTTATCCGGATGCCCGGCGCCGCAGCGGCTTTGCTGATTCCGAGCGGCGTAGCCCTGGCTTTCTTCTTCTCTGTTCTGGCTAGCCCGGTATTACCGGACCTTAAGCGGGGCCCGCTCGTACGTCGCATCACGATCACCTTGGCGGTCGCTGTGGTGGCGTTGCTCGGCCACGTGAGCATCTCCCTGCTGGGTTCCAATTGGATCACGGCGCGCGGGCTTCGGTATAATTGCCAGTCGCGAGCCATCCTGGTATTCATTCTGCCCGGGTATCGACACCTGGATCGGGAGGATTTCAGCAACGCCACGCGCGTCCTACCGCGCGCCAAAGACATGGAGATCCGCTTCAAGCCGCAACGGATAAATCACAATGTGGTGGTCGTCGTGCTGGAAGGCGTTCAGTACGGCTGTACCTCGCTGGCGATGCCCTATGCCGAGGGTGACGACCAGACCTACGATCCCACCCCCTATCTGGCGTCCCTGGCTCAGCAGGGGGTGACGTTCACCGATACCCGCTCGGTGGTAACGCACACGACCAAGGCGATTTTCGGCCTGCTGACAGGCCAGCCGCCCTCGGCGTGCCAGGATATCGGAGAGACCGTGCCTGTCGAGGATCCCTACGTCAGTCTCGCGACGATCCTGAGCCAAGGGGCCGGGTATCGCACTGCGTTCTTCCAGTCGGCTAAGGGGACATTCGAATCGCGGCCCGGTCTCATCCACAACCTCGGATTCGAGACGTTTCGGACCCGAGAGGACCTGGAGGACCCGAACAGCTTCCTGGGGTATCTCGGAGCCGACGAGTTCGCCCTTTTGGAGCCGATCGAACAGTGGATTCAGTCGGATGACGGGCCCTTCTTTCTGACCGTCCTCTGCTCAGCCACCCACGATCCGTACGAAGTACCGATTTGGTATGCGGATCTGGCTGAGACGCCCGCCGAGCGTTACCAGCAGACGATCACGTACACCGATCAGTTCCTCGCGGCTCTGGACGTCCAACTGGCGAACCTGGGACTTTCCGAGAACACTATCCTCTGCGTGGTCGGCGATCACGGGGAAGGCTTCGGGGAGCATCGCATCCAGGGCCATGAGCGGATCGCGTATGATGAGGTGCTCCGTATCGTCATGTGTATGAGGGCGCCGCATCTGATCGAGCCGGGGCAGCGCATTACCAGCCCGGTCAGTTCGGTCGACCTGACGCCCACAATCCTCAGTGCGCTGGGCTTTGACATAGGGACCTTTGACTTCGCCGGGACAGACATTCTCCAGCCCTTGCCCGATGATCGGAAAGTGTACTTCGCCGGCTGGATGCATCAGGGACCTTCGGGCTATGTCCAGGACGACAACAAGTACGTCTATGATCCGGAGCAGGGCACCGTTACGCTATACCGTCTGAAGAGCGATCCACTGGAGCTTTCCGGGGTCGAATTGCCCGAGTCCATGGCCCAGAGCATTCGGGAAGAGATCATCCAGTGGCGGCGCAACACCATCTTTCGCCTCGATCAGCCCGAGAAAGGCCAGATGACCCTCTTCGATAGGTGGTCGTTGAAGTGGAATACCCGCAAACGCGAGTCAAAGGTCAAGCGTATCGAAGTCGACTAGTGGCGGCGGTTAAATAGGCAAGATAAGAATAATAGGTCTTGTCGTGCACGGGCCCATTCGGTATGCTGAATAGGAGGTGTTTCGGACGATCGCGGATCATCAGGCGATGGTCGGTACACTTCGGTAGGCAGCGACAAGAGCGTGGCGACGCTGGTGCGGGGCTTATTGGCGCGTCGCGCCGAGTCATGGAAATCCGGGCGGATCGCTACAGGCTGACGCGATGTGCAACTACTCCGGAGGAGGGGTAATCCGCCCGATTTCCCCTTGAGCATAAGCCGAATCGCCCAAGACGCCCCAAGGCAACGGGCCGGTTCGGTTTCTCTGAAGCTACGGAGTCGTTCTGGAGGAGGGCGACTCCGTCTTCGTTTCCTCGCCTGCGACGGCGCCGAGATCCTTCCGGGTAGCCCTTGGAGCCACCTGCGCTTCAGTAGACGACCATCTCCGATTTCTTCTCTTGAGGCAGCCCGGCGACCTCGGAAGCGTGATGGCTGGCAAGGTCGATGACATAAAGCTTGCCATTGTCATGCTTTAGAAGGAGAAAACCGTTGCTGCCGCCCAGGACCTCGACCTGGTCTTGGGCGTCGCTGGCCGGGGGGCTTTCCACGTTGACACACCCCGTTGCATGGACAAGCACGCTCAGCAGGATCAGGCCCAGTACAGCCGATCGCACATTCATCTTCATAATGGCATACCTCCAGATTGTGGGTCGGATCGTTCTCCTGGTATTCCAGTCGTTCATCGGACCGATAGATTGCCGGAAAAGCAAGGATTTCCGCCCTGATCTGCCTCAGAGTTCGATACGGGGGGATGATAACCCGTCGAGTATAGGGTGTATTGAGCCCTGGTCGTTGACAAAGAGGGTTCCCCAGGTTATCATAGTGTGCAATGGTAGTATTTGAGGGCGTCGAGGCCATCGGAGGCGAGGGCGCTTGCGGAGTGTTCCTTTATCGACTCTTGAGAGGAGGGAAGATGAATCTGCCCATATCACCTCTGAATCCATCCCGTGAAGGCCTGTTTCGACTCGCCAGCGCTGTACTCGTCGTTCTTCTGCTGGGAACGGCTCTCTCCGCCCAGACGCCGCCGGCGGCGCCGGATGTACGGCCCGTGATCAGCGGAACCTATCCGGCCGACGCGGACGGCGACCGCATCGCCGATAGCCTGCAGAGCAATGATGTGGAAAGCGGCAGGCGGCTGATGGCGCTCTCCTCTGAGGGCGAGAAGGTCAGCGTCGAGTTGGTCTTCAACAAACCGGTGACCCAAAAGCAGATCGACGCCTTCGGCGCCCTGGGCGGCGAGATTACCTACATGTTCAAGGCCATTTCCTACGGCTGGAACGGCCGTCTGCCTCTGGCCGCCGTACGCCGGTTGCCCGCCGTGATGGGGCCGACGCTGGTCCTCGTTGAGCCGGTCGCGCGAGCGGAGCCGTACATGGATAAGGCGACCCAAACAGGTCGGGTCCGTCCCATTTGGCAGTCGGGCTTCGCAGGTCATACCCTGGGACTCCACGGTGACCCGAACACGACGATCGCCATTATCGATACCGGCGTCGACCGAACGCACGTCGATCTCGCCGGGCGGTGTGTCTACTGGAAGGACCTGAGTGGCAGAGATGACCCGGAGTCGGTTGATTATCTGGGACATGGCAGTCACGTAGCCGGTATAGCGGTTGGTACGGGGCAGGCCGGTGGCGCTGATATCGGGCAATTGCAGTATACCTACGCTCGGGCCTATCCTTTCTGGCAGCATTTTCCCAGTCCGATCGGATTGCCTCGTGAAGTTGTCACCATAGAGACGCAAGCCTACTGGCAAGGCGCACCCGGTTGGCTGTGCCACGCCACCTGGACGAGGGGGGATGCCCTCCCCGTTCTTTCGCGCGTCGGGGCCGGCAAGGACGGGGATACTGAAGCGACCATTACCTCCTCATTCAATATCGCCGGCCATTTGCTTTTCGCCCCCTATCTGGCCAACTGGGACTTCTTTGACCTTGAGAATGTGGTTATCACGAACACGGTGTCTCCCTACCGCGGCGTGGGAGACGGTTTCAACGACTTCACCGGTGTTGCGCCGGGCTGCAACTGGGCGGCGGTCAGTGTCGATGTCGAGGGCGACGACAAGGCCTTCGAAGCCGGCGTGGCGGCGGCCCTGGATGACCTTGTTGCCCATCGTGAGAGTAAGAACATCAAGATCATCAACATCAGCGCTGGTCTGATTGACTGGGAAGGGCTTCCGTTGAGCAGTCGCGTACTGCGAGACAAGGTGACTTCCGCCGTCAAGAGCGGCGTGATCGTGGTGGTCGCGGCTGGCAACAGCGCCGAGAACTGGTCGTGGCAAAAGCGTGTGATGGCAGACCCTGCCGGGACCGCCTTGGCGATCACGGTCGGCGCATCGGACGATGAGAACGCTGTGACAAACTACTCCACCCATGGATTCTACCCCGATCCCGATGCCCACGAGGGATTCAAGCCTGATCTTGTTGCCCCAGGGGGAGCTGCTCAATACACGGGCATCCTCTCGGTGGATTCGGGCACCTGTGATGGTTCGGCCGAGGTGTCTGACAAACAACCCGACGACTATACGAATCTCATCGGTACATCCATGTCGAGCCCCTTCGTGGCCGGTTGTGCCGCTCTGCTGATCGAGGCGCTGGAGAAACAGGGGCTCGTCTGGGACTTCGAGTCGGATGACTGCCCTCGCTACATCAAGATGGTTCTCTGTGCCACCGCCTCGGAGACCAACGCCGAGCGAAAGATGGGGTACTTCAATCCCGTATTGAATCGTGACGATGAAGGTGAGTTCGGCTATCCGCCTGCCAAGGATTTGGACGAGGGGTATGGGATGGTCAATGCCGATGCGGCCGTGGAGGCGGTCAGTCTGACATATAATCTGGGCTCGACCGTCACCGAAACGCTGAGCGGCGAGGCGATCGCCAAGCGTGTCTGGGCGCGGACCGTGCACATGACCGGGGGCTACGAACTGGAAGTGTCGCTGGCGTTTCCACCTGAGGCGGACTTCGACCTCTACCTCTACAGCACGACGCCCTCGGACGTGGGCGAACCGGTGATTCTGGCTTGCAGCACGAACTTCACAGTCGGCACGCCCGAGTCGATCCGCTACACGCCGGATGCCGATGGAATGGCGCTGCTGGTCGTCAAGCGTGTTGCGGGTTCCGGCGCGTTCGAGTTGAATTCGACGCGCCCCGGCCCTCCGCTCGCGCGGGATATGGACGTGAACGTGGGGCAGAACTCCCCCCGGACAATTCTCCTGGCGGCCGACGATGATGGTTTGCCCGACCCGCCCGCCGCGATGACCTTCACGATCGAGTCCTTACCCGAGCACGGACGGCTGGAGCACGCAGCGACCGGCGCGACGATCACCAAGGCGCCGACGGTGCTCGGAGCCGGGGTTGACCAGGTGGTCTATCGACCTGACGCCGATCGTCTGGGCGCCGATTCCTTCACGTTCAGTGCCGATGACGGCGGGATTCCACCTTTGGGAGGCCCGTCGAACATCGCGACCGTACAGATCACCGTGGTGGGCGAGATTTCCGCTGCCTATCAGGTGGCCTCCGGCGCCGACGATGCTCATCTCTCGAAATGGAGCACCTTCCAGAAACTGCACGATTCGGCGTTGACCGTGGGCTCCTATACCGCGGGGATGCGATTCATCGAGATCGACGTGCCCCAAGGGGCGACGATCCTCAGCGCCAAGCTGCAGATCTGTTCCTATACGAGCGACCTTGGCGGTCAATTCGCAGTCCTCCTCCAGGCCGAGGCGGTTGACGACACCGTCGAGTTCAGCAGCAGTCATCGCGCCAACGACGTGCCCCTGACGGATGCGTCCGAGACATGGAGCTGGGAGGGGGCTTCCTGGTCGTCGAATACCTGGTACGACAGCCCCGATATCAGCTCCCTGCTTCAGGAAGTCGTGGACCGCCCCGGCTGGTCGGCCGGCAATGCGATTGTGATCATCTGCGCCGCCGATGGCTACGCCAGCTCCAATCGGAAGTTCTGGTCGTATGACGGGGATGCCGAGAAGGCCGCCCGCCTTGAAATCACCTATCGGCCCTAGCCTTTTGGTGTTGCTGAGAGCAGCTTGTGGATGGATTGCCGAATCCCGGCAGCCATCGCGAAAACCGCGGGTGCTGCGGGTAATGGTTGAACGCGCGGGCGGTGTGGGCGTAGAATAGGAGCCGAGCAGGGCGGCCCTACGGCCGACGGCGCAGATGGGGATTGTCGAGGAAGCTGGACTGTGCGTAGTTCTGGAGGCGCAAGAAGGGACGATCGAGCGTCTGGTCCGTACAAGTAGTGGACTCTGGCTTAAGGAAAGGTTGAAGGATGTACATCGCACCTCAGTTTTCCGTCTTCATGGTCAACAAGCCCGGTGTTCTGGCCCAGGCCCTGGGTGAATTCGCCAAGGCGAAGATCAACATCACCGCCATCACGATGATGGATTCGGTTGAGCATGGTGTCATGCGCGTGGTGTTCGAAAAGCCGGACAAGGCTCGGGAGGTGCTGTCCAAACTGAATATGCCCTACAACGAGACGGACGTGCTGTGCGTGGACCTGGCGAACAAGGCCGGCGCGCTGGCCGCCGTGGCTGAGAAGCTTTCCAAAGGGCATATCAACATCACATACGCGTACTGCACCGCCGGGGGCAAGGGGGGACGCACTACGGGCGTGCTGAAACTCTCCGACGTCAAGAAGGCAATGAAGCTTCTAGAGAACCACAACAAACCGAGCAAGCCTAAGGCGGCGACGCGCCGTTCCAAGGCGGTGCGCCCCTAGCGTCCGCGGGATTGGGTCGTGACGGGCGCCCTGGTTTGTTAGATGGGGAAACAGTAAGCTTGGTGAGGTCTCCCCCGAAGCTGCGTGCCTTGCCCTGTTTTTCCGACTCCGCATGGCGATTTGACTTTTCTTGACTGTGGGTTTCTGCTAGACTCTTCCGATGATTCTTAAGGAAGATCTCTCACGCGAAAGGATGCCATGAGCCGATCGGAAACCCGCACCCACCTGAGGAGCCGTGTCAGGGCGGCCCACCGCTATGAAGTGGTTGAGACGGTGAGTCGGCCGCAGGTGGCCGGGATGCGTTTTCATTTCGTGGGCATCGGCGGCGTCGGCATGAGCGGCCTGGCCCAGTTCCTCCTGGAGAAGCACGCGATCGTCAGTGGTTCGGATCGAGCCGCCAGTGCGGTTGCGGAACGGCTCGCCCAACTGGGCGCCGACATTCAAGTCGGTCACGACCCGGCGAACCTCTCCGATCCCGTCGACGCGGTGGTGGTCTCGGCGGCCATTGGGCCGGACAACCCCGAGCTGCAGCGGGCCCGCGAACAGGGCTCCCGCGTATACAAGTACGCCCAGTTTCTGGGCGAGATCATGGGCCATTTCGAGGGCATCGCCGTCGGAGGCACCCACGGAAAGAGCACCACCAGCGGCTGGCTGGTCCACTGCCTCAAAGAGGCGGGGGTGGATACGAATTTCGTCGTCGGGGCCAATATCTCGCAACTGGGGGTTTCCTCCGGTGCCGGTGACAGCGAGTTCTTCGTCGCCGAGGCTTGCGAATACGACCGGAGTTTTCTGAACTTCCGGCCGCAGGTGGCTTGCATCCTGAACGTCGAGCAGGATCATCTAGACTGTTACCGCGACGAGGCGGATATCCTCGACGCGTTCTATCAGTTCGCGCTCGGCACGGTTCCGTCCGGACTGGTGGTCGCCAATGGGGATGACCTCAATGTCACCAAGGTTATCGAGCGACTCGACGGCGAACGCGATGTTGTGACGTTCGGCTTCGATGAGCAGTGTGATTTCTCGGCGCGGAATGTGCGCAAGCGTCGTGGTCTACATAGTTTCGACGTCTTTCAGAACGGCCACCGATTGGGATCGACGGCCGTGTCTTTGCCCGGTCGATACAACGTGCTCAACGGCCTGGCGGTCGTCGCCACCGCGGTGAGCATCGGCGTTGATCCGCAGCGCGTCCTGAGCGTGCTCGATCGGTTCACCGGCATGGATCGCCGATTGATGCTCAAGGGCGAATTCGACGGGATCACGATCCTGGACGACTACGCCCACCATCCGACGGAAATCCGCGCCAGTTTGGGTGCGATTCGCGATCGCTATCAGCCCAAGCGGCTCTGGTGTGTCTTTCAGGCCCACCAGTACAGTCGGACGCGGTTCTTCCTGGACGAGTTCGCGCGCAGTTTCGCCCAGGCTGATCGGGCCATCATCCCTGAAATCTATTTCGCACGCGATTCCGAGGACAGCCGCACCGAGGTGAATGCGGCGATCCTGGTCGATCGCATCCGGGCCGAAGGGACCGACGCCAAACACGTCGGAACCCTCACGGCTGTCTGCGACTATCTGGAAAAAGAACTTCGTGCCGGTGACCTCGTTGTCACCATGGGGGCCGGCGATGTGTGGAAGGTAGCTGATGAGTATATTCAACGGCTTGGACGAAATCGTTGAACGAGACCACCCGTTGGCCTCGCACACGTGGTACCGCCTGGGCGGCCCCGCGGATTATTTCATTCGCCCTCGAACCGTCGACGACCTTGTGGAGGTCATCCGGCGGTGTAACGAGAACCACGTTCGTTTGCACGTCATGGGCTTCGGCTCGAATCTGCTGGTCAGCGATGAGGGCGTCCGAGGCGCGGTGGTCAAGCTCGAAGAAGGGCAGTTCGCCCAGACCGAGTTCGAGGGCGAACAGGTGACCGCCTGGGCGGGCGCTCAATTGAGCCAACTGGTCTTGGACTGTGTCGAGAAGGGGCTTTCCGGCATCGAGGTCCTGACGGGCATCCCCGGTTCGGTCGGCGGCGCCATCAAGATGAACGCCGGGGGGCGGTTCGGCGACATCGGTTCGGCCGTCGAGTCGGTGACATTGCTGGACAGTCAGGGAGGGCTCTTCGAGAAGAGCAAGCCCGAGCTGATCTTCGATTATCGCTCGGTCAACATCCGCGCGCCGTTTATTCTGAACGCGAAGCTCAAACTCACGCAAGCCGATCCCGAACAGATCATGCGCACTGTCAAAGAGAGCTGGGTCTACAAGAAGAACACCCAACCTCTGAATACAAGGAATTGCGGGTGTATCTTCAAGAACCCGGAAGGCACGTCGGCCGGCGCGTTGATCGACCGCGCGGGGTTGAAGGGCTTGCAGGTCGGCGGCGCCGCCGTCAGCGATAAGCATGCGAACTTCATCGTGGCCGGCGACGGCTGCACCAGTCGCGATATCATGCGACTGATCAGCGCCGTCCAACAGCGGGTGCGCGAACAGTTCGAGATCGAGCTGGATCCGGAGATCGAGATCTGGAAGTAGGACGGCGATGCGCAATCACTGTGGTGCTTCGATCGCAAAGGGCTTGGCAGTGGAATGCAAAGATCAAGGATCAAAGATCAAAATTGCGGAATCGCCGTTCTACGGCGATGACTTCCTCAATTTTGATTTCTACAGTTTGCATTTTGATTTTGGGTGGGTGGCGATTCCATGAAAGTGGCGGTGCTGCGCGGAGGCATAGGTTCGGAGCGTGAGGTCAGTCTTCAGAGCGGTCGTTGCGTGGCCCAGGCCCTGCGCGACGGCGGCGTCGAAGTGGTGGAATCGGACATTCGACCCGATGACCTGGCCATTCTCAATCGCACAGATATCGATGTCTTCTTCATCGCTCTGCATGGTCCATTCGGGGAGGATGGCCAGCTCCAGAAGATCCTGGACGATCGGGGGTTGACCTATACCGGTTGCGGCGCCGAGGCCAGTCGGCTGGCTTTCGACAAGATCGTGAGCAAGGAACGTTTCGCCGCGGCCGGTGTAGCGGTTGCAGCGACCATCGAGTTCGGCGAGCATTCCGATCCGGACGCTATCGCCGATCGACTGCGTGAGTTCGGGGATCGTTTCGTCGTCAAGCCGGTTCGGCAGGGCAGCAGCGTGGGGGTCACGATCGTCGATGGGCCGGATGAAGCGGCTGCGCTGGCCCAGCGGATCTGGGGCGATTTCGGCGACTGCATGATCGAGCGCACCGACCGTGATCTCCCGCCCGGCGATGAACGGCTCGA
>JANQFY010000463.1 GCA_028277585.1 Sedimentisphaerales bacterium
CCCGATGCCGATCACGACATCGGCGCCCGCCTCACGCGCGGCGGTGACGGCGTCGGCCGCGAGTCGGGTCGTGGGCTCGCCTGTCACGGAGAACGTGACATACTCGATGTCGGCCGCCCCAAGTGCGGCGAGCACTTCACTGAATCGCTGTGGATCGGCGCGGGTGACCACGAAGGCGCGGCGACCGAGAGCGGCGACGTCCGATGCGGACCGCACAGCGGCGCCCGGCCCGAAGACGATCCGATTGGCGGTGGCGAATTCGAAGTCCATGGATCCGCTCCCTACGAGGCGATCGAGTCCCAGCCCTGTTCGTCGGGAAAGGCGTTGGTGTACTTGACACCCTGGCGGGGCTCGGCCATCATCTCGGCGACGGTGTCGCGCCAGGTCTTGTAGTGCGCCGTCTCCTTGTGTTTGGCCGGATCATCGGCCGTGCGATAGACCTCGACCAGAACGAAGCGCGTGGGGTCCTCTTGCTGCTGGATCACATCGAACCGAGCGACGCCCGGCTCCTGGACGCTGTTGCGAGCGTTCTCGAGCGAGGCGGCGCGAAAGGCATCGATCTGATCCGGCTTGACATGGACATGCACGTGTACGATCACCATGAACGGCTCCTTTCCTGAAACACATTGTTCGACGCGACAGTCTAGCAGAGGTTATCCGTCAGGGCAATGCCGATCCGAGCCGATCCGGCGTGTCCGGGCAGTCTGTCGTTGACAATCTCGGGGGGCTCTGCTATCACCATCCTTGCCCGTGGACCCTTTATTCGTGGGGGCGTCTCCATCGGGTCGCAGTCTTTCAGGGAGAACGAGGTTACGCGCATGACCATCTTGGCAGGTATCGACGAGGCCGGTTTCGGTCCCCTGTTGGGACCTCTGGTCGTCTCTTCGTGCGCTTTCTCCATCACGCCGGAACTGGCGGATCAGGATCTCTGGCCCCTCCTGCGAAAGAGTGTGGGCAAGACGCGCTCGGGGCTGCGCGGGCGACTGTTGATAGCCGACAGCAAGAAGGCCTACAAGCGGGCCGAGGGGCTGGGCCATCTGGAGCGAACGGCGCTGGCGGCGCTGGGGACTCTGGGCGAGCGGCCCGCCGATCTGGCGACGCTGCTGAACGTTTTGTGTCCCGACTGCGCGCCGCGCATATGGGACTATCCCTGGTACGCGGCGTCACGGGGGACGGCGATCCCGGCCGAGCGGGCGGATACGCGCATCGCCGCGAAGGTCTTTGCGGAGGACACCGCCCGGGTCGGGGCGAACCTGATGGGGCTGACCTGTCACTGTCTTGACGTGGGCCACTACAACGCGATGGTTGAGCGGATGAAGAACAAGTCGCAGGTGTTGTTCGTGACGACCACGCAACTGATCCAGAAGCTCCTCGACCGATTCGAGGGACAGGACCTGCACATTTTGATTGACAGGCAAGGGGGGCGGGTCCATTATCGGGAGCACCTGTTACGCAGTTTCGCCGGCATGGAATTGCGGATCGTGCAGGAGACGGAACAACGCAGTGCTTATGAGTTGCGCGGCCGTTCCCGCAAGGTGTGCATCAGCTTCACTGTCGGCGCCGACGGGCGTCACTTGCCGGTTGCGCTGGCGTCCATGGTCAGCAAGTACGTGCGGGAGCTGCTGGTCGAGAGTATGAATCGCCACTTTGCGGGGTTGAGTCCCGATCTAAAACCGACGGCGGGGTACTGGCAGGATGGCCTGCGGTTCTTGAAGGACCTTCGCGAGCAATTGCCCGAGGTTCCGCTTGACCGACATCGATTGGTTCGCTGTCGGTAGGTTGCGGTGCGGATAGAGCGTTTGAGGCGGATATGGTACACGAGAGGAAAGAGCAAAACTACCTGACGACGGTGTCCCTGGCGATGTTGGCGTTCGTTGCGCTGGCATTCGCGCTGGTTTATACGCGTGCGGTGATGATTCCTTTCGTGCTGGCGCTGTTCATTGTGGCGCTGGTTTCCCCATTGCAGGACTTCCAGGTCAAGCGTTTGCATTTCCCCCGGCTCCTCGCCGCGCTGCTGACGCTGCTGATGGTCCTGGTGGTCGTGGTGCTGGTGTCGCTGGTGGTGACCTACATGATCCAGACCGTTGTCTCGACGGCGCGCGACTACAGCGATAGCATGGACTACGTGGTGAACAAGGCGCTCAAGCCGTTGGAGCTGATCTATTGGGAGGAGGAGCCGCTCAATCCGCAAGCCTTGCCCGGCGCCGAGCCGAACGCGCCTCTATCGGCCGAAGCCGTGACGGACAGGATGCCCGGTGACGCCAACGCTGTCGCGATCGCCGATCCGAATCAAGCGGCCCCGGCCAAACGCGTGCGAAAGCTCAACACCAAGCAACTGGTTGGCGATATGAAGCAGTATATCCTCAACATCGCCACGAATACGGCCGGGACGATCTTCGGGCTGATCTCGAGCGTCTTCTTCGTGGTGATCTTCGTGATGTTCCTGGTAATGGGCCGCGATCCGTACGCCGTCCACTCGGAGACGCAGAGGAATATCGTGGGGAAGGTCCGCCGTTACGTTGGGACAAAGGTCATCATTTCGTTTATCACGGGGCTGCTGGTCTGGTTCGTTCTCTCACGGTTCGGCTTGCCTCTGGCGAGCGTCTTCGGGATTCTCGCGTTTCTGTTGAACTTCATCCCTTCGATTGGGTCGGTTATTTCCACGCTCCTGCCTCTGCCGGTGGCTGTCGCGCAGTTCCAGACCATCCAACCGCCGTCGCTTCCGGAAGCCGCCGCCCAACTTCAAGCAGCCGACCCTGAGGGCAAAGTGGTGGTCGCCTGGGGCACGGTCCTACTGGTCCTTGCCATCCCCGGGGCCATTCAGGTGGTCATGGGCAACGTGATCGAACCGAAACTGATGGGCGAGGGCTTGAATCTGCATCCGGTGGCGATTCTGCTGGCGCTGTCGTTCTGGGGGCTCCTCTGGGGCATCGTCGGGATGTTCCTGGCCGCTCCCATCACCGCGGCCATAAGGATCGTCCTGCTGCAGTTTGACACCTTCAAACCGATTGGACGACTGTTGGCCGGGGATTTCGGCCCCGAAGCGCCGGCGCCTGGAAAGGGATAGACCGAGCGCACTTCATCAAGCGGGGGCGTCGCGGTGGGTCAGAAGCAAGACCGCTCAGACCGCATCCAGTTCCTTGTTCAGCAGCTTGATCTGCTTGGCCTCCTCCCGGACGATCTTGTCGAGGGTCTCCTCCGTCGCCGGGTCGCGGGCGAAGTCCTTCAATCCCTGGTAGAAGATGATGACCTCGTTTGCCCGCCGGACGGCGTCGCGCAGGATCTGGCTCTTGGTTTCCTTGCCCGTGAGTCGGTCCGGGCTGCCGTGTTTGGTGCCGAACCAGGTCAGGCCCGCCATCACTTCGGGATTGGATAGCACGTAGTTGTCCGGGTCGAACGTGCCGAACTCGCCGGTCTTCTCGGCGAAGCGCTTGCGCAACCGGGCCCACATTTGCTCGTGTTTGGCTTTCCAGTTGGCGAGCCGATAGTAGATGTCACGAAGATCGGGATCTTCGAACAACTCGGCACTCCTGAGGAAGAATCGCGCGCCCTTGTGCTCGACCTGTTCGGCGATCTCAAGGACTTCGAAAACGTTGAATTTCGTCTCCATGCTATGCTTTCACGAAGAGGCCCGTGATTCTCTGTCGAAAAAACACCCCGCTGGAGCCCAGACCACCAGGGACGGCCACACGTCGCATGCCATGGGCATGTGTAAGACGATTATAGCCGCTGTGCCCCTCAAGTCAAGGCAAAACGCGAGCCGCGTGTCACGGGTTAGGGGTCTGCCAGTCGCAGGGCCGCGGCGGCGTGGAGCTTTCCCTGTTTTAACAGGAGCAGCGCCTCGTTCGCCTGATTCATGGGGTACTCCTCGACTGTGGGGCGGATCGGGATTCGGGCGGCTAGGGGCAAGAACTCCTCGGCGTCGCGTCGCGTCACGTTGGCGACGCTGCGGCTCTCCTTCTCGTCCCAGAGGTGCTCCTCGTAGCTCAGCGCAGGGACAGGGGTTGTCTTGCGAATGGCGTTGACAACGAGTCGACCGCCCCGATTCAAGATCGACAGAGCGTCGCGCACGGTCTCGCCCACGGGGGTGAAATCGATCGCGCGATCCACCCGGGCCGGCGGCGCTTCTCCGGGCGGCCCGGTCCAGGCGGCGCCGAGTTCTCGGGCCAGA
The DNA here is from genome assembly GCA_028277585.1 of Sedimentisphaerales bacterium. GTDB lineage: Bacteria > Planctomycetota > Phycisphaerae > Sedimentisphaerales > Anaerobacaceae > Anaerobaca. The sequence continues at coordinate 4,172 of JANQFY010000463.1, forward strand.
TCCTGGTGGTGGGAGCCCCGGGTCAGAACGAACACCTCGCTGCGGGGGAACCGGTGTCTGAGTACCTGAATGACCATATGGGCTGAGGCGCCGAACCCGAACAAGGCGATGGTTTGCCCGTCCCGGATCTCTGCGAGTCGGATGGCGCGGTAGCCTATAACGCCCGCACAGAGCAGCGGGGCGGCCTCCAAATCAGGCGTGGACGGGTCGAGTCGATGGGCGAAGTCCTCACCAACGGTCATGTACTCTGCGTAACCTCCCGGCGCATTGAAGCCGGTCCAACGGGCGTCTTCGCAGAGGTTCTCGCGATCGCTTCGGCAGAAGGCGCACCGACCACAGGCGGAGTGCAGCCAGGTGATCCCCACGCGATCTGCCTCGCTGTGCTTCCGCGCGGCGCGTCCTCTGGCAGCAACCGTGCCGACGACCTGATGACCCAGAACGGCCGGCAAGTGCGGTGGGGCGAGTCGGCCTTCGATTTCGTCCAGATCGGTATGGCAGAGCCCACAGACCGTGACCTTCACCAGGACCTCGTGGTCTTCGGGGACCGGGGTGGGCAACTCGGCTAGTTCGAGAGGGGCCTCTTCAATCTGGGCGATGCGCGGCAGAACGATGGCTTTCACGAGGCCGTCTCCCGCTGGAGTTCGCGGGCAAACACGTCGTAGCTGTCGTGGCCGAACAGGCAGAAGACGACGCGTTCAAGCCCCGTGTCGCCCTGCAGGTAGGCGATGGTGGTGGGGAGCATGATCTCGGCGCAGCGGTCGATCGGGAAGCCAAAGATGCCCGTGCTGATCGCGGGAAAGGCGATGCTCTTCAGGTCATTCTCGTCGGCGAGTTTCAGCGTGTTCAGGGTGGCGTTCTTGAGCTTTTCCTCCTCGTTTCCCTCTCCCAGGCGAGGTCCCACTGCGTGGATGACATGCCTGGCTTTGAGGTTGCCCCCCGTTGTGATCGCGGCGCCGCCTACGAAGGTGCCCCCGATCTTGTCACACTCGGCCTGGATGGCGGGGCCCCCTTTGGTGCGAATAGCGCCGGCGACCCCGCCGCCCAGGATCAGTTGAGCGTTGGCCGCGTTGACGATCGCGTCCGTATCCATTTCGGTGATATCGCCCTCGATCAACTCCAGTATTCGATTGGCGATGGTCGTCTTCATGGTCGCAGACTCCTTCCTTACGACGGGCAATGCCTCGTATCGCTCTATTTCCTGGGCGTCAGCATACCGGGCTTCAATGATAAGGGCAATTCTCTAACGGCCAACATGAACGGAAAGAAAAATACACTTTTCCGAATCCAGGGGTTGACTCTATGGTCAAATAACCATATGCTTCATTGAGTACTCTTAAGGATCGATCATGGAGCCATTGACGGAAAAACAACAACAGGTATTGGAGTTCGTCGTCAGCCGTCTGCGTGGGAATCACCCGCCCAGTCAGCGGGAAATCGCGCGCCACTTTCAACTGGCCCAGAACGCGGTCTATCAATTGGTCGGCTACCTCAAGAAGAAGGGCTATCTGGTGGATTCGGGGGGGCATCGAGGCTTGCGGCTTTCGCAGGCGTATCTGGATGCGATGACCGAGGCCGAGGGCATGCCGATCCTTGGCAGGGTGGCGGCCGGAGAGCCCATCCTCGCTCAGGAGAATATCGAGGACTATGTCACACTGGAAAAGCTCTTCACCCGGTCGCAAGACACCTTTCTGCTCAAAGTGGCTGGTGACAGCATGATCGATGAGGGGATCATGGACGGGGATTACGTCGTGGTTCGGCCCGGTTCATCCGCCGAGAGCGGCAAGATCGCTGTGGTGATGCTGGACGATGAGGTGACGGTCAAGCGAGTGTTTGTTCAGAAGAACCGGATCGCTTTGAAGCCAGCCAACCGGCAGGCCGGGTACAAGACGCGCTATATCAAGCAATTCGACAAGGACGTCCGGATCATCGGCAAGGTGATCGGTTGTATCCGGACCGGGATTCAATAGGTGCGATGATGGTGTGTCCGATTGCTATAGGGATCGCGGGATGGTCTTACGCGGATTGGAATGGGATTGTCTATACCCAGTCTAAGATGGATCAACTGGTCTACGTCAGTGGGTTCGTCGATTGTATCGAGATCAACAGTACCTTTTACCGACCTCCCTTTGCCAAGACCGTTCGCTCCTGGGTAGACCGGACGTCGGATCGGTCGGATTTCTTCTTCACGGCGAAACTGCATCGTAGTTTCACACACGAGCGTCGGATCGATCCGGTACTAGTGACACAGTTTCACGAGGGGTTCGCGCCTTTTCTGGAGGCGCAGAAGCTCAAGCACCTGCTCGTCCAGTTTAAATACGACTTTGCCGACCAGGCGTCGACGCGCCGTCACGTGGCGAACATCGTCGAGCAGTTTGGCAAGGCGTTCAGCCTGGTGCTGGAATTGCGGCACAAGTCGTGGGAGGCGCCGGAGGCGTTGGGGTTTCTCGATGAACTGGGTGTGGCAGTCTGCAATCTGGATTACCCAACGTCTCGCCAGTCGTTCAATCTACAGCATTGTACGGTCGGCCGTGCGGGGTATTTTCGCATGCATGGGCGCAATACCGAGAAGTGGTTCAGCAAGGCCGGGCGCGATGAAACCTACAACTATTACTACAGCGAACGTGAACTGGCCGGGATCAAGGCGCGTTTCGACGAACTGGGCAAAGCCTTCGAGTCGCTGACGGTGATCGCCAACAACCATTACCGGGGGGCCGAACTGGCGAACGCCATCGAGTTGAAGGCGCTGGTCAGCGGCAAGAAACAACTCGTGCCGGAAGGGCTCCTGAAGACCTATCCGAATTTGGCCAAGATCGCGATCGGCCAGTAGTGATCTGTGACCTCATCGTGTATGTGGGCGGGGAAGGTATGCGCATAGCGGCGCTGACATGCCGGAGTTTCTACAGCCTTTTACGGGGCAGTGTTTCGGTGCAACGCTGGGTCGAGCGGGCTGCCGAATATGGCTACGGCGCCGTTGCCCTGGCGGATGTCAACTCCATGGCCGGGGTGGTCG
>JANQFY010000073.1 GCA_028277585.1 Sedimentisphaerales bacterium
TGTGTCGCCGACGGCAAGAGCGCTGTTCGCTACGTTCGCGAGCATGCCGAAGAACTCGGCGTCGATCCCGATCGCGTCATCGCCGCGGGCGGCTCGGCCGGGGGGCACGTCGCCGCCTGCACAGCGACCATTGCAGGTTATGACGAAGAGAATGAGGACAAAGCGATCTCTTCGGAGCCCGATGCGTTGGTGCTCTTCAACCCCGTGGTCGATACGACGAAGCTAGGCTACGGCGCCAAGCGTTTCAAGGGCGATCCCCGAGTTCTGTCGCCCGTCCATCATGTCCGCGCGGGTTTGCCGCCCACGCTCATCTTCCATGGAACCGCCGACACAACCGTCCCCTTCGAGAACGTCGAACGATTCTGCGAGGCCATGAGGCAGGCGGGCAACGAATGCACCGTAGTGCCCTTCGAGGGTAAGAAGCACGGGTTCTTCAATTACAACCGGGAAGAGGATCACCGATCCTACAACGAAACCATCGAGCATACGGAGCGTTTTCTCCGCATGCATGGTTACGTCAAATAGCATCAGCATGGGAGAGGATGTGTCCACATGGCTCAGGAACCGGAGCAGGGCGAAACACGTAAGGGAAGACTGTCTAAGCGTTGGATTGTGATCGGCGTATTGGGGCTCTGTATCGCTTTCGTTGCAGCCCGAATTGTACGTCTCGTCACGGCAAAGCCAACGATTGCCGTTGACTATGCCGCCAAGTACAACGATCTGGCGCGGCCGATCGACAGCGACCCTCGTGACAATGCCGCCCCCCTCTACGCGAAGGCCTTTGCGATACTGGCGGACGCACCGGAGGATCCCAATGCCCTGGAGATGGTCGTCACGGCTTCCGAGATGCCCCACTGGTGGTGCGAGCGGAGCAGTATCGATTGGAGCGGAAGTGATGCCAATTCTCCGGTTGCCGCTCAGACGGTCGCCTTCCGACGGACCTGTCTTTGGCTACGCGAGGAAGCGATACGGCAGGCGGAAGGGGGGGACATCGAGCGGGCGCTGCAGACGGTGATGACCATCGGCAAGATGGCCAGGCACATGGGGGGACGCCACGCCACGCGCAACCAGGTGCTCGTCGCGACGGCGCTCAATGGCCTGGCGCAGTACACCGCCCGACGCTTGCTGGCTGAGCACGATATTGAAGCGGACCTGCTCGATGGATTCCAGCGGCATACCGAAGCCATCCTCGCCAAACCGTTCTCCTTGAGCTGGGAAACAGAAGAGCTGCAACTGCTGGACGCCGTGCAGCAGTCGTTTACGGACAGTGGCAAGGGCGATGGGCAACTGATTGTGGGGAGGATCTTTGATGAGTACCGGCGGGTGGAGGAACTGCCCAACGAATTGGCCGACGCGGCCGCCTATCTCAAGCACCTGCATATCGCTTGGCAACACCCCAGCCGCGCCGAAACCGTACAACTACTGAAAGACCTCGCCCCGTGGATCGAGGAACTGTCCCAACAGATCCCCTGGCAACTCCACCAACGCGACACCAGCTACGAGAGCGAGATCCGCAAACGCATCGCAGGCTACTACTTCCTGGAACTCATTGAACTCGATCGTAGGCTGGGCAGAACGCTGGAGATCCTGAGCCGGATGCGAGTTTCGGGCGACGCCCTGGTCGCAATCATTGCTCTCTTACGCTATCAGCGAGACGAAGGGCATTGGCCGGAAAGCCTTGCCGTACTGCTCGACGCTGGGTACATCCGGCACATTCCGCTCGATCCTTTCAGCGACGAAGCCCTGGTATACAAACCAACAGGCGAGACTTTCCTACTGTACAGCTTCGGCGCCGATTTCGACGATGACGGAGGCACACCCAGCAACTGGGGACGGGGCGCCCATGGTGGCGATCAGGTATTCTGGCCGTTTCAGGAGAAATGAAATGAGAGTTTTCCAAATCGGGCTGCTTCTTCTGACCCTTTACCACGGGGATCTACTTGCGGAAGAGCAACAGCCCAAGCCCGCGCTCGCGAGCGTTCTTGGGAGCGTCCCGGCGAAATTCCAGCAGTACCAGGTGATCCTGGAGCCGGACAAAGACGAGGCCGAATGGTGGGCGGGCGCGCCTTCGGTCGTTCGTGACAAGGCCAGGGTATTCTGGCTTGCCTGTCGGATGCGAACCGCCGACGCGCCGCGCGGCCTACGCGGCTACGAGATTCGCATTCTGCGCAGTGACGATGGTCTCCACTTCAAAGCCGTCCATCGCATCGGCAGGGAACAGGTCCCCATCCCGGGCTTCGAACGCCCTGCTCTGCTGATCGATCCCGATACCGGCAAGTTCAAACTCTACGCGTGTGGGCCCTGGAAGAGCGGCCCCTGGTCGATCATCAAGTTCGACGACGTGGACCGGCCCACGGAATTCCGACCGAACTCGGCGAAGGTTGTGATCGCCCCCCGCCCCAAATCGTATGACCGTGACATCATCGTCGACGGGTACAAGGACCCCTTCATCCTCTATGCCGAGGGTGCCTACCACTGCTACGTGATCGGCACGATGCGCAGGACCGAGCGTATCTACCACTACCGCAGTGCCGACGGGGAGCGTTGGGAGCCCGTGGGCAGCCCGTATCAGTCGATCATGGACCTGACAGACTGGCACGACTTCTACGTCCGTCCGGCCAGCGTCGTTCCGGTCGGTGTGGGCTATCTCTTCCTCTACGAGGGATCGAACTGCGATTGGCACGACCCCGTCTACAACATGGCGACGGGCGTTGCGTTCACGTTCGACCTGCACCACGTCACTGATCTGACTCCCGAGACACCCCTGGCGATGAGCACCACGCCCAGCCCGCATTTTCACACGTGGCGCTATTCCCACTGGATGTGGGTCGAAGACGAATTGTGGATCTACGCCGAGGTGGGCAAGCCCAATGAATCCAATGAGATTCGACTGTTTCGGCTGTATCGCTAGCGAAAGGACGTCATGAGCGAACCAGACATTAGCAGCCAAACGAGACGACGACTCCGGTTCTGGCACATTGCCGGCATCCTCCTGATCCTTCTTCTCGGCGCGTTTGCCGTCTATCGCCTGGTGGGACATGTCAGGTTCAAGGGCCGATTCAACGAGGTTCGCGCCGCCGGCCTGCCCGTGACGCTGACCGAACTCGACCAGTGGTACCAGGGGCCACCCTACGGCGAGAACGCGGCTGATTATATTATGGAGGCATTGTCCTATCTGCAAACCTCCGACCCCAACCAGCCAGGGAAACTGCCCACGCTGGTTGGGGTCG
>JANQFY010000192.1 GCA_028277585.1 Sedimentisphaerales bacterium
TCGCACTGGCCGGCAAAGTGGTCAACACGGGTCTGATCGAAGTGCCCATGGGAACGACCCTGCGGCAGATTATCTACGATATCGGCGGCGGCATTCTGGTTGGCCGGGCGTTCAAGGCCGTCCAGACCGGCGGTCCCTCCGGCGGGTGCCTCCCCGAGGAGTATCTGGATACGCCGATCGATTACGATTCGCTGGCCCGCGCTGGCTCGATCATGGGCTCCGGCGGCATGATCGTGATCGACGAAGACTCCTGCATGGTCGATATCGCCAAGTTCTTCCTGGAGTTCACGCAGAACGAGTCGTGCGGCAAGTGCACCCCGTGTCGCGAGGGCACCAAACGCATGCTGGAGATCCTGACGCGGATCACCGAGGGCAAGGGGCAACCGGGCGACATCGAGAAGCTCCAGCGTTTGGGCGAGATGATCCAGAAGTCCTCGCTGTGCGGTCTCGGTCAGTCGGCGCCGAACCCCGTGCTCAGCACGATCAAGAACTTCCGCGAGGAATATGAGGAGCATATCGACGAGAAGAAGTGCCGGGCCAAGGCCTGCGACAACCTGGTGACTTACGAAATCACCGAGAAGTGCGTTGGCTGCGGCGCCTGCCGCAAGGTCTGCCCCGTCGGGGCTATCTCCGGCAGCGCCAAGAAGCTGCATCTCGTCGACCAGGACGTGTGCGTCAAGTGCGGCATGTGCTTCAACACCTGCAAATTCGACGCCGTTGCGAAGGTTTGAGGATTCGAAATGAGCCAAGAGACGATCACCATTACGATAAACGAAAGAGAGTATCAGGTCGATCCCGATCAGACGATCATGCAGGCGGCCGACAAGTGTGGATACCGCATCCCGCGACTCTGCTACCATCCCAAGCTTTCGATTGAGGGCGCATGTCGGGTCTGCATCGTCGAGGTCGAGGGGGCCCGGAACCACGTGGCTTCCTGCGCTTGCCCGGTCGCCGACGGCATGAAGATCCACACCAATACGAAGGAGATCCGGCGGGCGCGGCGCGATATCGTCGAACTGCTGCTCGACAACCATCCCGAGGATTGCCACACGTGCGATCGGGATGGCAACTGCGAACTGCAGCGTCTGGCCTACTCGATGGGCATTCGGAAACGCCACTTCGTCGGCGAGCGCAAGCACTATGAGAAGGACCTCTCCGGCGCCAGCGTTATTCGCGATCCGGACAAATGCATCCTGTGCGGTCGTTGCGTGCGGATGTGCTCGGAGATCCAGGGTGTCCACTGCCTGACACAGGCCCATCGCGGCTTCAGCACGGTCGTCATGCCGGCTTACAACATGCCGTTTGCCGAGACGGTTTGTAGCGGGTGCGGCCAGTGCATCAACGTCTGTCCGACCGCGTCCTTTGTCGAGAAGAACCACACCCAGGAACTCTTCGAGAAGCTCAACGACAAGAGCATCGTCAAAGTCGCGCAGTTCGCGCCTTCGGTGCGGGCCGCCATTGGCGAGGCGTTCGGGCTGGAAGCCGGGCGGAACATGGAAGGCGAACTCGTCGCCGCGATGCGTCACCTGGGATTCGACTATGTCTTCGATACCCAATTCGCCGCAGACCTGACGATCATGGAAGAGGGCAGCGAGTTCCTGGAGCGTCTCCAGGGCGGCGGCCCCTTGCCGATGATCACCTCCTGCTCCAGCGCTTGGATGAAGTATGTCGAACAGTTCTACCCGGATATGGCGGATAACATCTCGACCTGCAAGTCGCCCATGTCGATGGCTGCGGCGCTGTTCAAGACCTACTGGGCCGAGAAGATGAACTTCGACCCGAAGAACATTCTCAGCGTCGCGACCATGTGCTGCACCGCCAAGAAGTACGAGGCGGAGCGGCCCGAGCTGGACGTCGACGGGATGCGGACGACGGATATCGTGGTCACGACGCGCGAGATGGCCTGGATGATCAAGTCGGCCGGCATCGATTTCGTGAACATCGAGCCGGAGAAGCCGGATGCCCCGCTGGGCCTGTCCTCCGGCGCTGGCGCGATCTTCGGCGTCACCGGCGGCGTCATGGAAGCGGCGGTTCGCACCGCGTATGAACTCTATACCGGTGAGACACTGATCGACATCGAGCTGGAGCAGATCCGCGGATTTCAGGGCGTCAAGGAAGCCAAGGTGACCATCGATGGGAAGGAACTGCGCCTGGCCGTTGCCCACGGTCTGGGCAACGCCCACAAGGTCATGGAGATGATCCGAGAGGACCCCGACCGGTTCCACTTCGTCGAAGTCATGGGATGTCCCGGCGGTTGCATTGGCGGCGGCGGTCAACCCTACGCGGCGGCCAACACGATCCCGCTCGATGAGGAGGCCCTGCAGTTGCGGGCCAGCGCCCTGTACGATCTGGACCGGGGCAAGACGATTCGCCGCAGCCACGATAACCCGGACATCCAACGGTTGTACAAGGAGTTCCTGGGTCGGCCGCTCAGCGAGAAGTCGCATGAACTGCTGCACACGCACTACAAGAAGCATCTGCCGCGGGGCATTGTCTCGCCGAACCTGAAGATCGTCTAAGGGGGTGACAGGTGACGATGTTAGCACATAACGAGCCGGCTCAGGTCCCACAGGGGGACTGCGCTCGTTGGGTCCAGGACCGGATCAAGCCGGCGCAGATCGAGAAGTATCTCGATCAGGGGCGCTGCTTCATCGATGCGGCCGCCATCGAGCAGGCGCTGGCTGCCAACGCGCAACCCGACGCCGGGCGCGTGCGGGAGATCCTGCAGAAGTCCCTGGCGATCGAGACGCTGACCCCGGATGAGACGGCCTGTCTGATCCACGTGCAGGATCCGGAATTGCTGGCCGAGATGCAGGACACCGCGGCTCAGGTCAAGACCAACGTCTACGACAATCGGATCGTGACGTTCGCGCCGTTGTATCTGGGCAATCTGTGTGTCAACAACTGCGCCTATTGCGGTTTCCGGGACAGCAACGATTCGGAACAGCGGCGCGTGCTCGGCATGGATGAGATTCGCCGGGAAATCGAGGTGCTGGCCGGGCAGATCGGCCACAAGCGGCTGATCGTCGTCTACGGCGAGCATCCCCAGACCGACGTGAATTACATCGCCGAGACGCTCAAGACCATTGGCGATGTCAAGGTCAAGACGCGGAAAGGGTGGGGCTCGATCCGCCGGTGCAACGTCAACGCCGCACCGATGTCTATCGAGGAGTTGAAGGTTCTGCACGAGGTCGGGATCGGCACGTTCCAGGTCTTTCAGGAGACGTATCACCGACCGACTTACGAGCGGCTTCACCCCCAGAACACCATCAAGGGCGACTATCTCTGGCGTCTGTACGCCATGCACCGCGCGATGGAGGCGGATGTCGACGATGTCGGCCTGGGAGCCCTGTTGGGGCTCTACGATTGGAAGTTCGAGGTGATGGGGCTGCTCTATCACGCGATCGAACTGGAGGCCAGGTTCGGTATCGGCCCCCATACGATCTCGTTCCCGCGCATCGAACCGGCCCACAATACGCCGCTGGCGCAGCACCCGGAACATCGGGTCAGCGACGATGACTTCAAGCGACTGGTCACGGTCATTCGCTTGGCCGTCCCCTATACGGGTATGATCATCACGGCTCGAGAGACCGCCGAACTCCGTCGCGAAGTTCTGCCCCTGGGCTGTACGCAATTGGATGCCTCCAGCAAGATCGGGATCGGCGCCTACGCCGACCAGGAGTCCGACGACGTTCAGCAGGGCGATCGCCAGCAGTTCTTGCTCGGCGACACGCGCAGCCTGGAGGACGTTATCCGGGAACTGGCCGAAGCCGGATGCATCACGTCCTTCTGTACGGCCGGCTACCGGTGCGGCCGAACCGGCAAGAAGATCATGGGGCTGCTCAGGACGGGCCAGGAAGGGCAGTTCTGCAAGCTCAATGCCGTGATCACGTTCAAGGAATGGCTCGACGACTTCGCCGGCCCCGAAACCATGGCGGTCGGGGAGACGCTGATCGCGCGAGAGATGGCGCAAATCAAAGAGCGCATGCCCGAGTTCTACGAGCAATTCGTCAGTGCTTATCACAAGACCGAAGCCGGCGACCGAGACCTGTACTTCTAGCAGTGATTTGACGAGGATAGGATAATATGGCAACGACTGAGACGACCGGTAAGACGACGCCGGCAACGGATGACGAGCGACTGGCTCAACTCAAAGAGTACATCGCCGAGACCCGCGAGAAGGAGAACCCCGATTCGTTTCTGATCGCCGTGCTGCATCGATGCCAGGAACTCTACGGGTATCTTCCCGTGGAAGTGATGGACGAGGTGGCCGATGCGATGGAAATCCCGACGGCGCGGATCTGGGGGGTCGCGACGTTTTACCACTACTTCAATCTGACCCCGCCGGGCCAGCATGTGATTTCCGTCTGTCTGGGAACGGCCTGTTACGTGCGCGGCGCCGGGCAGTTGCTCCAGGCGATCAAGGACGAATTGAAGATCGACGTGGGCGAAGTGACAGAGGACGGCCTGTTCTCGCTGCAGCCGGCCCGTTGTCTGGGCGCGTGCGGCCTGGCGCCGGTGGTCATGATCGATGACAAGATCCACGGCGAACTGACGCCCAAGAAGATGGTCCAACTGATTAACCAGTTTCGCAGGCAGGCGAAGAAATAGATGACCCTCTCCCGTACGCAGGCCATTCTGGAGCGCATTTTCGCGGCCGCATTGCCGGATCGAGGTGATGTCGAGGCGATTCTGCGCCTCGAGGACGAGCGCCACCAGGCGTTGCTGTTCGGCTTTGCCGATCACGTCCGCGCGCGGTTTGTCGGTGAGGGCGTGCTGCTGCGTGGGATCATCGAGTTCTCCAGTTACTGTCGCAATACGTGCGGCTATTGCGGTCTGAATCGGGACAACACGGCCCTGGTTCGCTATCGGCTCGGCGCCGACGAGGTCCTGGCCGCGGCCGAGAATATTTGCAGGGCGGGGATAAAAACGATTGTTTTGCAGAGCGGCGAAGAGGATAATCTCGACGCCGATTGGCTCCGAGGCGTTGTCGCGGCGATCAAAGCGCGGCATGACGTGGCGATCACGCTCAGCGTCGGAGAACGGAGCCGTGACGAGTACGCGTTGTGGAAGAAGGCCGGGGCGGATCGCTTTCTGCTCAAGATTGAGACCAGCGACCCGGTTCTCTACAAGGAACTGCACCCGGGGATGAGCATTGAGAATCGGATCAGATGCCTGCAGGACCTGGCCGATTTGGGCTATCAGACAGGCTCAGGGAATCTTGTCGGACTCCCGGGCCAGACTCTGGAGAGCCTCGCGGACGATATCCTGTTCTTCAAGAAGGGCGATTACGACATGCTCAGCGTCAGCCCGTTCATTCCCCACGCCCAGACGGTGCTGGCCGGGGCGTCGACGGGAGATCTGGCGATGACGTTGATCATGACGGCGCTGACGCGGATCGTGAGCCGGAACGCTCATATCCCGGCCACGACGGCGATCGGGTCCCTGAACGGACGCGACGAGCGCCCCAAGGCGCTGACCGTCGGGGCCAACGTTCTGATGCCCAATTTCACCCCGAGCCCTTACCGTCAGGACTACGAGATCTATCCGAACAAGCGATGTGTCACTGAGAAGCCCGGCGCGTGCCCGGATTGTATGGCCCGGATGACCGCCGCCCTGGGGCGGCCGGTCGACTATGGCCGCGGAGACTCCCTCAAGCAGTCTCCCGGCGTTCTGGCTGAGACCCCAAGCAACTGAAATCGTGTCAAGTCAAGGAGAAGCAAACGATGTCCAAGAAGGTACTGATGATTGATGACGATCCGGAATTCGTCGAGGCGATCTCTAATTTGCTCGACGCCAAGGGGTACGACGTTCACACCGCCTCCAATGGCAAGGACGGCGTGGCGATGGCCAAGGCCGAGAATCCGGATATCATCCTGCTCGACGTCATGATGACCACCAAGCATGAAGGTTTCGACGTGGCCCGCGAGCTGCACGATGATCCGAACACCAAGGAGACCTCAATCATCATGATGACGGGCATTCGCCGGGAGATGAACCTGCCGTTCGGTTTCGAGCCGGACAACACCTGGCTGCCGGTCAAGACCTTCCTGGAGAAGCCCGTCAAGCCTGAAGTCCTGCTCAAGGCGATCGACGAGCATATCCGCAAGGCTTAACCACTTGCTCTGTGTCTTTGGAGAAGGGGGGCTCCGAGGGCGATTCGGGGCGCGTTGATGAGAACACGGGCCCGCTTCGTCAAGGATCGGGTCCACTCCATTCGACGCCGGCCGGTAGTGGTTGGAAGAGTCGTTTCCAGGGCTTCAAGCGGCCGGCAGTCCTGGTGATATCGGCATGTGGGGCGGCGCGGATGGCATGCATCCGGCCGTCTTGCATCGCTGCGATGCGGAGGAGGGTTTCCCGCCTAGTCTCGCGTCAAACGCCTGCAGAGCGTCACGATGGACTGCCCGAATCGGAGGACCAGGTAGGTGCCCCCGATGCTGCAGAAGACCTGTTTGAGCCACTCATCCATCCTGAGGTTCTCCACGGGACCGCCCGAGCTGGATCCCGGTACCGTGATCGGCAGTTGCCGGATCGAAAAAAAACGACGGTTACTGCATTGAACGGTATGCCATCGGCGCTAGATCGCCGTTAATGCAAAGTTAGATTTCCATTAGGATTCTGTTAGAATCGCGTTTAATCGGGCGTTAGAGCCGCTGTTACGCCTATTTGAAGTCGTTGTTTCCTTGGGGGCCAATCGTCCCGTATAATCATCCCGCCGGGAGCCCGTCGGACCTCTGGTTTGCATCGTGGATGGACCGCAGGGGACGGAACGAGCCTGGCTACGGATTGGGGAAAAATGATGGCAAAATCAACGATCCTTGTCGTTGACGATGAAGAAGACATCCGGGAACTCGTGGAGTTGAATCTGCGCCGCGAGGGGTATCGCGTCCTGACGTGTGAAACGGGGGAGCAGGCGCTCGAGCGGATCAGCCGTGAGCGCCCCGAGGCAGTTATCCTCGACCTAATGCTCCCGGGCATTGACGGCCTGGAGGTCTGTCGGCGTCTGAAGGCTGAGGCCCAAACCCAATCCATTGCGGTGGTCATGCTGACGGCCAAGGGGGAAGAGGCGGATATCGTCACCGGCCTGGAACTGGGGGCCGACGACTACGTCACCAAGCCGTTCAGCGGCAAGGTGTTGGTGGCGCGCCTGCGGCGACTGCTCCGCCGGAGTCGCGAGGAGGAAAGCCGCGACGGGATCGTGAAGGTCCATGAGCTGATGATCGATCCGACGCGTCACGAGGTCCTGATCGGCGACCAGGCTATCACGCTGACGCTGACGGAGTTCAACATCCTGCACACGCTGGCCCGCCGGCCGGGTCGGGTCTTCACGCGGTATCAGATTGTCGACTCGATCCATGGTAGCGACTACCTGGTCACGGACCGGGCCGTGGATGTGCAAATCGTTTCACTACGAAAAAAACTTGGCTCCTGCGCCCGATACATCGACACCGTAAGGGGGGTAGGATACCGTTTCCTGGACTGAGCGGTCCCGGAGCAATGACCCACGATGAGAAGTGCCTTGACGGTCCAACGGAAAACACATAAAAGGACGGCTCTGGTGGGTGTTCGAGAGTTCAACAACGTTTGGTAGAGGCTCCCAATGAAAGAAATGGTTTTCAGCTTGGTAGGCGGTCTCGGTCTATTCCTATTTGCGATGGGTCTGATGTCCGAGGGGCTCAAGGGTATCGCTGGGCAGAGAATGAAGAGTCTCCTGGAGTCTCTGACCAAGCATCGCGTCGTGGCGGTCCTGATCGGTGCGCTGACCACCTGTCTGATCCAGTCGAGTTCCGCGACGACCGTTATGACGGTGGGTTTCGTCAACGCGGGACTCCTGACCCTCAAGCAAGCTCTCTCTGTGGTCCTGGGCGCCAATGTGGGGACGACATTCACCGCCTGGCTAGTCTCGACCCTTGGCATTGGCGGTCTGAAGATCACGCTGTATACGCTTCCGGCTATCGGGCTCGGATTCCTGCTGAAGATCGGCGTCAAGAAGCCGAAGCTGCGCAATCTCGGTCAGGTCCTGCTGGCCCTCGGCCTGCTCTTCCTGGGCCTCGATTTCATGAAGGATGCCTTCGGACCGCTCAACGATTCTCCGAAGGTGCAGGAATTCCTCATCTCGGTGGGGGACAACCCGCTGTTGGCGGTACTGGCCGGGACGGTGATCACGATGTTGCTGCAGAGCAGTTCGGCGTCGATCGCCATGATCCAGGTCCTGGCCTTCCAGGGGGCCTTCGGGACCGATTGGGACGTCGTCTTGCGGGTCGCGATCCCGTTCATCCTCGGTGACAACATTGGTACGACGATCACCGCCCAACTTGCCGCGCTGCCAACCTCGCGCAACTCCAAACGCGCTGCGATGGGGCACACCATCTTCAACGCGATAGGCGTGTTGTACATTCTTCCACTTGTCCATTGGGGTCTCTTTGACAAGATGGTGAGAGTTGTTACGCCTGTGGAACTATCCCAGAGTACGATCATGGTCTATCTGGCGGTGGCTCACAGTACCTTCAACGTGTTCAATACGCTTCTGTTCCTACCGTTCATAGGCGCTCTGGAGGTGATCGTGCTGAAGATTCTCCCGATCCGGCCGATCGAACAGGTCCAGAAGCCGGTGGTGTTGGAGCGCCACTTGTTCAATACGCCGGTCATCGCCCTGGAACAGGCCAAGCGCGAGATCATTCGCATGTCCGAAGGGGCGCAGGAGGCGGTGCAACTGGCCGTTCGAGGCATTGTGGAAGGTCGCAGCCGCGATCTGGAGAAGGTGATGATCGAGGAGGATCTGCTGGATGAGTTCCAGCTCGAGATCACGTCCTATTTGGTGGCGCTTTCTCAAGAGCAACTGTCGCCGGAGGTTTCGAACAGACTGCCCGTGTTGTTGCATACAGTCAACGATCTCGAACGCGTGGGGGATCACGCGGTGAATATCGTTGAAATCGCCCGGCGCAAGGCCGAGCAGCGCATCACCTTCAGTTCTTCGGCGCTGGCCGAGGCCGGGCAACTCCGGGAAGAGATCGCCCAGATGTTTGACCATGTCCGCCTGGCGCTGGAGGAGAACGACAAGTCGGAGGCCGAATCGGCTCTGACCAACGAGAACAGTCTCAATCGGATGCAGTTGGACTTCCGGCGCAGTCACGTCAGTCGGATGAGCGATGGGAAATGCACCGCCGAGGCCGGGCTCATCTTCTGTGACCTCGTGGATAACATTGAGAAGATCGGCGATCACCTGACGAACATCGCCCAGGCGGTCATCGGGGGCTTGCAATGGGCCGGGGTTGAGCCGCGGATCGAGCAGGTCACCGGACCCGAGCCCGACGGCACGCTTGCCACGGAGTGACGGGGGCCCAGGCGTCACAAGTGGTTCAGGCGAACATGGTGAGTAGATGCTGAGAAGAAGACTCATTTGGCAGCTCTTCCCGTCCTTCCTGGCGATCACTCTGCCGACCTTGGTGGCCGCCACAGTCTATGGCTCGGTCGCCTTTCGTCGGTTCTACCTCAGGCACGTGGAGCAGCAACTCCATCAGGTGGCCGAGATCGTCGTTTCCGAGGTCACCGGGACCGTGGTTTCTGAATCGCCGGACGACATGGACGCCCTGTGTAAACGGCTGGGTCAGGCCGGAAACGGGCAGATGCGTCTGACCATTATTGCGTCCGATGGGAAGGTCCTCGGGGATTCGGAGAGGGATCCGGCCGGGATGGACGACCATTCCACCCGGGACGAGATCGTCAAGGCGCAGCGCGAAGGGTTTGGCCGATCCGTTCGCTCCAGCCCCACGCTGGGTCAGAAGATGATGTACGTGGCCGTTCCCGTGACTCAGGAGGGCCAAGCCGTGGCCGTCGTCCGGACGGCTCTGCTCATCACGGATATCGATCGCGCCTTGAATCAGATCTATGTCAGCATCGCCTGGGCCGGACTGATCGTCGCGCTGTGCGCGGCATTTCTGAGCCTGCTGATCTCCCGGCGCATCAGCCTTCCTGTGACGCGGATGAAGCGCATCGCGCAGCTTTTCGCCGATGGTCAGCTCAATATTCGCGTGCCGACTGCCGGGGCTGCGGAACTGGACGATCTGGCCAAAGCGCTGAACGAGATGGCCACCCAGCTGCAGGATCGGATTCTCACCATCACACGGCAGCGTAATGAGTTGAAGGCGATCCTATCCAGTCTGGTCGAGGGCGTCATCGCGGTCGACTCGCGGGGGCGCATTGTCAGCGTCAACAAGGCCGCCGCCGGGCTGCTCAGCATCGATCCGAGCCACGCGCAGGGCCGCAGCGTTGAGGAGCTCATCCGCAATGTCGGCCTGCAGCAGTTCGTACGCGATACGCTCAACAGCGACCGTCCATTGGAGCAGGATGTCACCTTCCCCGGCGAGGGGGAGCGTTTCTTCCATGTTCACGGCGCCAGCCTGGTCGATCCGCAGGCCGAGCGGGCCGGGGCGGTTATCGTTCTGAGCGACATGACGCGGATTCACCGCCTCGAGAACCTGCGCCGCGATTTCGTCGCGAATGTTTCGCACGAACTGAAGACGCCGGTCACATCCATCCAGGGCTTTGTCGAAGCGATTTTGGAGGGGGGATCGCAGGAGGTCGAACAGACTCAGCGGTATCTGGGCATCATTGCCAAGCATGCCAGCCGTCTCAACGCCATTATCGACGATCTGCTGAGTCTCTCGCGACTCGAAGAAGCCGGCGACCCCCGCTCCCTTCAGTTCGAGCCGACACGGCTGCGGCCCGTGCTTGAGGCCGCGCTGGAGCTGTCCAGCGTCCGGGCTGAGCAACGCAATGTTGCCCTCGATTTGCGCTGCGATGAGACCATCGAGGCCAAGATCAACGGCCCGCTCCTGGAACAGGCGGTTGTCAATCTCGTGGACAACGCCGCCAAGTACAGTGACGAGGGCAACCGCGTGGTGATCGGCGCCGGCGTGCAGGACAACGAGGTGCTCCTGAGCGTTTCGGACACCGGGTGCGGCATCCCCCCGGAGCATCTGGACCGGATTTTCGAGCGGTTCTACGTCGTCGACAAGAGCCGCAGTCGGAAACTGGGGGGCACTGGGCTCGGGTTGGCCATTGTCAAGCACATCGCCCTGGTCCATGGCGGGCAGGTCGTGGTGGAAAGCACGCCTGGCAAAGGGACCACCTTCACCATGCACCTACTGCGCGGGTGAGCCACGACGTAGCCCCGCCGCTTCCGACCGCGGTCTCCTCGCGGGGGGCAAGCCTCGGACTTCCGCTGACAAATCCGCTTTAGCGCAATTCTAACATTTCCATAGCGCGCCGCTAACTCAACTTTAGGATGCTTCCAATCCGAATCTAGTCGTGTTCTAACGATGGGGCGGTAGTGCGTCCGAGAAAATGTCGAATCCGACATCTGAAACAGGAGTCGATCGGACGTGGAATCCGCCCGCACCTGATTATTGGAGAGCTGCAATGAGTGGAGTGGCACTGAGGCAACGGAGTGTTGGCTTGATCGTTCTGGGAATTCTCCTTCTGCTATGGCCGGCCGCCGCGTCGGCCGACGAGATCGCGGATCTCAAGGCCGAACTGGAGCAGCAGAAGATGCGGTCGGCCGAATTGGAGAATCGGATCAATCAGCTCGAGGCGCGCCAGAAGCTCAAAGAGCGGGCGCTCAACGAGAAGATCGACGAGGTGGCGGCCCAAACGGATGAAGCGGCCGGCCAGGATGAGATCCCGGACATCCTCAAGTGGGCCTCCCGCATGCAATGGTCGGGCGATTTCCGCTATCGCTACGAGTACATCGACGACGCCACCAAGGCCAAAGACCGCCACCGCAATCGCATTCGAGCCCGCCTGGGCCTGAAGGCCGAGATCAACGATGAGTGGGATCTGGGCTTCCGCGTCGCCAGCGGCACCGCCGATCCGGTCTCAACCAATCAGACACTCGACGAAGCCTTCTCGGACAAGCCGCTCTGGCTCGATCGGGCCTATTTCAACTATCATCCCGGCTGCATCGAGGGGTTGGACGTGCTGGCTGGCAAATTCGGTGTTCCCTTCCACAAGGTCGGTAAGAACCAATTGATCTGGGACGGGGACCTGAATGTCGAGGGTGGAGGCGTTCAATACGCCCATCGGCTGAACAAGCGCACCGGCCTGTATTTCAACGGCGGCGGCTTCTGGGTCAACGAGGAGTCGAGCAGCGCCGACGCGTCCCTCTGGGGGCTTCAAGCCTACATCAAGCACCAGATTGACGAACCTTCCTACATCCTGGCCGGCGTCAGCTACTTCGATTATGGCAACATCCAGGGCCACGGTTCCTTCGCCGACGAATGGGACGGTGAGCACGATCTGTTCGGCAACACCCCTCTGGCGGGCGATCCGAACGCTTTCGGGAGTGATTTCGACCTGTTCGAGGTCTTCGTTGAGTACGCTACGCAAGTCTGCGAAACGCCGGTGGCGGTTTGGGGCGACTGGGTCAAGAACACAGCCGCATCCACTAGCGAGGACACCGGTTGGCTCGTGGGCGGCCGGATCAACAAGGCCAAGGCCCCGGGCTCCTGGGAAGTCTCATATGATTACCGCGACGTCGAACTGGACGCCGTGGTGGGCCAGTTCAACGATTCGGACTTCATCGGTGGAGGCACCGGCGGCAAAGGGCATCGGTTTGGCTTCGCCTACGCCCTGGCTAAGAACACCACGGCAGCTCTGACCTACTTCCTCAACGAGTACGAAGGTCGCAAGTCCGACGAGGATTACGACCGACTGCAGGCCGATATCAAACTCAAGTTCTGATTCACAGCTTCCTAATGGGACACTAATAAACCGCTAACAATTCTAGCGTACACAGGTAGCAGGAGTACTAAGTAACTACCTGTCTCAAGATAAGGAGGCCATTCATGAGAAGAACTGTTGTTGGCATGATAGTGCTTGGCCTGACCATGTGTGTGGTCGCCCAGGCTGAAACCCTGCAGATCGAAGGTTCGACGACTGTCGGTCCGATTGCGGACGCCTTTGCCGAGTACTTCAAGAAGGTCTACCCGGACCTGGACATCACCGTCAAGAAGACCGGCAGTGGCGACGGCGCCGCGGCCCTGGTGGATGACCGCTGCGATATCGCGACCATGAGCCGATTCATGAAGGCCAAGGAATTCAAGGCGGCCGTTGATGGCGGCGTCTTCCCCGTCGCTCACGTCGCAGCAATGGACGGCGTCTGCCCGATCGTTCATCCCTCCAACCCGGTTAAGGATCTGACGACGGCCCAGATTCGCGACATCTACATGGGCAAGATCAAGAATTGGAGCCAGGTAGGCGGCCCGAGCATGCCGATCGTGGTGATCAGTCGCGACACGTCGTCGGGGACCTATGAGACCTTCCACGGCTTGGTCATGGAGAAGAAGGAAATGGCCGCGGGCGTTGAGTATGTCAATTCGAATCCGCAGGCCCACGCTCGGGTCAAGACCACGCGCGGCGCCATCGGTTACGTTGGCATCGGGTTCCTGGACCGCAGCGTCAAGGCGATCAAGGTCGACGGTGTTATGCCCAGTCGGCGGACGATCGCCAGCGGCGTGTACCCCGTGGCGCGTCCGCTTTTCATGTTCACCAACGGCTATCCCGAGTTGGGGAGCATGGTCCACAAGTTCTGTACGTTCTACCTGACCGAAAAGGGCCAGGAACTCGTTGAGGCCAAGGGGTTCGTGCCTCTGACCGCCTACTAGCCTCCAGTGCATAGGATCGCATGGTCTGGACCGAACGCGCATGGATAACAAAGACTTAACTCTCACATTGGGCCCGGCGGCCGAGTTCAATCGGCCGCTGGTGCTCACCCCGGGACAGGACCTGTTCGGGTTTATCCTGAACCACGTCGGACGCGCGCTGCTGTTTCTGATCACCTGCAGCTCCGTCCTGGCGGTCCTGCTGATTCTGTTCTTCGTGATCGTTCGTTCGGTCCCGTTCCTTACCGATTACAGTATTGCCGATTTCCTGGCGGGCAAGGCCTGGCATCCCACCTCGGATACGCCCGCTTTCGGCGGCCTGACCATCATCGTCGGCTCGCTCTATGTTTCGCTGGCCGCGCTGGTCTTCGCCGTGCCCCTGGGCATCATGGCGGCGGTCTTCCTCAGTGACATCGTCTCCTGGAAGATCCGCAACGTGGTCAAACCGATCGTCGAGATCCTCGCCGCGATCCCATCCGTGGCCTACGGCTTCTTCGCCGTGCTGGTCCTGGCGCCCTGGATGCAGAAGCACTTCGGTTTCTCCACAGGGACCAACGCCCTCAACGCGGCCCTGATTCTGGCGGTCATGGCGCTGCCCACGATCATCAGTGTGGCCGAAGACGCGATTTCCGCCCTGGGGCGGGAACTGCGGGAAGCCTCTTACGGCCTCGGCGCCACGCGCATGGAGACGATTTTGAAAGTCGTCCTGCCTGCGGCGCATAGCGGTATTATCGCGGCGGTCGTGCTCGGCATGATGCGGGCGATCGGCGAGACCATGGTCGTCTGGATGGCCTCGGGCAACGCGACGCAGATCCCGCATCCCTGGTGGGATCTGTCGCAATCGATTCGGACCATGACGGCGACCATCGCCGGGGAGATGGGTGAGGCGCCGGAAGGGTCCTCGCATCGTAGCGCGTTGTTCGCCGTCGGTGTGCTCCTGCTGATCATGACGTTCGTTCTGAACATCGTCAGCGAGTACTTCCTCAGTCGAGCCAAGAAGAATCTGGGGAGAAGCTAGATGAAGCTGACGACTCGTGCGACTCTGGATAAACTGTTCACCGGCGTGACCGGCCTGTCGATCGTTCTGCTCTCTCTCGTGCTGATCGCCGTGCTCGGACCGATGGTCTACCGGGGCAGCAGCGCGGTGCTCTTCAACGGCACTGTCGAGTTCCGCAAGATGCAGCGGGAACTCTTCAATCGGGGTGATGAGAAAGAACTGGAGGGCGAGATCGCCCAGACCGAGACGTTTCGCCAGGGGGTTTACGCAAAGATCGACGCCTTCAAGCGAGGGATCGACATCGACGCGATGTCCGACCGGGTCCGCCAGATCAACCGTGAGTATGGCAAGGAACTGCGTTACAAGAACACCCCGACGGAGGAATACACGGAACTGCGCTCGCGCAGTCGCGACATCCGGGACATACTCGAAGAGACGTTTGAGAGCCAGGATATCGCGCTGATTGAAGACAATGTCATGGAGGTGCTTCAGGCGGCACAGGACCCGAATTTCCTGGGCACGTGCGCCGAGGAGTACTTCACGATCGCCCGCAACTTCCTGGCCGCCGCGAAACAGGTGGACCTGAGCCGGTATCACGAGTATGTCGCGGCGCTGGAAGAGGTCGAACTGCTCCTGTTTGGTTCGAACGAGCACAACGGCCTGTTGGGCCCGCGCCCGGAAGAGCCGACGCGGGCCATGGCGCGCGTCCGTTACGGCGCGACCCGTAGCGACCAGATGCGCGAGCTGCTCGACCGATTTCTAGTGGCCGAGCAATGGGTGCCGGCCGAGGGCACCGACTCGTTGGTCAAGGTTCGCACGCCGCGGGTCGAGCAGTTCGAGGGAACCTCGCTGGCGTCGCTGTTCCCCTATGTCGAGGAAAACATTGAGAAGCTGTTGAATCCGCGTTTCACCTTCTACTGGCAGTTCTTCGTCGATGACAACGTCAACAGCCACTACTTCGGGGGCGTCGGGCCTGAGATCCTCGGAACCGTGTTTATCACGGTCCTCGGGATGGTCTTTGTGGTGCCGCTAGGCGTCATCGCGGCCGCTTATCTGGTGGAGTGCTCCTCGGACGGCTGGATCATTCGCCTCATTCGCATGTGCATTAATACGCTGGCGGGGGTGCCCAGCATCGTGTTCGGGTTGTTCGGCCTGGCGTTCTTCGTGCTGTTCCTCTTCCCCTTGCTGGGGTTCGAACAGAAGCCTTGCATCCTGGCCGCCTCCCTGACCCTGGCGCTGCTGACGCTACCGGTGATGATTCGGGCGAGCGAGGAAGCGATTCGCACCGTGCCCCAATCGTACAAGGAAGGGTCGCTGGCTCTGGGCGCCAGTCGCTTTCGTACCTTCATGACGGTTATTCTGCCCGCGGCACTGCCGGGGATTCTTACCGGCGTGATCCTCAGTCTCAGTCGTGTGGCCGGCGAGACCGCCCCGATTCTGTTCACCGGCGCCGTCTCACTGGGGCCCGTCCCGAAGTCGATGTTCGATCCGACGCGGACCTTGTCCTACGGCAGTTACGACATGGCGGTCGGGGATCGGCTCGCCATGATGGTGCCGCACAACCAGTACGGCATGGTGGTGACCCTGATTATGTTGATCCTGATCCTGAACGCCATGGCCATTGTTCTGCGCTCGCGCGTGTTCAAGAAATTGAAGGGGCATTGACCCAACCGGTCGCGCCCTCGAGAGGTGATTCCCAGATGCGGGAGAAAGAAGAGCCCATGCCAGTTTCCACGACCGCCAGTGAGATATCGAAGTCGGACGTCAAGACGACTGTCGTCCTGGGAAGTCAGCCGGCCAGGCCGGCCAAGGCCCCGGCCAGTGAGTCCTTGGAGGCCGTCATTCGATCCAAGGATTTCTCGTTGTACTACGGCGCCAAGGCGGGCGTGCAGGATATCACGATGGATATCTACCCGCGCAGTGTCACGGCGATCATTGGCCCCAGCGGTTGCGGCAAGAGCACGTTTCTGCGCAGCATCAATCGGATGAACGATCTGATCCCTCACGTGCGCACCGAGGGGGTGCTGGCCGTCGACGGGCACGACATCTACGACAAGCGGACCAATCTGGTCAGCCTGCGCCAGCAGGTGGGCATGGTCTTTCAGAAGCCCAATCCGTTTCCGAAGAGCATCTTCGACAACATCGCGTACGGCCCGCGTCTTCAGGGCGTGCGCCGTCGGGGCGAACTCCAGCATGTCGTCGAGCAGAGCCTCAAGGCCGCGGCGATTTGGGACGAGGTCAAGGACGATCTGAAGAAGTCGGCGCTGGCGCTGTCCGGCGGTCAGCAGCAGCGACTCTGCATTGCCCGTGCGTTGGCGACGCGGCCCCGCGTTCTGCTGATGGACGAGCCTTGCTCGGCGCTGGACCCGATCGCGACCGGTCGGATTGAGGACTTGATCGGACAACTGCAGAGCAGCTATACTATCGTTATCGTGACCCACAATATGCAACAGGCGGCGCGCGTCAGTGAACGGGCCGCGTTCTTCTGTCTGGG
The DNA here is from genome assembly GCA_028277585.1 of Sedimentisphaerales bacterium. Taxonomy (GTDB): domain Bacteria; phylum Planctomycetota; class Phycisphaerae; order Sedimentisphaerales; family Anaerobacaceae; genus Anaerobaca. The sequence goes on from JANQFY010000192.1 coordinate 17,153, forward strand.
CGAATTAGTGGAGTACGATCTGACGACGAAGATCTTCAGCAATCCGAGCAAGAAACAGACCGAAGACTATGTCACCGGCCGATTCGGTTAATCGGGCCCATTGTTCTGTAGGAGAACGCCGTTATGCCGGCGCATCTGTTACGCGAAGTTGAGAATCTCAAGAAGGACATCCTCCGTCTGGGGACACTGGCCGAGCAGGCCGTGCGCGAGGCCACCTTGGCCATCGAGAATCGGGACGAGGAACTGGCCCAGCGCGTCATCGACAACGACATCACGATCGATGAGATGGAGGTCCAGGTCGAGGAGAGTTGTCTGAAGATTCTCGCGCTCTATCAACCGGTCGCGACGGATCTGCGTTTCATCATTGCCGTCCTGAAGATCAACAACGACCTGGAGCGGGTCGGCGATCTGGCGGTCAACGTGGCCGAGCGGGCCGCGTTCCTGGCGACTCAGCCCCCGCTGGGGCTGGCCTTCGATTTTCAGGCGATGGCCTTTCACGCCCAACAGATGCTCAAGAAGAGCCTCGATGCCCTGGTCGGTTTCAGTGCCGATTTGGCTCACGAGGTCTGCGCCAGCGACGACGAGATCGATGCGATGAATCGCCGGATCTATCTGGAGATCCAGGAGGCGATTCACGCGCATCCGCACCAGACCAAGTCGCTGATCCACACGCTCTCGGTTTCCCGGCATCTCGAGCGTATCGCCGACCATGCGACGAACATCGCAGAGGACGTGATCTACATGATCGACGGGAGCATCGTGCGGCATAAGGCTGAGGACTACAAATCCACCCCGGCCGATGTGAACTCGTCGGTTCAGTAGTCTCTGAATCCGCGCATCCACTGGGGCCAGTCGGCCGATTCTACGCCGCCGGCGCGCGTCCAGGGCCCCTCGGTGTTGAACGAGCGATGCCATTTCAACGTCCAGAGTTCCTTGAGGCCCACCTTCCGCGCCGAACCGTCGAGGAACAGACAGTTCACGGCACCGTCGTGTCGATTGATGGCGCACCGCGCCATGTGGTTGCTGCTCCAAGCGGCAGGCTCGCTCGCAGCCGGAGGGTCGGTCTCTCGTGGCCACAGATCGAAACGCAGAGCATCCACGAACAAGGGTACCTCTTCGGCGTGGGCGATACTGCCAAAGTCTCTCCATCCATCCAGGGAGGGGACCCCGCCTTCATAATACCGCGATTCCGGTATGTCGATCGTGTAGCCATTGATGCTGTAGCTGCCTGTCAGGCCATAGGGACCGAGGTCCACTCCCTGGAAGATGCCCCAGGCTGCGAAGGTCGGCACGTTGTTTCTGTAGGTGCCATTTTCGTCCATCTGAGGCCTGTCCGCTTCGGGGCAGAACCAGATCTTCATTTGCTTCCAGTTCTTGTGTTCGTCGTCTAGTTCCCTTGGCCACCAGTACCCGGGGCTACCTGGAGATCCCGTGAAGAAATGGCCGCCGTTCTGCTGGATGTAACTGTCGAAGATACCACCCCACTGGCGCAGGTTGGACAGGCAGACGGCTTTGCGCGCCCGCCGCCGACCCTGGGGACCGACCGCCGCCAGGCTCGTCATCACGAGCGCCGCACAGAGAACCAGAACGCCAACATCCGCTCTTCGCAAAGATTGTCTCGCTCTTCGCATGGTTTCGCTTCCAAAGGCTCATATACTGTCATTTCAATGACTTGTAGGGGAAGCCCTGCGCCATGTATTCGACGTCTTCCTGCTCGTCGGCAGGGGGTGTCATACCGAATAGGAAGCCCTTTCTGATCATCGCCCTATGGCACCAGTCGATCAGGCTTGGGTCCTTCCAGCGACGGACCTCCGCATGACCATCGGCGAAGCCCAGGGCCGTCGATTCGGTGTGCCACATGGCGAGCGGGTCCACCCAACTCGGATTCGTCGCTCGGGGATGCATCTGCCAGGAGCCGATATTTGTTCCCCTCGGATTGGCTGCTTCCACGAAGACGTATTGGGTCGCCGGGCTCTCCAGATCGGCGTAGACCTTCGCCTTGATATAGCTGCCCCAGTCCTCTCCATTGGCGCCGCCGGCGATGGTGTAGGTCCGGAACAGGGGATAGTTCGGATCGTTCAATCCCCGGTCGGCCGGGCAGTGATAGGCGTTCAGATCGTCCACATAAGGGTACAAGAGTCCTCGTTCGATGGCGTCGAGTTCTTCCTCGAGAGAGTACTGGACTGCCGGCCGGTCCACCCAATAGTCCGGATTGGTGTGTCCAGGGACCAGGGCACCGTCGTTGTCGTTGGCATACGCCAACCACGCGTCCAGGAGCACTTCGTTATTGCCCATACACGCCAGTTCCCGGGCCAATTGACGCGCCGATTCGCCTCCGGCACCCACCGTCATGGCTGCCAGAACCACACAAACGGCGATGACGATGAGATCGATTCTGCTTGCCTTTTGTTTCGTTCCCACGATTCCTTCCTCCGATCGTTTCAGTAGTCTTTGAAGTTCCGCATCCACTCGGGCCAGTCGGTCGCCTGGACGCCCCCGGCCGTGGTCCAGGGGCCCTTGGTGTCGAACCGGCGATGCCACCTCAGTGTCCAGAGTTCCTTGAGTCCCACCTTCCGCGCCGAGAAGTCCATGAACAGGAAGTTCACCGCGCCGCTGTGCCGATCGATGCAGAAGTGATTCATTTCAGAACCGAGTCCTCCGGTCTCCCCACCTTCTGCGAGCGGGGGCGTGTCTGTCGCTCGGGGCCAGGCGTCGTGCCAGGTCGCGTCGGCGAAGACGGGCACGCACTCCGGCCGCTCTACGCCCCGTGTCGTTCTCCAGAACGACTCTTTGAGACGAGTCCCTCGGTTTCCCGTCATGGCGTTGGTCCAGGAGTTGATCCCGTAGCTGGAGACGTAGAGATGGTCGCCTCCGTCGGGCAGGCTTATGGTGCGGCTCCAGGTCGTGAATGCGCCCCAGGGTGCGCCGGGTCCCGCTGGCCGGGTCGCGGTTGGGCAGAGCAACAAGGGCCATTGGTCCTGGTAGTAGGGGCGCAGCGCGTTCATCCAGAGCTCGGTGGCACCTACGTCCCATCCCGGGTTGAACTGGCCGTCGTGGTCTTCGGTATAGGCCTCAAAGCATGCGCCCCAGCGACCCAGATTGGCTAAGCAGACCATGTCTTTGGCCCGCCAGCGACCTTGCTGGCCCACGGCGCCGAAGCAGAAGATGAGGGTCAGAGCGCAGAAAGCTAGTACTACCGGGTCCGGTTTGCGATAGTGCCGATCAATCCTGGTCATTGCCTCATCTCCTTGCTACGGCTCCGTAGGTTCGTTGTGCAGTCGGCCCCAGACGGCGCGTCTGAAGCTCTCCAGATCCTCGATTCCCTCGGCGGTCTGGGGCATGAAACCGCCACCGCCGTAATAGTCCGGGTGACTCTGGCCAAATTCGATCGTTTCAGCGCCCCGCCATGCGACATGGCTGGCGTGTCCATCCGCCCAGGAGACGGTTGCGCCGTCGTTGTGACGGACCGGCGGGTCGTCCCACCAGACGTTGGCTGTGTAGTGGACGCCAAGACTATCCGGGGTGACGGCGCCCTCATCGACGAAGACCATCCGCTCGGCCGCCGGGGGGGCGTCAATCTCCGCGGTGTTCTTGATCCAGAGGGTTGTGCGACCGATGCGCTTTCCTATCGCGCCTGGATGATGCCCGCCCTGGCTGGTTGTGCCCATGCGGTGGAGGCCGTTCATCGCATCCACGATGCTGTAATTGACGAACTCATGGGGTCGCGCCGCAGGACAGCGGTAGACATTGGCATCGCTGACAAAGGGCCAGAGGGCGCCTTCTTCGACCGCCAGTCTCTTCTGTTCTTCAGAGAAGCCGGTGTCGGCTACGTTCGGATTGTTCCAGTTGCGGCTCCACGCTCTGCCCACCCATGCGCGTTCCACAAGATCCATCCACGTACCGTCGGAGGTCATGGCGCTCTTGCTGAAATGCATTCCTCCGGCCCCGTTGACGATCTTGCCGTCACTGGCCTCGGCGTAGAGGGTCCAGGCTTGGGTTAGTTGCCTGAGATGGGAAAGGCAAACGGCTCGTTTGGCCCGTTCCCGGCCGGTGGGGCCGATCGCGGCGATGTTGCCCAACAGAAGGGCGGTGGTGACGATCAGGGCGATGACATCGCTCCTCTTCATGGTTCTCCTCGGTTTCATGCTTTGCCATTCTCAAGGCTATGATCGAGCCCCAGAGGGTGATCTCTTGTCGCTCCAACCCCGGGGGCTTACCGCCGTACGACGTTGGGATCAGGTTCCGGCTCGGGCTCAGGTTCGGGTTCCGGCTCTGGGTCCTGCAGCGAGTCGATGGTCAGAGCCTGGATGGCGTTCCTGGCGCCGGTGATCAGCGCGGAGTAGTCCCGCGAATCGCCCACGAGCACGGCTCCGTCAGACGCGATCACCGGGTAGATGGGCCAGCCGGCGGTTTCCCAGCGGCCGATTTGCAGGCCGTCGGAATCGACGACGTAGACATAGCCGTCGTCACAGGCCGCATAGACCCAGCCTCGCGCGTCGGTCGTCAGCGTGAAGGCGCCGATGTCACCCAGTCGCGTCGCCCACTTGATCACGCCGTCCGGGGCGATCGCCCTGAGATAGGGATCGTCCAGACTCACGTAGATCGTGCCGTCCGGAGCGATGACCGGCTCCGACCATCCGTCGGCGTCGGGATTGAAGTCCTCGGCCTCGGTATTAATAGCCGGGCAGTCCAGCAGGTCCGTCGCCCAAAGGATGGTTCCGTCACTGGGATCGATGGCGTACAGATGGCTGTCATAGAGCAAGGACTGATAGATCGTTCCATCGGCGCCGACGACGGGAGCGGCGAAGGGCCAGCCACCGGTCTTGGCCGAATCCGGATCCCATTCGTACTCGGGATAGAGCGCGAAGTTGCAGACCCACTTGACGGACCCGTCGCTCGGATTCAGGGCGTAGAGATTCGGATCGTAGAGCCCGCCCACATAGACCGTCCCGTCGGTTGCCAATGAGGGGGACGCAAAGATCGCGCCGGTCGGCACCCGGCCCGGCCCCTTGGTTCGGAATTGCCAGCGCTCCGAGCCATCGGCGCCGAGGGCGTAGAGAGTCCCATCGGCTGAACCCACGTAGACGGCGCCGTCCGGTGCGACAGCCGGCGCGGCATAGATGCCGTCTTCTGCGCCGAAGGTCCATCGCAATGCACCGTCCGGGGAGATGGCGCGCAGTTTCCCGTCCTCTCCGCCCACAAACAGACTGCCGTCAGTGCCAATACTCGGTGTGCTGACAAGGGGGACGTTCACATCAGCGATCCACAGGACGCC
>JANQFY010000202.1 GCA_028277585.1 Sedimentisphaerales bacterium
AACCGATCGTCCTGACGGGCGTTGTCAGCGGTAGAGGCGATTGGACTAACGTTCGGTTCGACGGTCTGCTCCGCACCGGGTTCAGTCCCACCTATATGCTGATCGGCGGCGCCAGCAGCACGCTCGGGGCCACCGAAATCGAGATCGAAGGCCTCCTCGCCGGATCGTACACCGACGGAGCCGGGGTGGCCGGTGAGTTCGATCAGTTCTACGTCTACGGCGTCGAGATGGGCCAGACGGGCTACGACGGGCTGCTGCTCGATGGCGTCGTGGAGATCATCCTCGCCGGTTACGAACCGCAACTGGGCGATGAGTTTCTGCTGTTCGAGACGGGTACCCATTCGGAGTGGCACCCGATTTATGGGACCGTTGATTTCAGGCAAGGCTTGATCGCCTACGGCAGCGGCTTCGCCCTCGACTTCTCCCAGGCGGGGCTGGCCGACGGGTTGTCGTGGGATTACACGGCCACCGAGTCGGGGCTGACGCTGAGCGTCGTTCCCGAGCCGACGAGCATCGTGCTGCTGACCGCCGGAGTCTTCGCCGCACTGAAGCGACGTCGCGTCCGCTAAGGGCGAATTCGCTCGTAGTGATTGTGCAGGGCGCATCACCCTTGTTGACGGCCCCAGGCTCTGTTTGAACGGCGTGATTCGCCGACGCAGATGGACACAGCGCAGCGGGAGGAAATCCGATCGAAGCCAAAGGATTGCCACCATGCATGCTCACAGACTCAAACGACCGGCTCGATTGCGGGCCACTGCATGGTGCGAACATGTCCCCTATCGTCGAATGTGTCAGATCATGTTGTGACTATCTCATATCAGCCCTTGGGCTGCCTGCTCTTACAAGACGGCGAGGTGCACGGCTGGGCTGTGCACCCCGCCAGAACCAAATCCTATAGAACAGTGTTGCCCTCCTTCTCTGCAGAGCAATACCGTCCGATTTGAGCACCGTCCATCAGGTTCCTACTCAGCCCATCTTCCGACGCCGGAAGCACGCAACAGCCGCAGCGCCCATCAACGCGACCGAGGCGGGTTCGGGAACAACGCTCGGGGGCACGGGGTGAGGAGTATAGATGTAGGTGACCGTGGCGTATGTTTCGGGAATGTGGCTCAGTTCAACGCCGATGGCGCAGGCCCCCGTAGGATCAGACCCCAGGAACCAGTCTGAGTACTCGAAATCGACAGTGGTCTCGAACCAGAGCATGAGATCGCCAGCCGAACGGACCGCTAGGCTCGGGTCCACACTGAAAGAAACCTCATCCCAAGCATACCCGTTAGTGATACTCACATAGCTACCATCGTCGTACTGAAGATCAAAGACTTCATCGCCTCCAATATCGAACTCGATCGTGCCCGGGTCTGTGACCAGGTCGACACTGAGCGAGGCCGTCCCGCTGTTGGGGACACCAAGAAGCTTGCTCTCCATCGAGTACCGGAAGCTCTGACCATCAACAGAAGGGGACCAATCAACCCATTCCTGTGACGCCGCCATCGCTGTCTTCATATCCAGTCCCAGCGCGGTCTGGATGTGGATCGTGACATCCACCTGAGAGAGAGTTCCCAAGGATGGATCGAACTTGCTGACGCCGCAACGCGAGCGGGCGCTCCCGGCTGGCACCAGAGACACCGTACTATAGGGATCGCATATGCCCATATCCGAACCAATAAACTCCTGGTCCCAGACATCCCACTGGCCGGGGTCATTGTAGGCGAACATCGCGGTGTGAAGATCTGGAACAGCATTAACTGTCCCAATCACCTGGAAGTCCGCCTGAGCAACACCTGCCAGACACAACATCGCCACAGCAGCCATCAGACCGAGATGCCCCATCCTGCGGCCGCCCGGTTCCCAGCACAAACTACCATGCATCACAACACTACGATCCTTGATCACCATCGTACAATCTCCCTTTGTACCAATGGGAAACGCGTCTCCCGGGATTTCCCGGATAGGTTCTGGCCAACGACCGTCGTCGGCCTTTCTAGCGATTCTATCAACGATCCCGAGATCGGCAAGCGTAATCTGTGCTCGGCGCAGGACATACCCGGTTGATTACGCCCGGTTTTGCGAGGGGAATCGGCCGGCAAACAGCCGTCTATTGTCGATCCGGACAGACCGTCCCCGTCGTGTCCGCGCCCTCCGGCTGTCTCGCCCGTCGGTGGACTCATCCCGGTACCGTCTCCGGCGGGCGTAGCCGCCGTATCCGATCCAGGATTGCGCGAAAGAGACGCTTGGGCACCGCCACATGCGCACGCCGCGGCCATCTGTATCGCCGCCGCGCTGTTGGCCGGTGCATTCATTCTCGATGGTGCACGGCCTTCATCCTTTTCCAAGACATTCCAGCCCACGGAAGGAACGCCAGAGGCCGCTTGCACGCCGGTTGGGTCCAAACTGCCGTGGCGAATGACGTCGTCCGTCGAACGGTCCGGCTCGAAGACGGCCCAGTTGTTCCAGGCCAACTCCAGCGAGATACTTGCGGAGTACGAAGCGCTGCCCAGTTCAAACGATGAGGAAGCCGTCGGGCCGGCGCGGCTGTCCCTTTTGCCCAAGGCGCCGCGAGCCGGTTCGGGAGCGCGCGCCGCCGCGAAGAACACCCAGCCCGTCAACGCCGGGG
>JANQFY010000251.1 GCA_028277585.1 Sedimentisphaerales bacterium
GAGGCGGCCGCTCACCCCGCAATCAACCGCCGGCCCACCGGCGACGAGATCGCCACCGCTCGTAGCTACGCACAGCAGAAGGGCCTCACCGTCCTTGACTAGGCCCAACCAGAACCTAACCCTTTTCCAAGACTACACTTACAACCTCCGTAGACATGGGTCCGCCCGGCAACTCCACAACGCACCGGCCCCGCGGCGTCCGGGCCAGCGGGTAGACAGTTGACCAGGACCGCGTTCGTCATTATTATGCGTGGTTTCGAGACCCCTTAGGAGTAGATTGGCATGACGAACGTTACATTGGTTACCGGAGACGGGATCGGCCCGGAGATCGCCGAAGCGACCCGCCGATGCATTGATGCGACAGGCGCCAAGATCAACTGGGATATCGCCGAGGCGGGCGTGGACGTCATGGAGCGGGAAGGCACTCCCCTGCCCGACGCGACGGTCGAATCCATTCGCCGCGACGGTGTGGCGCTGAAGGCCCCGATCACGACCCCCGTCGGAACGGGATTCCGCAGCATCAACGTCCATCTGCGTCAGAGTTTCGACCTCTACGCCTGCCTGCGTCCCTGCAAGAGCTATGAAGGCGTGCGGAGCCGCTATTCCGACATCGATCTGGTCGTGGTTCGTGAGAACACCGAGGACCTCTACGCGGGCATCGAGTACGAGAAGGGCCAGGACGACACGCTGGAGTTGATCGACTGGCTCAACAAGCACAGCGACCGGACGGTCAAGCCGGATGCCGGCGTCAGCATCAAGCCGATCTCAGTGGAAGGCACCAGCCGCATCGTGCGTTTTGCCTTCGACTACGCTCGCAAGATGGGCCGCAAGAAGGTCACCAGCGTGCACAAGGCCAACATCATGAAGTTCTCCGACGGCCTCTGGCTCGACGTCAGCCGCGAAGTCGCCAAGGACTACCCCGATATCGAGTTCGAGGATCGCATCGTCGACAACATGTGCATGCAACTGATCCAGAAGCCCGAACTCTACGACGTCATCGTGCTGCCCAACCTCTACGGCGACATCATCAGCGATCTGGCCGCCGGCCTGGTCGGTGGACTGGGCGTCGCCCCGGGCGCCAACATCGGCGACAAAGCCGCGATCTTCGGAGCCACCCACGGCAGCGCCCCGAAGTACAAGGGACAGAACAAGGTCAACCCCGTCGCGTTGATCCTCAGCGGCGTCCTGATGCTGCGGCACTTGAGCATGATGGACGAGGCCGACAAGCTGGAAAACGCCGTCGCGGCTGTCATCGCCGAGGGCAAGGACGTGACGTACGACATGAAACCCCATCGCGACGATCCGACCGCCGTTGGGACCAGTGAAATGGCCGACGCGATCATCGCCAAGATGTAGGGCCGAACGGCTCAGATGCCGGCCGGCGTGACCATCGTCGCCGCTAGTGGAAGGAGTCTGACATGAGCAAGAAAGTGCTCGTTCCTATCGCCGACGGGACCGAAGAGATCGAAGCGGCCGGCATCATCGACACGCTGCGCCGCGCCAATGCAGAGGTCACCGTCGCCTCGGTCGGCGCCAAGGAGATCACAGCCAGTCGTGGGGTGAGGTGGACAGCCGACACAACCCTGGCCGCCTGTGCGGGTGCGACATACGACTGCATCGCCTTGCCGGGCGGCATGCCGGGCGCTGAACACCTGCGCGATTCGGCGGAGCTTCTGGCCCTGCTCAAGGCTCAGAAAGCCGCCGGCCGCATCATCGCCGCGATCTGTGCGGCGCCGGCGATTGTCCTGCACCATCATCGACTGATCGACGGTGTCCGAGCCACCTGCTACCCCTCGATGCAGAGCCTGCTCGATCCGGCATGTGTCTCGAATGACCGCGTCGTGGTCGACGGGTCGTTCGTCACCGCACAGGGCCCGGCCGTGGCGATCGAGTTCGCGCTGAAACTGGTCGACGTGCTCTACGGACCGGATAAGGCCCGAGAGATCGGCGCCGCCATGCTCGTCCCGGCCTAGCGGAATTGGACCACCATCGGGGAGCCGGCAGTTGGACCAGCAAACGCACCGCAAGCTGATATCCGGGCAAGCGCCCCCGCTGATGGGGATTCCCGGCCGGTTGCTGCTGGCGATTCTGTCCTGGCCCTACGGGCTGGTCATGCGTCTTCGCAACGCCCTCTATACCCATCGATGGTTGTCGGTTCGGCGAGTTGACGTTCCCGTGTTCTGCGTGGGCAACCTGACCACGGGCGGTACGGGCAAGACCCCGCTGGTGGCCTGCCTGGCCCGCCTGCTGTCCACCAAGGGCCTGCGCGCCGCGATTCTGACGCGAGGCTACAAGGCCGGGCACGGCCTGGCGGATGAACCGGCCGAACTAGCCGCCGCATCTGAGGGCGCTGCGGTGATCATCAATCCCGATCGCATCGCCGGTGCGAATGACGCGATCCGCAATCACGGCGCCCAGGTCCTGCTAATGGACGATGGTTTCCAGCATCGACGCCTGGGCCGGAACCTGGACATCATAGCAATCGACGCAACACAGCCCTTCGGCTTCAATCGACTCCTGCCGGCCGGCCTGCTCCGCGAGCCACTCAGCGGCCTGAAACGAGCCGGCGCGGTCGTCATCACCCGCAGCGACCAGGTGAGCGGCGAGGCTCTGAGCCGAATTGAGGACCGAGTTCGCGCGATCAATCCCGCATTGGTGATCGCTCGCGCCGTCCACGCGCCGACAGAACTGCACCTCTACGACGGCTCGCAGACCGGAACGGCCTCCCTGCGAGAACACCGCGTATTCGCCTTCTGCGGCCTGGGAAATCCGGACGCCTTCTTCCGAACCGTCGCCGGCTGTGCGGGTGAACTGGCCGGCTCGCTGGCGTTCGATGACCACCACGCCTATACCAAGCCCTGCCTGGAGAGGATCTACCACGATGCTCAATCGCAGGGAGCGGACCTGCTGGTGACCAGTTCCAAAGACTGGAGCAAGATCACACCGCTGATCGACGCGCCGCCGCCGGTTCCGCTGGCGTATCTGCCCGTCGAAATGCGATTCACCGAGGGCGGGGATTTGCTAACATCCTTGATTGAACGGATACTGAGCGGTAGTATACTGGGCTCGTGAATATCGCCCCGGAGCGGGCTGGATAAGAGTGCTACGACCATGTATGAACAGCTACTGAAGACAATCGGCAACCTCGGATCGCCGCGGATACTCGTCGTCGGCGATTTCATGCTCGATGCGTACGTATACGGCGACGCGGGACGCATCAGCCCCGAGGCCCCGGTGCCCGTACTGACGGTGACCAAGACCGAATACCGCTGCGGCGGCGCCGCCTCGGTGGCCGCCGATCTGGCCGCTCTGGGCGCCCGACCGATCTGTATCGGCGTCGTCGGGGGCGACGCCGAGGGTCAGACCCTCACCGAGATGTTGACGAACCTCGGGGTCGACACCGGCGCCTTGCACCGGACGAACGACCGCCCCACCGTTTCAAAGCGTCGCATCATCGGCCTGGCCCAACACCGCCATAAACAGCAACTGATGCGCATCGACCGGGAGGTAACCGACCCGGTGCCCATCGAGGTGGGCGAGGGGATGCTCCGTCACTACCGCGAGATCCTCCCCTGCGCCGACATCGTCTGCCTGCAGGACTACAACAAAGGGGTCCTGACCGATCCGATCTGTCAGCAGATGGTCGGGCTGGCGAAAGAAGCGGGCAAGCGAATCCTCGTCGATCCCACGCCGGGCCGGGAATACGCCAAGTACAGCGGCGCCACCCTGTTGACCCCCAACCGGCGCGAAGCCTCTACGGCGGTCGGCTTCGAGATCAGCAACGAGGCCGATGCGGGCCGCGCGGCCGAGCATCTTCTCAAAGACCTGTCGCTCGAAGCGGTGGTCATCACCCTGGACAAGGACGGCGCCTATCTGGCGACTCGCGAAGGCGGCGAGCTGATCTCGATCCAGCCTCGGACCGTCTATGACGTAACCGGCGCCGGCGACGTGGTGCTGGCCACCCTGGCGGTGAGTCTGGCGGCCGAGAGCGACTACCCAACCGCCGTCCATCTGGCGAACATCGCCGGCGGGGTCGAGGTGGAGAAATTCGGAGCCGCGACGGTTACCCAATCCGAAATGATCCATGAGATCGCCCAGCAATACGGCAAGCGAACTAACAAGGTCCGCTCCCTGGACGAACTGCAGGACGAACTGGCTTGGCGACGGGCCCGAGGTCAGACCGTGGTTTTCACCAACGGCTGCTTCGATGTCATTCATCGCGGCCATGTCGAGTACCTCGAATCGTGTCGCGCCCATGGGGACCTCGTCGTCGTCGGTCTCAACAGCGACAGTTCGGTGCGAGAACTGAAGGGACCGGGGCGCCCGGTCAACAACGAGCATGACCGCGCCGAGGTGCTCAGCGGCATGGAAGCCGTCGATTTCGTCACGGTTTTTGAAGACCCCAGCGTGCTGGGCCTCATCAAGGCGCTACGCCCCGACATCCTGATCAAGGGCGGCGACTACGACAAGGAAGGCGTCGTGGGCTGGGAGTTCGTGGAATCCTATGGCGGAAAGATCGTCGTCGCCCCGCTCGTGCAGGGCAAGAGTTCGACGGCGACCATCGAGAAGATCAATACCTTGCGGACGGACACCTGATGAGTCAAGACCGGGAGAATGGAATCCGAGAGATCATCGCCGCCCATCAGGCCATGGTGGTCGAGTTCGAAACGTCGGGACCTGCCATCCTCGTACAGATGGCGGAGATGATCGCCCAGGCGTTTGAGGCGAACCACACCCTGTATCTCTGCGGTAACGGCGGCTCGGCCGCCGACGCCCAACACGTCGCAGGCGAATTCGTGGGCCGGTTCCAAACGGAGCGTCGGGCCTTGCCGGCCGTAGCCTTGTCGACCGATACGTCGATACTGACCTGTGTCGCCAACGACTACGACTATGAGAGCGTTTTCGCCCGCCAGGCGGAAGCCCTGATCAAGCCGGGCGACATTCTCTGGGGCTTCTCCACCAGCGGCACCTCGGCTAATGTGCTCAAAGCCGTCGAGGTCGCGCGACAGCGCAAGGCGCAGATTCTGGCCTTCACCGGTCGCAAGGATAGCCCGCTGGAGAACCTCGCGGACCTCTGTCTCTGCGCCGACGCACCGCGTACGGCACGGAGCCAGGAAATCCACCAACTAGCTTACCACATCATTTGTGATCTTGTGGAACGGAGTTTCACCGAGTGACTGAGCAAACGCAGGACGCTATGACGAATGCAGCGGTGTTCTTCGACCGGGACGGGACGCTGATCGAGGATCCGGGCTATCTGAATCACCCCGACCAGGTCAAGCTGCTGGATGGGACAGCCGAGGTCCTCAAAGAACTGAAGCTGATGGGCTATCAGGCCGTGATTATCACCAATCAATCCGGGGTGGCCCGCGGTATCGTCTCCGAAGAGATGCTCGGACGCATTCACGAACGGCTCACTGAGTTGCTCGCCCAGAAGGGCGCGACGCTCGACGGGATCTACTACTGCCCCTACCATCCCGAGGGCGTGATCCCGAAATACCGTCAGGACAGCGACTGGCGCAAGCCCGAGCCCGGGATGTTGCTGGCCGCGGCCGAAGATATGAACATCGACCTGACGCGCTCGTGGATGATCGGCGACAGCCCGCGTGACGTCGAAGCCGGACGTCGCGCCGGATGCCGAACGATCCTGCTCCGCTCAACGGGGGCCGGTCCCGATGAGACCGGCGAGGACGGACCCGATGGCATTGCCGTCAATATCAGGGAGGCCGCCAATATGATCAAGAAATTCCATCGTTCGACCCAGGACGAGCAGGCCCCCACCGAGGCCGAGGAACCCCAGGCCGAGACGATCGAATCGGAAGCCGAGCCGGAATACTCTGTCACGCCGCTGGAGGCTGAAGAACTGCGTATCGATTCGCCCCAGGAGGAGGAGCCTTCGGACATAGAAGAATCCTCCCTGGACGACACGGAGACGGCGCGTCTGCTGGGGGAGATTCTCGAGCAGCTCAAACGCACCCAGAAGAGCGAATCGTTCGATGAGTTCTCCATCATGCGTCTGCTGGCCGGGATCGTACAAGTCTTTGTGCTCTTCTGCCTGCTCATGGCGCTCTGGTTCCTCATGAGGCCCGACACGCAGACTGACAACACCTTCACCGCGCTGGGTTTCGGCGCCGTGCTGCAGACGATGGCTCTGACGTTCTACATCATGCAGGGCCGGCGGTAGGGACGGGCCATAGAGGCGGTGCGAAAGCCCCTGTTTCCTTTGTGGACAAGACACTGAAACGTGACAAGTGACCTGCGAGAAGCTCCGGGTCCTTCTCTGAGACTGCTACCGTGACATCAAGCCTCACACATGTCAAAACGCTCGTCGTTCGCTGCCCCAATTGGGTTGGCGACATCGTCATGGCGACCCCGGTCTTCGAATGCCTCCGGGCGAACCTGCCCCAGGCGAAAACCATCGGGCTTCTCAAGAAGGGAACCGAAGACATCGTCCGGGACAGCCCCTGGTTCGACGGCTTCATCGAATGCGATGACCGATCCTGGGCCGGCTTTCGTCAAACGCGTCGTCAGCTCCGCGAAATCCGCGCGGACGCGGCGATTCTACTGACGAACTCGCTGCGCTCGGCTCTGATCACGCGTTTGGGCGGAATCAAACGGATCTATGGTTACAACCGTGACGGCCGGGGTCTCCTGCTGGCCGGCGGACCAACCGTCCAGAGGAACAACCAGGGAATTGTGCCAATCCCCATGGTGGACTACTACCTGGAGATCTGCCGCTGGCTGGGACTGGAGATCCCCGATCCCATCAAGCCGCAACTGTTCATCGGCGATGCGTTGCGTCAGCGCGGCGAGGCGCTGCTGGAGTCTTGCGGCATCGATGAAACCGACTTCGTCATCGGCCTGAACGCCGGCGCCAGTTTCGGCTCTTCAAAATGCTGGCCGCCGGAGTACTTCGCCGAACTGGCGGAGATGTGTCAGGGGCAACTGGCGACGAAGGTCGTCCTTTTCACTGGGCCGGGCGAGGAGGAGATTCGCCGCGCGATTCTCGATCGGGCAAAAGTCGACCTCATCGACGCCCGCGCTCACGGCGTCGATTTGGAGACGCTCAAACCGATGATCAAGCGGTGCAACCTATTGATCACCAACGATACGGGCCCGCGCCACTATGCGGTGGCGCTGGATGTCCCCGTCGTGGTGATCTTCGGATCGACCGATCCGGCCTACACGGCGGCCAACCTCGAGAAAACGCTGATCGTACGCAAGGAACTCGATTGCTCGCCCTGTCACAAGAAGGTCTGCCCCAAGCAACACGAATGCATGAGAGAGATCAAACCCGCGGAGGTCTTCGCCGCCGCCGAAACCCTGTTGAGCCAGTGCGTCTAGCATGAAACCGGCCGTGGAAAGCCAATCCGAGATGACCGAGCGCCCCGAACCGCGTGAAACAACACCGGGTTTCTGGGTGACGCCGGAGCTTCAGAGCGTGTTGGCGGATCTGGGCTTGACCTCCCTGGGAACGGTCTTTGCCTTCGACCAGGGCACCGATATGGCCAAGCCCAACATCGGGCGCCACCGACGCCGGTTTCAGATCGAGGTGGCAGTTCCGGGTAGTGACGCACCTGTCCAGCTCTATCTCAAGTGGTACCAACAACCCCCACGACTCAAACAGATCGCCAACTGGCTCGTGCATCGACGGCGCGTCAGTTTTGGGCGCATCGAGCACGAGACTGCGAGGACCCTGGCGGCTCAAGGCATCGGGACGCCGTGCACCATCGCCTGGGGGGAGCAGTGGGACACGCTGTTCGAGAACAGGAGCTTCCTCATGACCCGAGAGGTCGCTCGGTCAGAATCGCTCGAGCGCAGATTGCCCGACTGTTTTGGCGACGCCCCCACGCCGGCGAGCCTGCGAAAACGGCGCGAATTCATTCGTCGTCTGGCGCGATTCGTCAAGCAGTTCCATGAAACGGGATACCGCCATCGCGACCTCTATCTGTCCCATATCTTCCGCTCGACCGAGGGCGCGTTTTGTCTGATCGACCTGGCGCGGGCCTTCAAGCCGATGCAACAAAGGCGGTTCCAAATCAAGGATCTGGCGCAACTGCATTATTCGGCGCCGAAAGAGCATTTTTCCGCGGCAGACCGCCTCCGCTTCTACCGGGCCTATTGCGGGCGACGACTGCAGCCCTGCGACAAACGAATGATCGTCGCCGTGCAGAGAAAGGCCATGCGAATGGCCCGTCACAATCGAAAGCATCGCGTGCCCGTGCCGTTTCTTGACTGTGCAAGTGAGACGTGCTGAATGACCAGGCGAGTAGCCCTCATCGTTGAACGCGCGGATATCGCCCTGGGCGGCGCCGAACGGTCAATGGCCGAGGTCGCCAGCGCCTTGCGCGATAACGGCTGGCGAGCAGACCTCCTGGCAGCCAAGGGGACGGCTCAGAGCGACACCGTCCACGTCCTCTGCAGCGAGATCCCAGGCAAGCGAGTGAGTCTCGGTGTCTTCGGTCGAGCATTGAAGCAGCACTTGTCGCGCAATCACTACGACATCGTCCACAGCGTCCTGCCCTTCGACTTCGCCAATGTGTACCAGCCGCGTGGGGGCACCTACGCTGAGACGCTGCTGCGCAATGCCGCCAGCTATCGGAGCCCACTCGAACGATGGTGGAAGCGGGCCACCGCCTTTACGAACCGGCGTCGCGCTCAGCGCCTGTACGCCGAGCGATCACTCTGTCAGGGGCCGGATGGTCCCCTCGTCGCCGCTCTCTCGAACTACGTGGTCGAGCAGCTCGTCTCCCACTACGGAACGCCTCGGCAGCGCATCGTCCTGAATCTCAATGGCGTGAACACAGAGCACGAGACCGATCCTCAAACGACCGACCGGGTGCGATCGGAAATCTACGAGAAGCTACGACTCGCCGACACAGACACTCCCCTGCTGCTGCTGTTTGCCGCCCACAACTTCCGCCTCAAGGGGTTGGACCGCCTGATCCAGGCCTTGCCGAGAGCGGTCGCAGCCTCAATGGAGCGCATGCCAAACCTGATCATCCTGGGCGCCGGGAGAGCGGATCCATATCGGCGCTTGGCAGAGAAACTTGGCGTCGCTCAACACGTTCTCTTTCTGGGGGCGGACCGGAATGTGAGGGATGCCTTATCCGTCTGTGACGTCGGGGTCCTGCCCACGTTTTATGATCCGGCCAGCCGCTTCATCCTCGAAGCCCTCGCAGCCGGCAAGCCCGTCATTACCACGCGGTTCAACGGCGCCGCCGATCAATTCGTTGACGGTCGCCATGGCATCGTTCTCGACTCACCTGAGGATATCGACGCCCTGAGCCAGGCGATGCTACAGTTCAGCGCAACGGAGAATGTCACGAAGGCGGTCGAGGCAATCAAATGCGACGACCTGCGCAGCAAGGTCTCGATCGCGCGGGTCGCCCGTGAGCTGTGTCAGTTGTACGAGTCGATTCTCGAAAAACGCCCGTCCTCATGATATACTCGCTCGGGCAACCAGAACGATCAAAAGCAATCTCTTGAGGATGCATGCAGTTTCACAAGAGCGGGGATATCAACTTCTGCAGCGTCGAGCCGAGCGATCAAGCCTACATCGAGGGCGTGGCGAGGCGCGTTTACACTGACTATCGAGGCGAGGGGTCTCGCTGGGAACTTCCCTCTTCGGATGACCTCTGGCGGATCTCCTTCGGAGGCCGCGCAGGCGTTCTGGGCGTGCGGCTCGACGGGCGGACCAGTTGTGTCAAACTGTTCTATGACGAGCGCATGCGAACCAAGCTGAGAGTTGCGGCCGGATTCGCCAAGGGTCGGCGGGCCTACCGACACGGCTTGCGACTGGGCAGGCTGGGCGTCAACTGCCCCCGAATGCTGGGCTACGCCGAGCGCCGACCGACCGGCCCGGCGTTGATCGTGACGGAATTGGCCGAGAGCGCCGAGCGACTCGATCTCTGGGTTCCCCAGCACGGCGCTCCTCGCCCGGCGATCGCCCTGCTGGCTCGGTTCATTCGCAACCTCCACGACCAAGGCGCGTGCCATACCGATCTGTCCCCGCGCAACATCCTCATCCGCAAGTCAGAGAGGACATTCGAGTTTCTCCTGCTCGACTACGAGGACGCCCGCTTCAGGTCGCGGATCGGACGAGGACGCCGGTTGAAAGATCTCCACCATCTGCACGAACGCATGGTCGGCTACGTCCCGCTCCGGGACTGCCTGCGTTTCCTGCACGGCTATGCGCCACAAGACCACGCCATCTTCAGAGACGAACTGCGTCGTCTGATAGAGAAGAGCGGCTTCCGCTGGCTCCATAGTCACGCCGGGCCGAACACGACCTCAATCCCATCGCACGGGAAGACATAACAGAGCGTTTCCTCATACCACTCCTGCAACCAGGGGTGGGCGTTGAACAACGCGCCGAAGAGTTTCTTCACCATACGCCTGATCCGAAACGGCGATCTGAACACCAGTCGCAGAGAGATCACACGAATGCGGATATCCGTATAGAACGTCGGAACCTTGCGCCTCAACTGATGGTCCGCATCAACGAAGTAGTAGAAGCTGTACAAGCCAAAGAATCGCTGGTGAGTATAGTCCGAGTAGTAATAGGGATTGGAGAAATGCGGCACATAGATGTGGACCGTCCCCTGCGGTTTCAGCACCCTCATCATCTCACGGAGGAGATGCTCGAAGTTCACGATGTGTTCCAGCACGCTACGGCTGTGAATCTCATCCACGCATCCATCCGGAAGAAACGACAAGCCCTCCTCCAGGTCGGCAAGAATATCGACCTGGGGCAGATCGACCCGGTCCACTGTAATGCGCCCGGGCTTTCGCTTCCGCCCACATCCCAGTTCGACAACGACGGGCTTCCCACACGTCAGCGCCTCATCCAGGTTGATTCGAATCTGTGGCTCCATCGTCAAATCTCCATAGTCCACCAGTCGGGTCAGCGGCGTTTCCTTCCGGGTTCTCCCGGCCCACACTGCTGAATGATCGAGCAAAGGCGCTCGCCAATCGGTTTCAGGTCGTATCGAGCAACGTCTTGGCGACCACGCAGCCCCATTGCCTCACGCTGGGGCGGATCGCTCAGAAGCGCATCGAGTGCGGCAATCCAGGCCTCCGGGCCGCTGGCATGGCAACCGGAGAATCCGTCGCGCACATATTCGGCATTCACACCGACAGGGGAAGCCACCACCGGAAGGCCCGCGGCCTGATACTGCAAGATCTTGAACCCGCATTTGCCCCGAGAGAAGGCGTCGTCCGGCAGAGGCGCCAAACCGATGTCACTGGTTACCAGACTCTGCGCCTCGGTGTCCTTGGACCAGGCCACTTTCTCAACGAGCATGTTGTCCAAATCGAGAAATGCATCGGCCACGATTCGCAGTACGACATCGGGATGCCGTCGGCCTACCGCCTCCAGGGCCGGCTTCAGGTCGGCAAGATACTTGAGTGTACTGCGGCTGCCAATCCACACCAAACGCGTCTTCTGGTCGGTGCGCGGCGGCCGAATCATCGTGTATGGCGCTACGTCCAGGGCCGTAGGAAGCACTTGCACGGACGTGTTGTGACTTCGGGCGTGCGCCGCCAGATACTCATTTCCGGCAATGACCACGTCCGCTGCACGCACCGTGCGTTGGAAACGTCGCCGACGACCTCGACACGGCGCGTCGGGACGACGGTCGCGGTACATGATCGCATCGTCGAAATCATAGAAGAGCATCGCGCTATAGCGCTGCAGCCAGAACGCATCCCAGAGATTGAGCAATTTGCGTTGGAGAAAAACCGCATCAAAAGCCTTCGCCTGTCGGTACAATCGTCGGCGCGCCTCCGCCCCGGCCGGCAGCCGGGCGACGTCACAGCGAACTCCCGCCCTCTCCAATAGCGGTAGGTGCACACCGATACGCTGTCTGAAACTGGCGCGGTCTGGCTTGTTCGTTAGGACGAGCAGGTTCATCGCGCAGTGTCTCTTGTCATAAAGCCTTCTCCGACCCGTGCGATAGCATGAGGAAGCGTCCTGCCATTCCGCCCCTGGCTCTACGTCGAGCCACCGTTCGTTGCACTGTGCTGCTTGGCAAACTCATCTTCATACAACTGCGCCAATCGATCGGTCAGCACGTCGTGAGAATAGTGCCTCCGGGTGTACTCGCGGACCTTCTCGACATGTGCGGTCCGCTCCTGTTCGGGCCGGTTCGCCCATTCCACCATGGCCGCGGCGAGTTGTTCCGAGTCGCGGGCCGGGACAAGGGATCCCAGCGTCCCGTCATCCAGCATTTCCGGAATGCCGCCGACCGAGGTGCAGACACAGGGAACGCCGGCCGCCATAGCCTCCAGAATCACGCGGGGCATGCCCTCGGCAACGGAGGACAGGACAAACACATCCATCCCACGGAGCAGTTGCTCGATATTCGGCCGATGCCCCAGGAAGTGGACCGCCTCGCGAAAAGGCGTTGCCGCCGCACGCTGCTCCAGTTCCGATCGGCTCGGACCATCACCTAAGAACACGAGTTGAGACGACGGCACCTCCCGTTTGACACGGCAGAAGGCGTCCAAAAGATAGGAGAAGCCCTTCGTCGGCGCCAGGCGGCCTATCGTGCCGAAGATCACGCCGTCGGGCGGGACGCCCAACATCTGACGCGCCTGCGATCGAGAGATCGTCGAACGAGCGAAACGCTCATAATCCACCGAATTCTCCAGAACAGCAAGCTTCTCACGCGGAACGCCCCAGTTGCTGCTGAGCACATCCTGCTTGACGGCGTCGGCCACGGCCAGGATTCGTCTGGCCTTTCGGAACACCATGAGGTTGGTTATTTTGCGCCGCAGATTGCGGGCGCGACGAAGCCCGTGAATCTGGGCCAGAACGACCGGCGTCCCGGCCAGCGACGCAGCCAAGGTGCCGTATACGTTGGCCTTGTGGTTATGGCAATGGAGCACATCGACGCGGTGGCGGCGGAGTATCTTCGCCAATCTGAGCACGCGGGCCGGGTTCAGAAAACCAAGTCGCCGCTTATCCGACAGGTAGTACACTTCATGACCGGCCTCCTCCATCCATGTTTTCGAGGTCACCGCCCCCAGAAAGATGAAGATCACCTCAAACCGATTCCCATCAAGAGCTCCGGCCAGATCATTGACAGACGTGGCGTTCTCATCATGCGCTTTCCACAGCAGCGCCACTGTAATCTTGCCGTCTTCCAACATGCCGATACTGCCATCTCCCTGGTTCGTTGAGACGATTCCCCGCCAACGCAGGACCTCGCCCGTCGTACGCCTTCTCCGCTACGAGGAGTATGCGCCAGGCGGTATCATACTTGGACATCAAGCATCAAACAAGGTATTCTATGGGACAAAGGGGCCGTCGCATGGAGATGAAAGGTTCGACAGCACCGATTTCGAAGACAGGGGTTCGCCAGCCCTGCATCGTAGCAAAGACGACGCCGGGTCCGGAGACGCATGTGTCAGAAGTCCGATTGACAGAGAAACAATACTGGGATGAACGCTGGGACAAGGTCCGTCTTCCAGAGATCGTCGAGCCTGACACGAAGCATCCGATCTCCAAGGAGATCATCCGCGTTCTTCAGGCGCATCTTCCCGCGGGGAAACTCTCGGCCATGGAGATTGGCGGCGCGCCCGGACAGTTCGCCGCCTATCTCAGCAAGTTCCACGGCTACGCAGCCTCCGTACTGGAGTATTCCGAAGCCGGGTGCCGCAAGACACGGGAGAATTTCGATCTGCTGGGATTGGACGTCGCGCTGTACCATCGCGATTTCTTCAGCGATCTATCCGATCTGCCTCGCTTCGATATCGTGCTGTCGATGGGTTTCATCGAGCATTTCGACGACCTGGGCGATATCCTGCGGCGCCATGTGGATCTGCTCACGAGAAACGGCATCCTCATCCTGGGCGTCCCCAATCTCAGAGGGATCAGCCAAAAGGTGCTGACGCGCACGGCGCCCGATATGCTCTCTCGACACAATCTGGAGGCGATGGACCTGGAGAACTGGCGAATCCTGGAAGACGAATTCGGAATGACTCCGCTCTTCAAGGGCTATCTTGCCGGGTATCAGCCAAGAACCTTGAAACGATGCGAACGCCGTACACCGATGAATCTGCTAATCCGTTACACCTTCAAACTGCAGGGCAAGGTCCTATCGTTTTTGCCCTTTCTAAGTCGATTCAATTCCCCGGCCTGGAGCGCCTATCTACTCGGCATCTACAAACGGGGTTGACATGCTGAGCGTGCCCCACATCGCGAGTCACCCCTCTGCGAATGGGCGTTGCTATTGAGCGGTCAATCCTTCTTCAGACGCTCAACAGTCCGGGTATGGACGCGTTTGGCCCATTGCTTTCGCTTCGGATACAGAGACGGGCACTCGGTAAGATACGCCCGCCAGAAGCGCAGGCGATCCGTGTGACTGACGCCGGTTCGGAGCATCCCAATCTGCACGAGGTTCTTCCGCCGAAGGCTCGGCGGGACCCAAGGGTACTTGCGCGTTCGCTCGTTATCCAAGAGGCACACACTCCAGTGGTCCTGTTCCCAGCGAGCCAAGACATTGCCAGGCCGCAGGTCCCCATGCACGATACCGTGAGCGTGTAGGCGGCCGACAGTTTTGCCCAGAGTGCGAATGAGGGCTCGCTTCCGACGCAGTAGCTCTACCTCAAGGATAGATGAATCCTCTTCCAGGAGCGAATACAAAGGCAAAGCGGCAACCGCTTCGAACGTCACCAGAAAGCAGCGTCTGTTCCAGAGAAGCACCCGATCCTCGCCTAGCGCCACAATTTCGGGGGCTTGGAACCCGTTCCGGTTGAGCATCATCGAAGCCCGGAACGCCCGCCGAGCGCGGCTGGCCCGCACCACGTGCTTGAGAGCATCCCCCAAGGACCGGTCCATATACTCTTTGTAGTAGACGCGTCTGTCCTGACCGCTGATCTTCAACCTGAACCGGAAGACGCGCGAGCTTGAAGCGGACCCGATTCGCTCCAAGGTGTATCGTTTTCCAAGTTCCGCTTCACCGAGAGCCAGGGACTTCAAGAAATCGGCATGCCCAAGATCGGATGGAACATGCAGTGTACATGCGCCAGATCGAACTTTTACGAAGGGAGAATAGTTTGCGGCCGCCATAGACTGAATTGCACTACCCTTTGCGTTCTCCATTCCCGGTGGCTTCTCAGCGTGACGACATCCCCGCTCCCGCCTCTCTGAGCCCCTACCCTGCCACTCCGATCCTTCGTTCGTCACGACACCGCGACACAGCACGTGTGATAGCATTCGTCCGGTGCCGGATCAAGGAAAATCCATGCAGGGCGCATCTGCAGCGTCGGGACGCCCCAAACAACCCGTTTTCCTTTGACATCTGTCGTCGTGGGACATAACTTGCCCACAGTTGTCATCAGGCGGCAAAAAGCATCCTTGACAACTGTGCGGGCTTCGTATCCCGCCCCCAGATGATACCGGAGTGCGTAGGAACACCATGGCCAGGAAGAAAGCAGCGGGCACGCGTCTGAATGCGTGCAGAATCGTCGATCTGCCCAAGATCATGGATGAGCGTGGGAACTTGACGTTCATCGAAGGAGGAAACCACCTGCCGTTCGACATCAAGCGCGTATACTATCTCTACGATGTTCCCGGCGGCGCCACCCGGGGCGGCCATGCGCACAGGAACCTGGAGCAGTTCCTCATTGCAGCCATGGGGAGCTTCGATGTCATCCTCGACGACGGGTTTGAAAGTCAGAGGTTCCATCTGAACCGCTCCTATTACGGACTCTACATTCCGTCCATGATCTGGCGGGAGATGAGCAACTTCTCCTCCGGTTCGGTCTGCCTGACACTGGCCTCCAAACCCTACGATGAGAGCGATTACATCAGGGACCATCATGTGTTCAAGGAACTGGTGAATCCAGAAGCGCCGTAAACTCAGCGGCACAGGCACTCCGAAGCCGCTCAATCATCTCGGGCCAACCCTATGGGCCCAAAGGCAAGCACCAGTTGTCTGTTGACAGTCCAAAGGGAGCGAAGTACAATCCCCCCGTTAATCTGGGGGCTATTAAGGAGTCACCCCCGGCCAATGAGCGACATCTTCCATTCTACGATGAACAAGACCGACAAGATTATAGTCATAGGCGCGGGCGAATTCGCCGAGATCGCTTACGAATACCTGACGTACGATTCGCCCTACGAGGTGGTCGCTTTTTCCGTAGAACGTCCCTACCTGAAGGAGCCGACTCTTTTCTCCCTACCTGTGGTTCCCTTCGAGGAATTGCAGGAGCGCTACAATCCGGCCGAACACAAATTCATCGTCGCTGTCACGTTCACCCAATTGAACCGGGTGCGTACGAAACTCTACCATCAGGCCAAGGAAAAGGGGTTCTCGGCCGCTTCGTATATCAGTTCGCAGGCCTTTGTGTGGAGAAACGTCGAGATCGGAGAGAACTGCTTCATCTTCGAGCACAACGTCCTGCAATACCACGCCAGGGTCGGCAACAATGTGGTCATGTGGAGCGGTAACCACATCGGACATCGCGCCGTCATCAAGGACAATTGCTTCATCTCGTCACACGTCGTTGTCTCCGGGTATTGCGAGGTGGGTGAAAGCTCTTTCCTGGGCGTCAACAGTTGCATCGCCGACAACAAGAAGGTCGCCTCGGACTGCATCATCGGGGCCGGCGCCGTCATCATGAGCAACACCAAGCCGGGGAAGGTCTACAAGGGCAACTCGTCAAAGGCCGTACTGGTAGATAGCTATCGCGTATTTGGCGTTCAGGAACCAGAGCATGAGGTGGAGTAAGCGAGGACTCGTCTACTGTCCCAGCGGGCAGACAAGTTGGGCTCAACACAGCGCCCTGACGCCAACACCGATCCTGCTTGATGACCATACGATTCGAGTCTACGCAAGCTTCAGGGACACGTCGGGGATAGGTCGTATCGGATACGTGGATCTTGATGCGCACGATCCATCGCAGGTCCTTCGCGTGTCTGAGGAGCCCGCGCTTGATCTGGGGACACCGGGGGCTTTCGACGACAATGGCGTCATTCTGGGCGAAGTACTGGAGCACGAGGGTGTCCTGCGCATGTACTATGTGGGATTCCAGCAGGTGCAGAAGGCGAAATTCCTGGCGTTCACCGGGCTGGCCCTGAGCGAGGATGGCGGGGATTCATTTGTCAGGCACGACAGAGCGCCCGTGCTCGATCGAAGCGATGAGGGAATATACATCCGGGCGGTCCACTCCGTGCTCGTGGAGAATGGCATCTGGCGGATATGGTACGCCGCCGGGGACAGTTGGGAACAGATCAACGGGACGCCCTACCCGCGCTACAACATCCACTACGCCGAATCGACCGATGGAATTGCCTTCCCCAGACAGGGCCCACTCGTGGTCGATGGAACAGGGTCGGAGTATCGCATTGGCCGGCCCAGAGTGATCCGGCGCGGTGAAGACTATCGCATGTTCTACACACGAGGCACTCTGGAGGGCGACTACATTGCCGGCTGCGCCACGTCGGCCGATGGCGTCACGTGGACCCGCGTCGACGACGAACTCGGGATCACCCTCTCCGAGAGCGGCTGGGACTCGCGGTCTCTGGCCTACCCGAGTCTCCTGAGCGTCGAAGAAACCACATACATGTTCTACAACGGCAACGACATGGGACGTACCGGTTTTGGGTACGCGGTTCTCGAAGAATGGTGAGCGTCGTAGAATACCAGCCGGAGCACAAGGTCCAATGGGACGAGTTCATTACGTTGTCCAAGAATGGATCGTTCCTGTTCTATCGGGACTACCTGGAGTACCATAGCGACCGCTTCACGGACGCGTCCCTTCTGTTCTTTGAGGGCGGCAAGCTGCTTGCCGTCATGCCGGCCAATCGGAAGGACGACACGTTGTACAGCCACGGGGGCTTGACCTTTGGCGGCATCCTGTCAAATCAACGGATGAGAACGCCGGTCATGTTGGAGGTGTTCGAAGCCTTGCATGACTTCCTGAAACAGCGCGGGATCCGGCGGATCATCTACAAGGCCATACCTCACATTTACCACCATGTCCCGGCTGAAGAGGATCTGTATGCACTGTTCCGCCACAATGCCCGGCTCACACGACGAGACGTTTCCTCGACGATCTGGATGCAGGACCGGGTGCGCTTGAGCAAGGGACGGAAGTGGTCGATCAAGAAGAGCAAGAACAGCGGATTGACCGTTGGTCGCAGCGAGGATTTCGGCGCCTTCATGGCTATCGAAGAAGAGGTCCTCCAGAAGCGATACGGCGTCAAACCCACCCACACTCTCGAGGAGATCGAGTTGCTCGCCGGGCGGTTCCCAGAACACATCAAGCTCTTTGCGGCCTCCCGGGACGATACCATGGTTGCCGGCGCGATCGTCTACGAGACCGATACCGTCGCCCACACGCAATACATCGCCAGCACCAACGAAGGCAAGGCGCTGTTCGCGAGCGACCGCTTGCTGGACTTCCTCATCACCGAGGTGTTTGCCCAGAAGCGGTATTTCGACTTCGGCATCTCCACGGAAGACCAGGGCCGGTTCCTGAACGTGGGACTGGTGAAACAGAAAGAGGAATTCGGCGCCAGAGCCACTGTCTACGATACGTACGAGATGGATATCCATTGATCCGATCCCATGATACCCTTCGTTGATCTAAAACGTGAATATGCCGAAATCGGCGAGGACGTGACAACTGCTCTGGAGAGGGTCGTTCAGCGCGGCTGGTTCTTGCTGGGCGAAGAGGCCGAGAGTTTCGAGGAAGCGTTCGCCGCCTATGTCGGCGTCGAGCACGGCGTCAGCATGAACTCAGGATCGGACGCCCTGTTTCTTGTGCTCAAGGCCCTGGGGATTCAAGAAGGCGATGAGGTCATCACCGTCGCACACACATTCATCTCCACCGCGGATGCCATTGTCAGAAACGGAGCGACGCCGGTCTTCGTCGATATCGATCCCGACACGTACTGCATGGATCCGACGAAGATAGAAGCGAAACTCTCCGGAAAGACGAAGTTGGTTCTGCCCGTTCACCTGTACGGGCATCCGGCGGCGATGGATGCTATCGTCTCCGTCGCCAGAGAACATAGGCTTAGCGTGGTTGAAGATGCGTGCCAGGCCCACGGCGCCACCTACCAGGGTCATCCGGTCGGTCGACTGGGCGACGCGGCGTGTTTCAGCTTCTATCCGACAAAGAACCTCGGGGCCTATGGAGACGGCGGGATGGCGGTCACCAATGACTCGGCCCTCGCGGAGAAACTGCGCATGGCCCGCAACTACGGGCAACAGCATAAGCACTGCCACGAGTTTGTCGGAGTCAACAGTCGGCTCGACGAGATCCAGGCCGCCCTGCTTCGTGTCAAACTCCATCACCTGGATCACTGGAACACCCGAAGAAGAGCCATCGCTCAGCTCTACACCGAGCACCTCAGAGACACCGAGTTGATTCTGCCGCATGAGCATGAGGATGCCAGAAGCGTGTACCACTTGTATGTCGTCCGATGCCAACAGAGAGACCGGTTGCAGCAAAGACTCTCGGAGCGCGGCATCCAGACGCAGATTCACTATCCGGTACCGATTCACAAGCAACCGGCGTATGCACAATCACACAGGCAGGTTTCTTTGCCGGTAACCGAGCAAGCTTGCACTGAGATCCTCTCGTTGCCCATGCACCCGTTCCTTACAGACGATGAAGTGATGCAAACCATCAAGGGGGTGAAGGAATGCCTCTAGTCAGCGTCATCATGCCTTCATACAACCACGCGCGTTTCATCGGCGAGTCGATCGAAAGCGTGCTGGGCCAGAGCTGTGCGGATCTCGAACTGGTCATCGTCGATGACGCCTCGGCCGATGATTCGCGCAGCGTCATTGAAGCGTATCAGGCCAAGGACCCCAGGGTTCGCGCCTTCTTCCACGAGGCCAACATGGGAATCGCCAAGACGGTCAACGAAGCCTTCGACGCGGCCCAGGGCAAGTTCGTCGCACATCTCTCCTCGGACGACCTCTGGGTCGAAGACAAGCTGGAACGGCAGTTGGCCATACTGGCCGAGGACGAAAATCTTGTCGTCTATTCGGATATCCAGCCGATCGACGCCGAAGGTGAAGCCATCGTCGCGAAAAAGACGAAGCAACGCAAGCGATCAGCAGCGGAGATGAGCGGGGATATCCTCCCTGAATTGGTCAAGGGCAACTTCGTGTCCGGCCAATCCATGATCTACAAGAGAGAGAACGCCCAGGACATCCGGCACGATGAAGGTCTCAAGTATGTCAACGACTGGAAGTACGTCCTGGATCTGGCGGAGCGATGTCGGTTTCACTTCATCCCTGAGTACCTGGCCAAATACCGCATCCACGGCAAGAACACAATCTCACGGGACGCCACGGGATGGTTGAGCGACTTCGCCGTGTTCGGCAGGTATATCCTTGCAAAGCATGAGGCCCGACTCTCGAGTAAGACCAAGGCGAAGTTCTTCTTTCGAATCGGCTGCGACGCCCAGCTACGTGCCGACAGGAAGGACTCCCGGAAATGGATGATCAAGGCGATCGCCAATCAACCGTTCCACAAAGAGTACTACATGGGATTCTTGTCGTCCTTCGGCAAGAATGCAACGATACCGAAATCCATACGACGCAGAGTTCTTTCGTAGAACCGGCGCTCACAACTCTGGAACGCAGGTGACTATGGCTAGCGTGTTTGTACCGGCAATTATCGTCGCCTATTTCATAGGCGCTCTCCCCTTCGGACCGATCATCGCCCGGCTGCACGGCAAGGATTTGCGAACCATCGGTTCGGGCAATACCGGCGCGACGAATCTGGCGCGGGCCTGTGGTCGCAAGTGGGGTTATATCTGCTTCGGACTCGACGTCCTCAAGGGCGCGCTCCCCGTCGCTGTCACGCGTCTGGTCGCGGCGCGCGTGTTGGAGACCCAAAGCACGACGCCGAGCCCCGCCTTTCTGGCCCTCTGGCTGGCCGTGGGCATCGCCGCCATTCTCGGGCACGTCTTCCCGATCTACCTGAAGTTCAAAGGGGGCAAAGGCGTCTCCACCAGTTTCGGCGTCGGGTTGGGGCTATACCCCTACTTCACCCTCGGCGCCCTCGTCGCCCTGGCGAGTTGGGTGACGCTCGTGTTGATCTGGCGCTATGTCTCGCTGGCGTCCATCGGGGCTTCGATCACGTTTCCCGTCACTCTCCTCGTCGCGATGGCGCTCAGATCCGACTGGGAGCTGGCCAATCTATGGCCCCTCCTGATCGCCGCGATCGCGATCCCCGTCCTGGTCATCGTCCTGCACCGCAGCAATATCCAAAGACTCCGCGCCGGAACCGAGAACAAGATCCGCAGCAAGAAGAACGCCTCACCGGCTCAGTAGAGGTTGCCTCCTCAGTCCGCGTGTCTTCAACAGGCGGAGTTAGGGATCAGGCAGAGGAAGCGGAGGACGGTGTCGCCGGTGTTCTTGAAGTTGTGCTTGCAGCCTCCTGGGACAAGGATGGCGTCCTCAGGTCCAATGGGCCGCTCGGTTCCTTCGTCGGTGACGACGCCCTTGCCCGCCAGGACGAAGACCTCGTGCTCGTGGGGATGGGTATGAACCGGCGTGTGCCCGCCGGGCTGGACCTCGAAGAGGCGCATCGCGAAGTTCTCCGCTTCGTCGTCCTTGCCAATCAACCACTGAATCGCGCAGCCCTCGGCGCCTTCCATGTTCACGGCCGTCTTGACCACCTCGCTGCTGGGAACCACCTTCATGGATGTCACTCCCTTCTATCCGTTGAGCTTGCTTTGCAGGATCTCGGAGACCACCTTGGGATTGGCCTGGCCCTTGGTCCTCTGCATGACCTGGCCCAGCAGGAACCCCTGGGCCTTCTTGCTCTTCTTGCCACCGGCGGCGATCTGTTCGACCACCTGGGGGTTCTCGGCCAGAATCGCATCGACGATTCCTTCCAGCTCCCCGGCGTCGCTTTTCTGGATCAGATTCAGTTCTTCGGCCAGCACGTTGGGCTGTTTGCCCGTCTCGACCATCGCCTCCAGGATCGTGCCGGCGGCGGTCGCACTGACCGTGCCCGCGTCAACCATCTTGGCCAGTTCGGCTACCGCAGCAGGCTCGACGCCCAAGCCTGACAAATCGCAGCCCCGCTCATTGGCCAGTTTCAGGCCCACCTGGGTCA
>JANQFY010000315.1 GCA_028277585.1 Sedimentisphaerales bacterium
AGCCATTGACGATGTAGGTGTTCATGTTGGGGATCACGCCGCGCAGGACGTCGCGCAGATCGTTGAATCGTCTCCCGATATTGCCCGCGCTGAGCGCGCCGCCGTTGTAGAAATGCTTGTACAGGCGGTCGGCGAAGAGCTGTCGGAAATCCCTGTTGACCTTGAGCGCCCGATAGAGTTGAGCGTTGGCGTTGCCCTGGCTGTTAAGCTCCCCGAAGCGATCGGCGTGCAACTGACTGGAGACGAATGTCCCCTCGGCGTCCCAGGCGAAGAACTTCCAGCGTCCGGTCGCGGATCGTTCGGCCGCGGCCGCCCAGTTGTTCTGGGGCCAATCCCAATCGTTCGGCCAGAGGCGGATGATGAGATAATCGATGAACGAGACCACGTCCAGTCGCTTCAACAGTTCCTGGTAGTTCGCGTTGACGGCCAGACTATTGGAACGAGCCGTGTCGATCATCGCATTCCAGGATTCCTGGTTGCCGTCCCGGATGCCGTTCATCGTCATGACATCCCAGGGCTCATCGCTGTCGAACCATTCCTGGCAAGCCTCCTCCTTGATGTGCTCGGTCGGATTGAAGTAGCCTTTGTACTCGCCGTTAATGAAGAGATTGGCGAAGGTGCCCATGCTGGCCCGCTGACCCATGTCCTTGTGCAGACGCCGCAGCAGTTCATCCTTGATGAACGGATTGGTCCGATCGTTGTGCCCACCGCGCAACACGATGCTCTGGAACTGCTCGGCGTCGGATTCGTCAAAGGGCGGTACCGTCAGCCGCCTGGGGCCGTACTCCTTGCGAAAGTAAAGACGGAGACTGAACTTGCCGTTGCCACTCCAGCGACCGTTCTGCCGAACGTAACGGGGCCGCATCCAGCCGCTGCCGTGCACGCGGAGACCGCAATCGACTTGGAAGATCTTTCCCCCCTCAGGATCCATCCATTCCCATGAAACGGGACGCTCCAGACCCCGCTTGAGCACATTGTTGTAGCTACCCGCTCCCGTCGAGGTCCAGACGCCGCCGTCGTAGGTCCCCCCAACGATCGCCATGACCCCGTCCGGTTCATAGAACGTCTGCCCCTTGTCGCCAACCAGTGAGATCACGGGCAGGGAGCGAATGCTCTCCGAGGCATTGACAAAGTACGTGTGGGTCAGGATCGCCGACGGTTTCCACCCCGGCTTGATCGCCATCGCACGCAGCACCGTGGTCCCGGAGATCCGCAATGGCTCGGTATAGGACAAACCGGCGCGGAAGCGCCCGCTCTCGTCGTCCGGCGCCTTGCCGCTGGTGGTGTAGATGATCTCAGCGCCGTCCGTTGGGCAAACCATCGTCAGATCGAAAGCCGAGTCGTAGAAGCCTCGCTCGTGACTGAATCGCGGAGGCTCCACGTCCCCCACGTACCCCTCATTGTTGGGCTGCCCAGGCGTGGGCACGCCGAAGGTGCGCTGCGCGTCGCCTCCGTCAGGATAGCGCCCGTAGGACATGTCGGAGGTCTGCTGCCCAAACTCCAGGCTGTCGATGAGCGTGACGCCGTCAATGTCGAAGAGGTGCACCTCGTCCCCGTCGCCATCTAGCCGAAAGTTGGCGTGGAGCATGATTCCCGTCTCGTCCTCATCGGCCCAGACAATGGTGTATCCCTTCGGACCGATCGTCGTCTGATTGCGGTTGTCCGTCGGGAATTGCCACTTCGTGGGATCGTCCAGATCGTCCGTCAGGTACATCCCGGCCAGATCGACCGGGTCCGGGCCAGTGTTGTAGATCTCGATCCAGTCGTCGAACTCCCCGTGCAGGTCCTTCGCAAACGTGTGGTTCAGCGCCATGACCTCGTTGATCACCACCGGTTTCGCGACGGCGGGCGACGCTCCGGCCGACATGGCCAGAAGAACGGCACAAACAAGACGGGCAACAATCGATCTTGGCATAGCGTGTCCCTTGTATCAGCACAGTGCCGGCCCATAGGAGGCGGCGGTCTTCGTACGATGCTCAAGACGGCAGGTGGAGAAGCACGCATGACGGCTGGAGGTGTTTCTTATCGGCCCTTGGCCAACCATCACCACTCCTACCAGACAATCCGTATATGGGGTAGTATAGCAAATGCGAGGACAAGAATCGAGTCCCTTGCCAGCCGCCGTCAGCGACCGGCCGGCGCACCAGGATGAACAGAGCGACAAAACAGTTGCCCGGCTCAGGCGATTCGACTATTCTTGTCCGCCAGGTGGGTGATTTCGTCACAACGACCAGACGGTGGTGCAGCGTTCGACGGTATGGATACGAGGGAAAGGTTCGCGCTCGGAAATGGCTGAAGAGCAGAAACAACTGCTGAAGGAAATCGAGCCATTGCTCGAGGCGGAGGACAATGCGGCCCTGCGTCCCCTGCTCGAAGACCAGCGTGCCAGTGACATCGCCGAGGTGGTCGAACTCGTGGACAACGACGGGCGCCACCTCATCTTTGATGCGCTGGAGACGCCAGTAGCCGCCGAGGTCCTGGAAAAGGTCAATGAAGCCACCCGCGAACGGCTTTTCGAACTGCTCAACGACCACGAAATCCCCGCCATCATCGCAGAACTGGATTACGATGACGCAGCCGACCTCCTGGCCGAGATGCCCGACGAGGTCGCTGACAAGGTCTTGAGCAGCCTGTCCCAGACGGATCGCCTCCAGATCCATAAGCTGATGCGCTACTCGGAGGACTCGGCTGGCGGCATTATGGACCCGTTGGTCATCAGCGTCTCCAAAGACGCGACCGTCGCCGAGGCGGTCAGCAAGATCCGCGCCGCCGAGATCGATGAGGACTTCTACTCCGTCTACGTGGTCGACCAAGACGGCCGGTTCGTCGGGGACGTGCGTCTGCGGTTTCTGCTGACCCGCCCCGAGCAGACGCGTATTGGCGAACTGATCGACCCGGACACGATCTACGTGCAGACGGAGATGGACCAGGAAGAGGTCCGGAACATCTTCAGCAAGAACGACCTGATCGTGGCGCCCGTCCTGGATGGGGAACATCGCCTGGCGGGTCGGATCACGGCCGACCGTGTGATTGAGGTCGCCGAAGAGGAAGCGGCTGAGGACCTTTACACGATGGCCGGTACAGACCCGGACGAATTGGAGAGCTTCTCGGTCTTCCACGCGGCCCGCATCCGAATGACTTGGCTGCTGCCCTGCCTGGCCGGCACCGCCGTCACAGCAACAGTGATGTTGTTCTTCGACACCCACAGACACGCCGTCTATCTCGCAGCGGCTGCTTTCGTGCCGATGATTGCCGCCATAAGCGGCAATGCTGGACTTCAGACCTCAGCGATCGTTGTCTCTGGTCTGGCCACCGGACACTTGGCGGCCCTGAAGTTCAGCACGGTGTTCACCCGCGAGGTTCGCATTGCACTGGTGGTCGCCTTGTGCAGTGGCTTGCTGGGGGCGATAGCCTGTACAGTCCTGATCAATGTGAAAGCGCCAAAGGGCGTGGCAGCACCTGCCCGCGCAGGAACGTCCGAGGAGGCCATAGAACCTGCCCGGCTGGTGTTCGCGTTTGGCACGGCGATGTTCTCAGCGATCATGGTGGCGACCACGCTGGGATTGATCCTGCCGTTCCTGTTTCGGGGCATCGGGATCGACCCGGCCATCAGTTCGGGGCCCCTGGTCACCACCGCCAATGATTCCATCAGCGTCGCGATCTACATGGCCCTGGCTGTCGCACTGGCGGGCTAGCCCCTCTCCCTGCCCCCTGGCCACCTATAATTGCCGTAAGTACTGCCGAATGCTCTGCATGCGCACATCAAACGTAGGATGGCTGGAGAAATACGCGCCCAGATCGAGCGGTTCGGGTGATTTCTTCAGGGCCGCCAGCGTCGCAAACAGCGTCAGAGACGCCTTGGGATCGTAGCCAGCCGCAGCCGCGAGGCGAACACCGAGCCGATCGGCCTCCAATTCCCGATCCCGCGAGTAGGCCGTCTCCAGGAACTGGACTCCCACCCGATGCAACCAGGGGCCGAGGACGCCGCGTACGGGAGTCGCTCGGGAAGCCATCGAGACAGCCGAATTGGTGACGATACGGTCGATGGCGTGCCCTCTGATCACGTGGCCCATCTCGTGGGCCAGGATGAAGGCCACCTGATCGGCATCGCATCGACACAGTTCCACGATGGGGCGACTGACGAAAATGAACCCGCCCGGCAGTGCGAAAGCGTTCGGTTCGCCGCCCTGAAAGGCCTCGAACTGGAACGAACGCAGCTTATTCGCGACACAAGCGACCAGTCGGCCGCCGATTTCGTCCAGCATGGCCGTCGTCTCAGCGTCCGCCTGAATTTGCCGACGAGCCTCCTGGGCCAGATCCACACCGACGCCTTGCTCCAGCTTGATGGTGTCGGCCTCGGTGCCCGTGACGGACTCCCAGACCCACCGCGCCTTGCGGACCTTGGGACCGACCTTGCGACCCAGATTGTAGAACAAACCGCGCGCCATAGACCAACCGGCTCCCTACAATGACACGGCCGCACCCGTTCGGGGCACTTACCCGACACGCGACGACCCTCTCAATCGACTATAGCGTCACTGAGGACCGCAATCAAAGGCAAAAGCCCCCCGCCAGCGCCGCGACGACCCTGAAAGCCCGTTATCGGGCCCATCAGCGACCACATGGACGGATCAGGGGGACACGGCAACCACGCCCGAGATAATCCTGTTAAGAGAGGCGGCAAACCGGACGAATCCTGAAGGTATCAGGCTTGACAAGAGACATGACTGTGTCTTATAATGTTGTGTTGCAAGGGTTTGTCGCTGCAAATTTAATTGCAGACCATCGGCGGGTTGTGGGCTTGCGCCTTGGGCAACCGGTATGCGGTGGCCGGTCTTTTCGTTTATGGAGTTAGCACGATCATGACACCAGATCAACCCCTCGATGCCCATCAGGCACTGGACCACGAACCTCAACTGAACAAATACTTCAAAGTGGCCATCAAAACCGAGGCCAACGACATCCATCTAAAAGTCGGGCAACCGCCGAAGCTGCGCCTCCAGGGCAGCTTGAAAAACACCACGGGCGAGATTCTCACGCCCCAACGCATGGAAGAACTCGTCTACGAGATCATGAGTCCGAGTCAGAAGGAGTTCTTCACCAACAACGGGACACTCGACTTCGCCCACGAAATCGGCAAAGAGCACCGGTTCCGTATCAATGTCTTTCGCCAGCGCGGCCTGATCAGCCTGGTCGCCCGGCGCGTCAGCGCCCACGTGCCGTCGTTTGAGCATCTGCACCTGCCACCCGTTCTGGAGAAAGTGGCCGCCGCTCACCAGGGACTGGTTCTCGTGGTTGGAGCCACCGGTTCGGGCAAAACGACGACGATCGCCTCGATGCTGGATTACATTACGCGGACCCGCGCCTGTCACATCGTGACCGTCGAGGATCCGATCGAGTACCTTTATAACGACAACAAGGCCATCGTCTCACAGCGCGAAATCGGGATCGACGTGCCAGACTTCGAAGAGGCGCTGACGTACCTCATGCGCCAGGACCCGGATGTCGTCTTCGTCGGCGAAATGCGTGACGCCCGCACGGTGACAGCCGGCATGCGGGCCGCCGAGACGGGCCACCTCGTGATGGGAACCATGCACTCGTCCAACGCCTCGCAGGCGGTCCACCGCTTGCTGGACCTCTTCCCCCAGGAAGAACGGGAACTGGTGCGACAGACGCTGTCACTGGCGGTCAAGGCGATCGTCAGCCAGGCCCTGTTGCCCTGTATCAAAGAGGGCATCCCGCGCATACCGGCCGTCGAGGTCATGCTGGCCAATCCGTCCGTGCGAAAACTCATTTCTGAAGGTCGCGAGGCGGACCTTCCCAGCGTGATTCGCGGATCACAGCGTGAAGGCATGGTGGATTTGACCGACAGCCTTTGCCGACTGATCGAAGAAGGATGGGTCGATCCCAAGGAGGCCTACCCCGTCGCGCCGAACACCGAGGAACTGAAGATGGCGCTGAAGGGAATTCGAACGACCGCCGGAGGCATTCTTTAATCAATGACGCAAAGATCGCGCGTGGCGTTCACCGCGCGGTCATAACTTTGTGGTAACGGAGCATTCAATGCCAGATTTCCTGTTGATGTCCATCGAGTACGGCGGCTACGTCTCAATTGTCAAACTGGTTCTCTTCCTGATCCTCTACCTGCTCTGGTTCCTGATGCTGACCTGGGCCCACAAGGACGCCAAGGCGGTCGATACCAACATCGGGTTCTGGATCGGCCTGATTGCCGGCGCCGGCGCGGTGGGCGTCCTGCTCTGGTGGCTGATTCCGGTCTTCATCGTGGGGCTATTGGCCTTCATGGCCCTCGTGGGAGGCACCGGCCTGGCCTATGTCCGGCACCGCAATACGCGCGTGCTCGACTTCGACCGCGTGCTGACCATCGAGCACATCAAGCACACCTTCGCCAAGTCGGAGAAGCTCGAGGCGATGGAGAACTTCAAGTTCATCACCGCCAACAACAACGAAGTCCCGTCCCCCGAGCCACGAACGCCAATTTTCTTCGGCTACCGCACCGCTTACGACGTTCTTACCGACGCCATGTGGCGCCGCGCCAGCACCGTCATGTTCGCCCCGAAGGGCGATAATTACGAAGTGACCTACCATATCGACGGGGCCGCCACCAAACAGCCGGCCGTGCCGCGCGAGCAGATGGAATACCTCATCCACTTCCTGAAGGAGCTGGCCGCCCTCGACGCCGACGAGAAGCGCAAGCCCCAGAAAGGCAAGTTCCGCACGGCCCAGAAGAACGTGAACGTGGATTGGGAAGTCATGTCCGCCGGCTCGACGGCCGGAGAACAGGTCCGCCTGAAGCAGGTCTCCAAAGAGCACGATCTGCGTATCCCGGAGTTGGGGCTCGCTCCGGACCAGCAGGAGCACTTCAATCACCTGCGGGACAACACTCAGGGAGTGTTCCTGGTCACCGGGCCGCGCAAGAGCGGCGTCACGACGACGCTCTACGCCCTGATACGCCATCATGATGCGTTCCTCAACAACATCAACACGCTGGAGAAACAGCCGGCGACGCAACTGCTCAATATCACCCAGCACACCTTCAGCCCCACCGACACGGGCACCGGCACGTACGCCACGAAACTCCAGTCCATGGTCCGATTGGG
Source organism: Sedimentisphaerales bacterium (assembly GCA_028277585.1). Lineage (GTDB taxonomy): Bacteria > Planctomycetota > Phycisphaerae > Sedimentisphaerales > Anaerobacaceae > Anaerobaca. The sequence continues at coordinate 7,119 of JANQFY010000315.1, forward strand.
AGCCGAAGTGGTGGGCGTTGGCGAGTGCGAAGATGCCGAGACCGCCAAGGTTGCCAGCGCCGCTGCCCAGGACGGAAAACTCGTCTACGTCGTCATAACCGCAGACAGTGTCCTCCAGGCTTTGGGCAAATGGATCAAGATGGTCGGCGACAAGAAGCAAATCGCCGAGACCCTCATCGGCATCAGCAATCAGCGCATGATGCGAACGCTCTGCGAAGAGTGCAAGCAGGGATATGCACCGAACAAGGAGCTGCTCAAGAAATTCAATCTGCCGGCCGAGAAGGCCAAGGTTCTTTATCGTCCGGGCAAGGAAGTGTACGACAAGCGCGGCAAACCGTCGGTCTGTGACCATTGCCAGGGAACGGGTTTCGTCGGACGGGCCGGCGTCTTTGAGATGATCGCCCTTAACGACGAACTGCGCAAAGCCATCCGGCAAGTCAAGCAGTTGCCCGAACTCGGTATGCAGTTCCGCCGAGCGAAGATGCTGTACCTGCAAGAGCAGGCGCTGCGCAAGGTGATCGCCGGCAAGACCGCCATCAACGAAGTCCTGCGAGTTCTGTCGTCGGGCAAGAAACCGGGGCGTCCCGCGGCCAAGTGAGAATATCCTAACGCCGTCCCAGAGGGTCGGCTTCGTAAAAGAAGACGGAGAACGTGGAATGGTCAGTTTGGTAATGCTTGTAATCATAGTCGGCTGCGCGGCGGTTCTGTACCTCAAGGGAACCTTGACGCAGGGACTGTCGCTGGTCTTCAACGCCCTGTTCGCCAGTTTCGTGGCCTGCGCCTTCTTTGAGACACTGGCGACGATGCTGACGAAGTACTCCGCCGGCCTGGCGCCCTGGGCGCAGATGATTTGCTTCCTTTTGCTGTTCGTCCTGGTCCTGGCAATCCTGCAAACCGTGGTGATGCAAATCGGCAAGGAAAAGACGGATCTGGGCCTCTGGCCCGAGCGCGTCGGACGCATCGTCTGCGGCGTGATTCTGGGGTACGTTATCACAGGTAACTTGCTGCTGGCGTTGGCGACCGCTCCCTTGCCGCAAGGATATCCCTATGAACGATTCAACGCACGAAGCGTCGATCCGGCTCGGCCCAATAAGGCGCTGCTCAGCCCGGATGGATTCATCGCCGGGTTCTTTGGAACGATCAGCAAAGGCAGTTTCAGCCCCCTGGGCACGCCCAAGAGTTTCGCCGTCGTACACGCCGACTATGTCAATCAACTCTATTTGAATCGCATCAAGAGCGACGTGCCCGCGCGAACGGTCAAACCGGCCCTGAGCCTCTCCGGCAAAGCCGACGTCTGGGAAGCTCCGAATTCCCTGCGTGACGCCGACGGTCAGGCGTTGCCGGCCCGCAGCGGTGAGAGCCTCATGCTCGTACGCGTCGGCATCAAGAAGAGCGCCTTGGCCGACGCCGGGAAGTTCACCGCCTCCCAACTGCGTGTGATCTGCTTACCGAAGGACAACACGGATTCGGAACTCACCGGGCAGGGACTCGTTGTGTACCCGATCGGCTACATCGGAAAAGGCGGGAAGCTGGAACTGAAACCGCTTCATGAGGTGATTTCGATCCAGGCGTCCGATGTGGAGGGCAATGCCCAGGAGATCGACTTCGCCTTCTATGTCCCCACTCAGATGGTTCCCTCTCTGATCGGATTCAAGCAGAACAACCTGGAGAAACTCTCGAAGCCGGTCCCTGAAGAAGAGGCCCCCACACCAATCGCATTCGATGGATCGAGGAAGTCGGAGAGCGCCGAGGCGAATCCTTCCGATTCCGGGGATGGCCGGCGATAAGCGTTGTCTCCAGTGAGACGCATGTGTGTTTCGGGAAGGGGCGATGCAATGGTCCCGAGGAGGCGAAGAACAGATCCAGATGAGACAGTGACACTGTCGATGTCACCAGCCATCGCGACATCGGCCCGACTGCGGGAGTGGTGGTGACATCCCGCGTTAATTACAGACGGTCAACTCATGCAGATCCAACTCCATCAGGTGCTCAAGGTAGGCAGTCAGATCCTCTTCTGAAAACTGGGCGAGGAATTCCGTCCTGGCGCTGCGGTTGATTTCACAGATGCAATCGATCAGCTCGTTCTTGTCCATCCTCGTGCGTCCCAAATAACCCGATACACTCAGTCCCAAAGACTTGTGGCATATCGGCCGGACGGGGCCGTTTTCTTTAGCCGCGCCGCCGCTCGCGAGGCAAAGGCCCCATAACGAAAACCACAATATGAGGCCGCTAAGACACCGAACCCACAACATGCAGGCGGCCTGTCGGCCGCTATCAGAAGTCGATCCCAACTGTCCAATAAAATCCTCCGTGACACCGGTCGACGGAGCGGGCGTTTTTTTTGGGGTTCTCACAACTTTTTGCCGACATAGCGCAGCAGCCGCCGGTCTGATCGCCGGCGAACCCGGGACGGTTGAAAGCAACGCCTGGACGCCGAGGACGCCTATGGTATAATGACATATTCGCTGGATCGGGGTTGCGGTTCGAAGGGGGATTCCCGGGAGGACATGGAATGAGAAGGCTCAGGAGAACTCAGAGAAGACACGCCAAGGCAAACCGTCGTCTGCGACGGCATGTCGTTGCCGCCGGCGCCGCGACGGCTCTGTCACTGGCCGCTCACGGCGCGTGGGCCGACCCCCCGACAGCAACGGCCGATAAGCACCAGATCGCCCTCGAAGCGGATGCGGATGGCGACCGCCTGACCGACCGCGAAGAATCGGCGCTGGGCTACTGCCCCTTCAACAGTGATCAGAACGAAAACGGCGCTCCGGACGGCGCTGAATTGGCCATCCGCTGTGCTCAGGCCGTCGCAGCACTGCCCTTGAAAGCAGACGTCACCCATTCCGAGCAAACCTACAAGGAAGAATGGCTTACGTTCGGACTGGAGACGTGCGACGTCTGTGGCCAGACCGTCAACATGGGCTTTGTTCGAATTGTCAACCCGCCGCTGGGCCTGACCGTTGAGGTCCCCATCATCGCGATCCACTATATGGAACATGGATCGTTCAGTCATGCGGGCGATGTCCATCGAGGTCGCGTCGAGATCGCCAAACTGAACCGCGTCCTGGGAATTCGCTTTCCACATGAACCGAACGCCCATCAGTTGCCGTTAGACTACGCGACCGCCGCGTCCGGGCAGCTCGCTCCGGACGCGAACGACCTGGATGGCGACCTGCTGGCTGACAGCGAAGAACTCGCAGCCGGCTTGAACCTTTACTACGCCGACCAGGATGAGAATCTCGTACCCGACGGGGTTCAGTTGGCCCAGCGCTGTGCCGAGATCATCGACCAGCTCCCGGTACTCGAGCCGAACAGCCCCGAGGCCAAGAGCGTCTACAAGGTCAACTATATGCTGCGGGGGATGGAATGGTGTGAACTCTGCGGTGAGTCTGTCAATATGGGATACTGGCAGATCGTGGATCCCGACTCGGGGGCATCGATAGACGTGCCGGAGATCGCCCGGCATTTCATGCAACACGGGTCGTTCAGCTACCTGAGCGGTGTTCACGGCGCGAACCGGACGGACGTCGCTGCCTTACTGGAGATTCTCGGTCTGCCCGCCGCGTGTGGCGGGCCGGGCGGCTGGCACCACCCGGCCGACCTGAACAGGGACTGCAAGGTGGATATCGAAGATTTCGCGGCGTTCGCCGAACTCTGGATGAATGCAACCGAGGCCGATGAGAAATGAGCACATCGAATTGCCAGCCAGACATGCAGATGGAATTGGACGCCGCAACGGCGCAGTCCGCCCGGTATCTGAAGACCATCGATTCTGAACTGGCCTATCTAGCCCTGCTCACTCGAGAAGGGCTCAAACCGTTGAGCCGTTGGGAGAAACCCTTGGACCAGGCGGGGCTTGACGGGCTGGAGCAGGCCGGGCTGCTGACCCGGCGGGTGCCCCGCTCCGTTCGGAACGGCCAGGCCTTCACCGAGACCGTCTTCAGCAGGACCCCGGCCTACATCGAGGTGTACGCCAGCCATTTCGAGAACCTCCCGGTAGATAAATCCGCCGAGACCGTGCGAGTTGAGGGATTCGTATTCGGCTATCCCCCCTGCTGTGTCGCCCACTACATTCGCCGGCCCTACGCTCCGAACGAATTCCCTATGGAGAAACAGAAGGTTCTCTTCCATTGGGTCTGCAAGGGGTGCATCCTCACCCCGTTGCTGACCCCGGCTTACGAACGCATCTATCGTCTGACCGAAAGCCTCTGAGGCCCGAGGCTCGCTCTCTGAGCGTCGCCAGCCTTTCCCCATTGCCGTCGATCGCCTGTGATCGACAGACCCATTGTGGTTTTTCCGGTGCAAAACCACGCCAAGTCGGCAATTTGGAGAAAAACCTCTTGAGTCCGCCCCCCCTGTTCTTATAACATTTGGGGTTTTGGAGGCAGGAAGACAAGAGCGGTAGAAAACCTTTTTGGAGGTTGCAAAGTGGCAGCAACGGGCGACATTCGAAACGTGGTCCTGGTAGGACATGGCGGCAGCGGCAAGACGTCGCTGGCCGAATCGATACTCCAGGACCACGTTTCGAATGTCGCCCGTTGCTGCCACTTTGCAACCTCCAAAAAGGTTTTCTACCGCTCTTGTCTTCCTGCCTCCAAAACCC
>JANQFY010000321.1 GCA_028277585.1 Sedimentisphaerales bacterium
AATGCGGCCGACCTCTTCGGATCGGGCACAGTCAATGTCGTACTGGGGGCCAGTCTTCTGCTGGGCCAGGACACCGATCTGCACGACAACACGGTGAACCTCAACGGGGGTTACTTCCGCGCCGATTCCGGCTACACGGGCGGCCAGGTCAACGGCTATGGTTACCTTCGAGGTCTGCTCGGCGGGCCCATCGCGGTCGAGGTCGGCACGATGCGATTTGAAGCTGACAGCACGATCCAGGACACCGGATCGCTGGACGTCACTAGCACCGGTGTTCTGGACATGGCATCCCGGGCCTTGACCAACGCCGGGCAAGTGACAGTCCAGGATGGGGGCACGCTCGACATGATGGGCACCACCGTCTCCCACCAGGGCGCCGGCGCCACCACGATCCAGGACGGAGGCACGGTCAATATCAACTACTCCGGCTCGTCGTCGCGGACGAGTACGATCAACGGCGCTATCACCAATGACGGTACGATCAATCTGCATCGATATAGCTACTATGGCTCCGTCGGCAACCTGACGTACAATGCGGCCGACCTGTTCGGTTCGGGTACGATCAATGTCGCACAGGATGCCAGGTTGCTTCTCAGCCAGGACACCAATCTGCACGACAACACGATGAACCTCAACGGGGGCCGCTTCCGCGCCGATGCCGGGTACACGGGCGGCCAGGTCAACGGCTATGGGTACCTCCGAGGTCTGCTCGGGGGGCCCATCGTGGTCGAGGGCGGTACGATGCGATTCGAAGCCGACAGCACGATCCAGGACACCGGATCGCTGGACGTCACTAACACCGGTGCTCTGGACACGACGTCGCACAGCCTGACCAACGCCGGAAGGCTCACCGTGCAGAACGGGGGGACTGTCAGCAACACGGGCACGATCAATAACGCCGGCATTGTGGTCAACAACGGAACCATGAACAACGTGGGCATGTTCAACAATCTCGGGCGGTATCAGGGAACTGGGGCGTTTGTCGGGCTGCTGGACAGTGGCTTCGGCTCGATTGCGCCAGGCAATTCGGTCGGGACGATGACAGTGGCGGGCAACTTCCTGCTCAGCGACGCGGGCCTGTTGGACATCGAGATCGGCGGCTTCGATCCGGGTGAATATGACCTCCTCGACATCACCGGCAGCGCGTCCTTTCTGGACGGCGGGACGATCGCCCTGTCATTCCTGAGCGGCTACGACATCGCCGGCGATATTGGTGACGGCGAGAGTTCCTCCCTTATGTTTCTGGAGGCCGGCGATGGCATCGACGGTTTCTTCTCTACGGTCAGCTACGATTTCCTAGGTACGCCTTCCGGGTTTGTCTACGACGTCTACCAGCAGGACAACGGTCTGTGGTTCTCAGCGACGAATACGAGGACCGGTCCCGGTCCCGAGCCCGTCCCGGCCCCCGGCGCCGCGCTGCTGACCGCCCTCGGCGCGACCCTCGTCGGCTGCATCCGACGGCGCTTCGCCTGAGCATGTCGGATACAGAGGGCACCTCGCCTGCTCACCCGACCTACTCCTGTTCTGTCTTGCTGGACACCTTCGCTTCCGCTGGCTACGAGTACTGCCAGAGATGGCCCCCATTTGTGATACTGCTCTCTAGGCGATAGAGCATAGGAGCCGCCCTGCTCTTAATATCTTGCTCGATGCGGCCACCTACCTTGTCGCCCCGTCGCATTGGTTGCCCTTTGCGGTGGTTTAAGGCGCCGCCCCGCCGAGGTACCCGTCCATGGTCGGTGGCGGTGTTATCTCCGCATCGAACCGTCCGCCACTCCTTCGTCAGACTCAGGAGGGACACGGCGCTTGACGTCGCCGCGTGTCCGGAGGACTATGGTCACTTCAGAGGTGGTGTGTGGCGCGCGACGATGGATTGCTGGCGGGACGGGATATGCTGACGGATTGGATTAGCTTCACGGTCAGTGAGGAGCGGCGGGAGGCAGCCGGGCTCAGGGGGCGCGCAACTCTGAATCGCCTCGAACGGGCTCTGTATTAGTATTTTGTTGCGGGTGCTGGGGTCGCGGTTATAATGCGAGCGTTTTCAGGTGGCTGCCCGTATGGGGAGAAAAGTAAGGAAAGGATTGGACTATGGGGTTTAACGCGCTCGACATCGCGGTATTCGTCGGATTCGTGGTCGCCGTCATCTCGATCGGCCTGCTCAAGAGTCGTCGGGAGAAGACCAGCGAGGACTACTTCCTGGCCGGCCGCGGCTTGAAGTGGTGGCTGATCGGCTTCTCGCTGATCGCGGCCAACATCTCGTCGGAGCAGTTGGTGGGGATGAGCGGCAACGCGGCCAGTCACGTCGGCCTGGCGATCGCCAGTTACGAGTGGATGGCGGCCATTACCCTGGTCGTCGTCGCCTTCGCGTTCTTGCCCTACTTCCTGCGGGCGGGCATCTACACCATGCCCGAGTTCCTGGAGTACCGCTATAACGCGACGGCCCGGACGATCATGGCGGTCGCGACCCTGTTCATCTACATGCTCCTGCTCGGCTCGGTGACGTATTCCGGCGCCCTGACGGTCAACACCATGGCGGCAAAGATGGGGCACAACGTCTCGATCCCGGCCGCGGCTCTGGTGATCGGCATCATCGCGATGGTCTACGTCGCAGCCGGCGGCCTGAAGGCCTGCGCCTGGGCCGACCTGATCCAGGGCAGCGCCCTGATCATCGGCAGCGCGGTCGTGATGATCTTCGCCTTCAAGAAACTCGGCAGCACGACGGAGGAACTGGCGTTCGTCGAGAACGTCGCCAGCGGCGCCGTCAAGTTCAAGTCGTTCCCCGAGACCAGCGGCGCTATGGATCGCTTCTGGGAACTGAACCGGGTCCGCATGAACATGTTCCTGCCCAAGGACGACAAGACCTTGCCCTGGACCGCCCTGCTGCTGGGTCTGTGGATTCCCAACTTCTACTACTGGGGCCTGAACCAGTACATCACCCAGCGGACCCTGGCGTCCGAGTCGCTGGCCGAGGGACAGAAGGGTATCGTCTTCAGCGCCTTTATGAAGATTCTGATCCCGTTCGTCGTCGTGATCCCGGGCATCATCGCTTTCAACCTGTTCGCCAAAGACATGCAGAACCAGGGCGCCGTCGACAACGCGGCGGTCATCGCCAAGTACATGAAGGCCAATCCCGAGACAAAGCTCGTCGAAGTGGCGCAGGCACCAGGCGACGAGGCCGTGGCCGCCTGGGATGAGGGTCGGTTCATGCTGGCGGTCTATCCAGATGACGACAGCCTCGATGCCGTCAAAGCACAGAACCCCTTCGTGTTGCCTTTGACCCAGGAGAAGCTGGACGAGATCGAAGCGGGCGACTTCGTCGTCTTCGAATCGGATGACAAGGCCTGGAAGACGGTGTTCCCGGCGCTGGCGATCGAGTTGGAGACGTACAACGCCTCCGTGACAGAAGCCGCCGAGGCCGCCAAGGCCAGCGTGACTTCCGAGAAGTTCATCGCCTACAAGTACGACACGGCGCTCGGTCAGTTGCTCAGCGGCGTACTGCCCCAGAACACGGGGCTGGTCGGCTTCGTGCTGGCCGCCCTGCTGGGCGCGATCGTCAGTTCGCTGGCGGCCATGCTCAACGCGGCCTCGACGATCTTCACGATGGACATCTACAAGAAGTACATCAGCCCCGAGGCGGGCCAGAAAGCCATGGTCCTGCTCGGTCGCGTCTGCGTCGTGGCGTTCTCGGCGATCGCGATCTTCCTCGCCCCGCAACTGGGCAATCCGAAGATCAGCAACAGCATCTTCACGATCATCCAGGAAGGTCAGGGCCTGATCTCGCCCGGTATCCTGGCGGTGTTCGTCTTTGGCCTGCTGGTGCGGAAGGCCCCGCCGATCGCCGGTGTGGTCGGCCTGCTTACCAACATCGTCTCCTACGGCGGCATGTACCTGCTGGGCCGCGCCAAGATCGGCCCGGAGATTCAGTTCCTCAACCGCATGGCGATCTGCTTCGCCTTGTGTCTGGTGGTGATGGGGATCATCACGATGATGAAGCCGCTGGCCAAGCCGGTCGAGTTCAAGACCCAGTCGTCGGTCAATCTGACCGGGTCCAAGGGCGCGAAATTGGCCGGCATCGTCGTCGTGGTCATCACGCTGATCCTCTACGTACTGTTCAGCCCGATCGGACTGGCCAAGTAAGGAGCAGCCCAAGAAACGTGCCCTTGCTGCGTTCCCAAGAAACGGTGTCATTTCACCAACGGCCCTTCGGCATTCGCTGGGGGGCCGTTTTATGCGCCAACGAACCGAACTCGCCCCAATCGGGGCATGTATCAGAATGTCCTGGCATTGGTCCATCGTACCATGACGTGACGACAACGCGGCTTCTCGATGTGCCGATTGCGAATTGCGGATTGCGGATTTGGGATTAGCTTCCGAAGCGAATCCGCAATCCGAAATCCGCAATCTGCAATCCCCACGCATTGTTGGGGCCCCTTCTGAATGCCGAGACCGCCCCGAGTACACCAGCAGCAGACCGTGCACGGACCCCCAACCGGGCCTCCGATGATTGGAACTTGATGTTTGCGGGACGCTTGGCTATATTCGGCCCATCGTTTCTCGAAACTGTTAATGACCCTCGTTTTTGGAGACCTCAAGGCGAGATGGGACTGACGAAAGAAGGCCAGGCCGCGTTGGAGAAGATCCAGCAGTGGGCGAAAGAGCACAATATCGACATCGCCGGCGCGAAGGTGCGCCGTACCAGTTCGCGGTTCTGCCTCGGGGTCGAGCATGGCGACTACAACGGCACGGAACTGTTCGGCGTGGGCACCGATCGCTTCATCTGGATGGCCTACAAGCCCAACGGGACTGACAAGGTCAGGCTCTTCAGCGGCAACTTTCCCGATGACGGGGTGATCGAATACACCATTGGCGATGTCCCGGAGCCCAAGTCCGCGGCCGTGGCGGACACCTGGGGCCGCTTCCCCTACGGAATCGACTACATCCTCAGACGCGAAGGGTTCGCGTTGACTCAGGGCATCGATGCGGTGCTGTACGGCAACATCCCGGGCGGCGGCATGAGCCGGTCGGCGTCGCTGTGCATCAACCTGATCCTGTCGCTGTTCGACGCCAACGGCATCGAGGTCGAGGAGCAGGTCCAGATCGTCGACCTGGCCCAAGCGGTCGAGAACGATTACATCGGCTCGCCCTGCGGCCAGCTCGACCAAACGATGGTCCTGTTCGCCAAGGAAGGGATGGGCACGTACTACAATCCCGAGGATCGGTCGATCGAGTACGTCCCGATTGGGGCCGGCGCTACGGACTTCCGGATCATGGTGCTCGACACCGGGACGGATCGGCCCGGCCTGGAGAAATCGACGTACGCCGTCCGGCGGCGCGAGTGCGAAGAACTTGTCACGATCCTGCAGGAAGCCAACATCGAGATCGACTGTCTGGCGGATATCAAGGACAACGCGACCTACGACCGGATTATCGCCGACTTCGAGCCGGAGCACCCGGATCACTGCGCCCGGCTGGACTACATCTTCCGCGCTCAGCAGCGCTTCTATCAGATGATGGACGCCTGGAAGGCCGGGGACATCGAGACCGTCGGCGCGATCTTCCGAGAGGACGGCATCGGCCTGCGTGACGACTATCAGATCTCCGGCCCCGAGTTGGAGACCATGTGTGACATCGTGCGGAGCGTGCCGGGTGTGCTGGGCGAACGCATGCTGGGCGGCGGCGACAAAGGCGCGTCTGGCGCCCTGGTCAAGGCCGGGAGCGTCGAAGCGGTTCAGCAGGCCGTCGAGAACGCGTATCCGCGCAGCCGGCCCAACTTCGCCGATCGCTATGCGGTGCACACCTGCAAGGTGGTCGACGGCGTCAAGGTCTTCGAGAATCTGCTCTAGGAACGGATCACAGTCCCGGCCGGCGGCGGCGTGGAGTTTGGCATTATGTGCAGAACGGATGCGGCACCAGACAAAGGACGTTTCAGCGCGACGATCACAGCAAACGTGAAGATCGGCGAGTGCTTCTGGCGCATGGACATGCGTTTCGAGGACGCCGGGGGCGAGGCGTTCGCTCGATTCCGGCCCGGCCAGTTCCTGCAGATCGACGCCTCCGACGCAGCCCTTCCCGCAATGGAGAGCATCCCGCCGGAACTGCGGGACGCCGCCCAGCGGAAGGTCCTTCTGCGTCGCCCGTTCAGTTTCGCTGAAGTGACACCCCAGAACGGTGCGACGATGGCGGAGTTGCTCTACTGCGTGGTCGGCCCGGCCAGTCTGCGGATGACAACCCTGCGTCACGGCGATACGGTGGATATTGT
>JANQFY010000373.1 GCA_028277585.1 Sedimentisphaerales bacterium
CACCGATCCGCTCACTTTCGTTGTGATTCCCCCGGCGATCGTCCTGGTGACGCTGCTGGCCTGCTACGTCCCGGCCCGTCGCGCCGCCCGGACCGATCCCATGGTTGCCCTGCGTTACGAGTAGCGTGCCCGAGTCGTTGGCTCACAGCGTGTCTCCTTGCTGGCGATGGGCAGGGCGTACGGGCCCATGGACGATGGCGGGATGACACGGTCTGCTCTGTGTCCGATTATGGGTCAGCCATGTTCAAAAACGGACACATAGGGGGCTTCCCAGCCTATTAACGGCCGATTCTGAGCCCAAAACGAGGATGCAACGGGCTTGCGTTCCGGCATGGAAATTGCGATATGTCAGGGTGGGACGTTCGCCCTGCAGGCGGCATTGCGATTCCGCCGGTGGACGAACCCCGCTTGGGATCTGCCTTTGGCAGTATCGTCACTCACTGGAGAGCAAGGAAATGAACTCTCGATTCAATGACGGCGCTGCGTTGTGAACGAACCGACCAAGACATAGAACAACATATACGACTCGAGGAAAGGCACATATGATCAAGCTGCGTAACATTGCGAAATGCTACAAGAGCGGGGCGGGGATGACCTACGTTCTGCAACAGATCAACATCGACATCGCCGAGGGGGAGTTCGTGACCATTATGGGTCCGTCCGGCGCGGGCAAGACCACGCTGCTCAACATTCTGGGCATGCTGGACAGCGATTGGGAGGGCGAGTTCCACTTGTTCGACCAGGTGGTGCACGAGCTCAAGCCCAAGCAGCGCATGGCGCTGAACAAACAGTACATCGGCTTCGTGTTCCAGAACTTCAATTTGCTGGATACGCTCACGGTGTACGAGAATCTCGATATCCCGCTGTCCTATCGCAACGTCAAGGGCGCCGAACGGGCCGGGATCGTCTGCGATACGCTCGATCGATTCGGCATCGTGGCCAAGAAGGACCTCTACCCCAGCCAACTGTCCGGGGGACAGCAGCAATTGGTTGGGGTCGCCCGCGCGGTGGTCGCCGATCCCAAACTCATCCTGGCCGACGAACCGACGGGTAACCTGCACTCGTCGCAGGGTGAGGAGATCATGGATCTGTTCAAGAAGCTCAATCGCGAAGGCACGACGATTGTCCAGGTCACGCACTCGGACAAGTACGCCGCCTACGGGAACCGCATCATCAACCTCAAAGACGGCTGGATGGACGGCGATCCCGTTGCCACTCAGGCAGCGACCCGGGAGTAGCGACCAATGACCGCGCTAAGCCAAGATATTCGATGCGCCCTTCGCATGTCACGGTCACCTGCGTATCTCCTCTGTTGATCGCGGTGGCTCTACTGGCTGGCTACATCCCGGCCCGGGGCGCATCGATCCGATGGTGGCGCTGAGATGCGAGTAGGAGAGACCAATGAAGACCTTATGGCTTGACGTTCGCTATGGGCTTCGGACGCTGGCGAAGAACCCCGGCTTCTCGGCGGTCGTGATCGTGGTTCTGGCGCTTGGCATTGGCACGACCACGGCGATGCTCAGCATTGTCGATGCGGTCTTGTTTCGACCGCCTCCTTACGAGGATTCCGATCGTCTTGTGTACCTCTCCCAAGGTAAGGCAACCGACACGTTCAGTTTCAGCAATGCCGTCAGCTATGCCAACCTCGTTGATTGGAGAAAGCAGAACACCGTCTTTGAGGACATCGTCGGGGTCGCAAACAGCAGTTTTCGGGCGACGAACGAAACGCGACGAGAGCGTGTCTTTGGCGTCGCGGTCTCCCCGGAGTACTTCCCTTTGCTGCGGATCGAACCGGTCCTGGGGCGCACCTTCTCGCCTGCAGAGGCCAAGCCGGGTGGTACGCCGGTGGCGATCATAAGCCATCGTTTCTGGCAAGACTGGTTTGGCGGTGTTACGGATGTCATCGGGAAAGCCGTGGTCCTTGATGAGAAGCATTACACGGTCATTGGCGTACTGCCGGGTGATTTCCGATATGCCAGCCACGAAATGCAGGTGTGGTTGCCTTTGGCGCCACAAATCCAAGAGTGGTTCGGCGGCACCGTGGATCGCGATCAGACCGCGATGTGGGCGATCGCTCGCCTGAAGCCCGGTGTGACCACGGCGCAGGCTCAGACGCAGATGGAACTCATTGGTCGTCGGCTGGCGGAGGCCTATCCGGTTGCCAACGAAGGGACCACGGTCCTTCTTCAACCGCTTACCGAGAACTATCGCACGCGTCTCGGCCAAGGCCGGCAGGCACTTCTGATCACGCAGGGCGTCGTAGTCGTCGTATTGTTGATCGCCTGCCTCCATGTCGCCGGTTTGCTGCTGATCCGCTCGGCGGCTCGTGATAAGGAATTCTCCGTACGGGCCGTGCTCGGCGCCGGGCGCATGCGCCTGATGCGACAGTTGCTTACGGAGGGACTCCTTCTCGCCTTTTTCGGCAGTCTATTTGGCCTGTTGATCGCTCATTGGAGTTTGGGTGTGGTCTCAGCGCTGCGGGCGGGTCCAAACTTTTGGCACATAGCGGCGCAGATTCAGAAGTTGCTCCCCTGGTATGTTGATCTGGAGATGGATGTGCGGTCGCTGTTCTATGCCCTGGCGATCTCGCTACTGACGTGTGGCGTTTTCGGGGTATTGCCTGCGGTCCTGGCCTCGAAGGCGAATGTGAATCGGTCGCTCTCCGCGGGTCGGACGCCGGGTCATGACCTCCGCTTCCAGCGCATCCGCTCGGCGCTGCTCGTTGCCGATACGGCGATCGCATTCATCTTGCTTGCCGGCGCTGGGTTGCTGCTCAATAGCTACGCACGCTTGAACACCAACCTGGGATACGAATCGAAGAACATTCTCCATGTTAGCCTTGGGCTGGATGAGAGCCGACCTCCCTATTCCCAGTACAGCCAGCGTCTGGCGTTCTACGAGCAAGTTCAGGCGCGGCTCAGGCTTCTGCCTGAGGTGCAATTCACCGCAGTGGCCGGACAGTCACCGGCCTGGGGTGGGGGCAATACGCCGCGTGTTCAGATCGAAGGGCATTCCCCCTCTGAGTTTGACTCTAAAGATCGGGAGGGGTTTCCGGTTATTCGGATGCGTGAAATCTCTCCCGATTATTGCAGCACCCTTCAAATACCCCTGCTGAAGGGACGGCAGTTCACGGAACGGGATACGATCGGGACCTCCCCGGTGATGATCGTCAGTGCCTCCATGGCCGAACGCTACTGGCCGAATGAGAACCCCGTCGGCAAGTACGTCACACAAGTGAAAGAAACGAGCACGGACACCGGGGCGAAGAAGGTCACGAGACAGGCCTATCAGGTCGTGGGCGTCGTCGGAGATGCGCGGCATTTCACCGGTCCCAAGACGGGACCGCCCGATCCTGTTGCTTACGTCCCCTATTCTCAGTCTGAATGGGGCGGATACATGAGTGTGTTGATTCGCACGAACGCCGACCCGGGAGGCTTGGCGAAGGCGGTGCGCCGTGAACTGTTGACGATCGAAGGGAATGCGCGGATTCGCACCATGGCGCCATTGGAAGACGAAATCGCCGAACTTGTCACGCCACAGCGCTTCAACATGCTTTCCCTGGGGGTATTCGCTGCCATCGCCCTGGGGCTTGCCGCGATCGGCGTCTATGGAGTTACGGCGTATGCTGTCTCCCAGCGCACCCACGAAATTGGCATTCGCATGGCCTTGGGCGCCCGCCGTGGCGACGTGCTCAAGGCGGTGTTGCGCCAGGGGCTCAAGCTCACGTTGATCGGGCTGACCCTCGGCCTGGTCGGGGCGTTCGCCGCCACCCGAGTCATCCGCAGCCTCCTGTACAACGTCAGTCCCGTTGATCCGCTGACATTCGCGTGCGTCGCGCTGCTGTTGACCGGTGTGGCGCTGTTTGCCAGTTACCTTCCCGCTCGCCGAGCGGCGAAAACTGATCCGATGGCGGCTTTGCGATATGAATGAGGGACTTGGATGTGCGAGTCCCCAGATGAGAAGAAAGTTCAAGAGGTTCTTGCATGAGTACTCATAGGAATCATGGTGTGCGAGGAGATTGCCCGAGAGGACGTTCGGTTGTTCCGCACCTGTGCCGATGGATGATGATTCTGGTGTTCTTGCCCTTGGCCGGGCTGGGCTGCCGGACTCCAGGATTGGAGGAAGACCCGAGCGTGAAGGTGCGAACGGAGCGATTGGACCAGATCGAGACCGTTGCCCTGGAGGACAAATCGGTCACGACGCCGGTGACGGTCGATGAGGCCAGCCGTCAGATCTCCGATGTGGTTCAGGACGCCAACGACACCGAACAGGTCGTCGAGTTGAGCCTGGAGCAAGTCCGCGCCGCGGCGCTGACCAACAATCTGGATCTGAAGGTCGAACTGATCAGTCCCTCCATTGCGCAGCGAACGCTGGATGCCGAACGGGCCAAGTTCGAATCCGCCTTCTTCGGATCGGCAAGCTATCAGCATCGCGACGACGCCGACAACAACGCTGAATCCGAGGGTCGTTCGTACGAGGTTGGATGGAGCCAGCCGCTGCACACGGGCGGCTCCGTGCGTGTCAGTACGGGTGTCGCTGACACGGATTGGAGCAACAGCGACGGTGTCGCCGACGCGGCCGCCAGCGTCGCGGTTATCCAGTCGCTGCTGCGTGACGCCGGGACCCGTGTTAATACGCATTCCATTCGCATCGCCGGCTACGGCAAGCACATTGTCGATGCCCGCACCAAACTGAGGGCCATCCACATCCTCTCAGGGGCCGACATCGCCTACTGGAGTCTGTTCGCCGCGCTTCGTGAACTGGACGTGCGTCGTCAGCAGTACAAGCTGGCTCAGGACCAACTGGCTCACGCCCGGCGCAAAGTCGCGTCGCGTTCAGCCGCCAAGATCGAGATCGTCCGCGCTGAGGCCGGTCTCGCCGGTCGCCTGGACAGCATGATTCGGGCCGAAGCGGCGGTTTCCGATCGCCAGCGCGAACTCAAGCGAATCATGAACCGGACGGACATCCCGGTGAACTCGGTTGTCTCCATTCGCACTGCCACGGCGCCGCGCGCCCTTGGACTGGACTTGGATGCTGAGGCGCTGGCCGACGCGGCCCTGGAAAACCGCATGGAAATGGTCATCCTGGCCCTCCAGTTGGGCATCGACGAGATGTATATCGATCTGGCGCGCAACGCGACATTGCCTGATCTGGATCTGGAGTACAGCTATGCCACCGATCGTTCGGCCGGTTCGCTCGGTCGGGCGATCAGCCATCTGGATGACGAGCGATCGGACAGCCACGCGGTCGGCGTATCGGCCCGGATTCCAGTGGGCAATCGAGCGGCTCGGGCGCGCCTCCAGAGGGCCCGACTCGAGCGCCTCCAGACTCGCGCCAGCGAGGAGAGCCTCAAGGCGGATATTCGCGAGCAGGTGTACGCTGCGGTCAACTCACTGGACCAGAGTTGGCGCAGCATCCTGGCGGCCGAACAGGGGGTCATCCAGGCGGAGCGCAACTACGAGGTCGAACAGGGGCAATTCAAACTGGGGCGCCGGACCAGTACCGACGTTCTCCAGGCGGCGACGAATCTCGCGGATGCGCAGCTTCGCAAGATCCGCTCCTTCGCGCAGTACGAGGTTGCCCAAGTGTATCTGGCCCGCGCGACCGGGACGCTCCTGGGGCGCGATCGCATTGAACTGGAGCCGATCGATCTGGAGGGCTAGCTGACCGATCGAGGCCCCGTGTCGGTCACGGCTGAGGCTGATCGTCGCCAACGACATACACGGCTTGATGCAGGGCGCTCCATTGGCCTTGACGGAGAACACGCGCCTTGACGGTGGTGGTCTCAGTTAGCCGGATCGGATCGGAATAGGGCAGTGCTGAATCGGCAACAGGGCCGGCCGTGGAAGTCTCGCCGGCGATCAGTTCGACCGAGATGAGAAAGTCGGAACTGGTCAATCCCGCGTTCATCCCGTGAACGGCAAGGACATTGTCGTCTCCGTTCAACGCCTCGACGGAACTCGAGCAATCGAAATCCTGAAAGAAGATCGCCGAGCTGTCCCCATGGCTGGTCGTCGCCCCCTCATTCCAGGCCGGAGAAATCGACGCGTTGGCTGAGGCGATCGGCGTTCCGTTCAGATAGGCGACGAAACCATCGTCGAAACGCACGCGCAACGTCATGTAGTTGAAAGTCGCATGATCCGCCCGTTCGATATGGAATGGAATGCGGATGTAGCACGCCTCCCGGTTTCCGTACATCGGGGCTCCGACGTCGTACGTGATGTACGACGCATATCCCGATCCCCGTTCGTATCCAACGGCGCCGGAACCGGTGGTCAGAGGGGGCGCTCCATCGTTCCACATCGAATCGTCAAAGGGCTCCGCGCTTCCGGTCCAGGTCAGGCCGATATCGGCAGTGGGCGCCCAGACCCTCTTGGGCGCCTCTTCCGATACGAGGGTTTGCGAAGTCAACGGTCCTCCGACGTCGGCGGGGCGGGGATCGGTCCCGTCCAGGGTGTAGTAGATCGTTCCCGTCCCGTTGGGATTGATCAGGGTCAGCATATCGCCGAGCGAAACGAGACCACCGTGTTGGATAGCGCCGTTGATCTGAAGAACGGGAGGATCCATGTTCGGATACAGATTCTTGGCGCGTAGCACGTTGATCAACGCATAGGAATTGGTCGTGTCGTGGACAGCCGGGATGTAGTTCTGCACGATGTTGTCACGCTCAACCACCCAGGAATCCTCGCGTGTGAAGTAGTAGTGCGGGCCATGGGGAGCCGGTGGGTAGTGGTTGTGGTTGATGTCGGTCAGGGGACTGGGTTGCTGGATGGTGTTTCCGTACGGGGTGCTCATCTGGGTGTCGCCCCAGCGGGCGGACTCGGCGACGATGGCCTTGTCGATTTCATTGGCCCGGCGGAGATAGCGATCCACGGCGCCGGTTACGCTCAGAGCGCCGTCGTTGAAGCAGTGCTCGTACATTCGATCGGCGAAGAGCATGCGGAACTCGGCGCTGCGGCGCAGCTTCTGGAAGACAGCGCCGGCGCCGCGCGAATTGTCGATCCGAGAGGCGGCGCGGCCGTGATAATCGAGCACGATCTCCTGATCCCACACGAAGAAGCGGAACTTCCCATCGCCGCTGATGGGGTTGGCGGCGGCATATCCGTTGTGGTGCGGCCAGTCTTCGGCGTCGGCGAAGAAGTGCAGCAGCATGTAGTCGGCGAAGTTCTCGACGTCGAGGTAGTCCTGCATCTGCCGATATCCGGCCGGCGTCGTCGGATCGGCGGACATCATGGTGTTCCAGTGGGCCCTCGGCGAGGCGAGGTCCTCGTTGACCTCCCAATCTTCCGGTTCGCCCCCGAGATGGGAGGCGAAGAAGTCCTCGCCCACACGCTCGGTGAGATTGTGCAGGCCGAAGTAGAGCCCGTTGACATAGAGATGGACGAAGCTCCCGTGACTGGAGGGTTGTCCCATGTCGCGCAGACTATCCTTCATCCAGACGTCGCGCAGGTACTGCGAGTCATTGGGACGGTACCGCGAGGACGACCAGGAGACGAGCCCCCAGGAATCGGTGAAGCACGCCCGGAGGACGAGCTGATTGAATACCTCCACATCCGAATCGGGAAAGAGCGGGTACTTCAGCTTAGCGGGCCCGTACTCGCTGGTGAAGGTCAGGCGGAGCGAATGCTTCTGCATGCGGTACGGCCTTCGGCTGGCGTTGCCATGGACCTCGACCTTGCAGTTATGCTGGAAGCCCGCGCGTCCGTCGGGGAGGATGTACTCGATCGAGCATGGACGCTCCCATCGGCTCTGTGGATTGGCGTAGATGCCCGTCTCTTCGCTGATGAACTCGTCGAGCGGCATTGAGATAGACATCGTCGGAATATCGAGCAGCGCGTCGCGCACGGAGTAGCCGGGCAGCGTGTTGTCCACCACACGGGCGTCCATCTCGTAGTCGGCCGGTACGATGTCACCGGCGTCGGAACTGAACCCCCAATCCCGAGGCCAGCCGGGCGGATGGGGCGGTTGTCGGGCGACATCATCGACGAAGATATAGGTGTGGGTCGTGACCGCCGCGGTTCGGTAGCCCGCCTTGAAGGCAACCGACCGCACGTGTGTGGTTGTCGTGATGAGCGGGGGATTCTCGGGGTTGTACACGCGTCGACTTGCCTCTGACGGTTCCGATCCGTTCAGGCTGTAGCGAATGATGGCGTCGGGGGTGTCGCAGAAGATCTCCAGTTCGAAGGGTTCATCGTAGAATCCTCGCTCATGGCTATGGACTGTCTTGTCCGTGAAGCCGAGGAACGGTTGGCGGTTGGCCTGTCCCGGAGTCGGGACCACGAAGTAGCGCAGCTCGTTTTCCCATAGGCCGCAGGCGAAATCGGTTTCCTGGCGAGGGAACGCAGGGGCGTATTCGTGGGCGATCTGTCCGTCCGGAGCGATCAGCGCAAGATACTCGCCGTCTTTGCTCAACGCGAAGTTGGTGTGGAGATACCCGGCGCTGTCCCGGTAGTCATCGGTCTCCTGAGCGGAGGCGAACACGATGAGATACTGTCCGGCCGGTAGCACGGTCTCCGGGGGGAAGGCCCACTTGAAGCGGTTGTCCTCGTCGTCCGTCAGGTGCCAGCCGGCCAGGAGGATCGGTTCCCTGCCGCGATTGTGCAGTTCGATCCAGTCGGAACTCTCGCCGTTTCCATCAAGCAGGCCGTCGCGGTTCGAGGCGACGAACTCGTTGATGACAACGGCCTTGTCGGCGTCTTGGGCGAGAACTCGCGAGCCGTTCCCTCCTGCGAAAGCCGATATCCACGCCAACAGCAGATACAGTATGAAGTGTTCCGATTTCATATAGCGTCAGGAGGTCCCGCGAACGGTCTCCTGCAGATTGCGGCGCTCCGTCATCCGCCCAGTTTGTGGCGGTAGGGCCATCCGTCCGCCATATAGTCGATGTCTTGCGTCTGTCCTTCAGGCGGGTACTCGATACCGTAGGAGGTCGCTCCCTGATCGATCAGCTTGTACACACGTTCGATCGTATAGGGGTCGCGCCACTTGCGGACCTCCGAATGCCCGTCGCAGAAACCCAGAACACTGCTGTTGCCATGGTTGATCGCCATCGGACCCCACCAGCCCCATCTCTCCAGATTAGTCTGCTCGGGTGATCCAATGACGAAATGGTGTGCGACATTGTAGTTGCGCGTTTCGGCGCTCTCGACGAAATTGTAGCGGGTCGACGGCGCCGAGATCTCATCGAACCGGCGGATCTGCCGATTGTAGTCGGCGTTGCTCTTGTCCGTCTGTCGATACAGGCAGAAGGGCACGCCATAAGAGACAAACACGGTCGTTCCGTCGTAGAGGCTCTTACGCTGATTGTCGGCCGGGCAATGGTAGACATCGGGGTTCTTGACATAGGGGAAGAGCACTCCGCGTTTGATGCCCCTGATCTCGTCCTCATCGGTTACGGGCGGGTCGGTTTGATTCCAGCTCATGGTATTGCCACCTTCGTCGCGAGGGATACCGCACCAGCCGACGAAGTTCCCGCCCGGTTCCGTGCCGGTGTCCTCGCAACTCATGATGCGGCCGTCGTTGTCGCTCATGTACATGTACCAACCCAGGGACAGGTTCTTGGTGTTGCTCAGGCAGGCGGTGGTCGCGGCCTTCTTCTTGACCAGGTTCAACGCCGGCATGATGATGGCCATCAGAATCGCGATAATCGCGATCACCACCAGCAGTTCGATCAGAGTGAAAGCTCTCGTCTTCATCTGTGTCCCTTTCTGAACGGGCTTCGCTGCATCCTGCGCGACAGAACGTCTCGACCGCATTTCATTCTGTACAACACTCCCGAAGTCGCTGTGTCAGGGCCCGCGCCGCTGGGACGCGGGCCCCACACAGATCACGTCATATTCACTCTGACTGAGCTCGAATCAAACGTTACTGGTCGAACGGATTGGCGCGTCCGGCCAGCGAAGCAATCTCGGCCTGCGACAAGGCCCGGCTGTAGAGATAGACCTCGTCGATAGCGCCTGGGAAGAAACGCTGCAGGTTGTCGTGCTTGAGCACGCCGATAGCCAGGTTCTGCAACGGTGCGCCAAAGGCGTCTTCGTTCGCGCCCGAAGCGGCGCTGACGCCATTGACGTACAGGATCGTCGAATCCGCGGTCTTGACGATGGCGGCGTGATACCAGGCGCCATCGTCATAGATGCCGCCGCTGAAAAGGTCCGTGCCGGTTGAGGTCCCCAGCGGCGCGCGATGCAGGAAACGGATTTCGCCGTTGGCGGGAATCTCCAGCAGGATGCCGTGAGCGCCATTGCTGTCGTACATGGAGAAGATGTCACGTGCTCCGGTGCCGCCGTCGACCCGGAACCAGAGAGCGGCGGTGTAGGTCGGCAGTTCGAACGAGCCTTCGACCCAGATGTGGTCGCCCACCCCGTCGAGCTTGATCGCCTGGCCCGTCTGACCGGCGACATATGTCGGGGCGCCGATCACCGTGCCGTCACCGGCGTCGCCTTCGAAGGCGTAGTGCGCCGCCAGGCCCGCCGAGTCCGGTTCGGTCGGCGTGACCAACTGGCGATCGGCCGGGGACAGGGCGACGTCATCGATGAAGAGCACGCCGGTGCCGCCCTGGAGTCCAATCGTCAATTCGGTCACGCTGGTGAGATTCGCGCCGGTCGCTTCGGCCAGATCGATGTACCAGAACTGCCACGGCTTGCGCGTGAGATTCTCGGCATCTCCGCCGTAGACGATCTTACTGCCGTTGATCTTGACGTACAACTGGCCCGCGGTGTTGTCGGCGTCGCCCTGGAACCAGAGCGTCAACGCCTTGACGCCGTACTGCGTCCAATCTTGAGGCGTATCAAGCGTCAGCGTCGCCTCCGAGATGGCGCTGCTGCCAGCGTTCTCATAGAACAGCGGCATCGACTGGCTTCCACCGTGGACGATCGTCTGTTCGGCGAACGGTGATTCCAGATGCCCGACCTGCGAACCGTTGCCCGCGACGTCGTAGCCGTCGACCCAGGTCTGATAGATGCGGTTATCTTCGTCGTCGTAGCTCTCGAAATCGTCAACGGTGACCGATGTTTCGGTCGCAAAGCTCCATACGTCACCCTCCCAGACGCTGACCGCGTCCGCCTCGTTGACTTCGTTGACCTTCCAGAAATAGGTTTGACCGAGATCGAGCAGCCCGTCGACTGACAGGATGGCGTCGCTGACCGTATCGACCAGCGCCGCGCCGTCGATCACGGCCTGCTCGTCCGTGCTCAGATAGACCTCATGGGCGGCGGCCTCGCGACCCGCACGCCAGCTCAGATCCGCGCCGATCACGGCGACATCCGCGGCCCCGTCGGCCGGTTGCGGCTCGCGGGCGTGCGCGGGGATCTGCATGAATTGGACTTCGCTGAGCCCGAACTTGCCTGTGCCGCCATGGCCGCTGTTAATCGTGAGTCGGACATGCCGGGCCGCCGCGCCCTGGAGATCGATCACTGTGTTGGCCGCGTAGCCGGCCGTCGCCGTGGCTTGCGCCAACTCCACATCACCCAGCGCGGTCCACTCGGCGCCGTCGGCAGAATACTCCACGGTAGCACTCTTGACGCCGAAACCGAGCAGCAGCTCGAACGCGACATTGTAGTTCCAGACGACCATCTCGTGCAGCTTGTAGACGCGGTCGAATGCGAAGGTGATGGTCAGAGGGTCGTCTCCGGGAGTGGCCAGCCACATGTCACTGCTCTCGATGGAGTGCTGGCCGTCCGCGTTCAGACCGGACCCGTTGACGGTATTCCCCGGCTCGGCGCCCGGATCCGAGACGCCATTGCTCGTCGCGATGACGTCTTGAATTGCATAGGCGAAGGGCTCTACCGTGAAGCTCCAGATCTCGCCCTTGAAGATCGTGTAATCGGGCGCTCCGTTGACTTCATCGATTCGCCAGTAATAGGTCGCGCCATACTCCAGGAGACCGGCGTCGTAGGCCGTGTCCACTTGGTTCTCGCTGACCAGAACGCCCATCGGATCGGTCCGACTGGCGTCGTTGACATCGTCGAACGATGTGCCGAAATACACGTCGTGGGTCGCGGCCGCCTCGTTCGGCTTCCAGCCCAGTACAACTCCGCGCGGTACGTCGGCGGCCTGGTTGTCTGGAACCGGATCGGTGGCCGTGTCGTACCCGGCCCCGCGCATGATGGCTTGGACCTCCGCCTGCGACAGCGCGCGGTTGTGGACGCGAACTTCGTCCATCGCGCCGAGGAAGAGACGGTTGGCGCCGCGCTCGTCGTCGAGAACGCCGACGGCCAGCCCGAAGGAGTCGCCCGCGTTGAACGTGCTGCTGTCGGGCAGCGAATCCACTTCCTCGCCGTTTACGAACAAGGTGATCGTGTCGGCCGACTTCATGATCGCGGCATGATACCAGGCGCCGTCATCATAGGTCGTGGTGGTGTAGATGTTGTTGCCACCGCCGGTGCCCAGCGGGAAGCGGTGCAGGAAGCGCAGTGTTCCGGCCGCCTGAAGCTCGAGCAGAATGCCGTGCTGGACGCCGACGGCATAGGCGGACAGAATATCACGCTGGCCCGATTGGTCGACTCGGAACCAGACTGCCATGGTGTACTCGGGCAGTTCGAACTTCCCATCGATGAAGATGTAGTCATCCGCTCCATCGAACAGCAATCCACCGCCGAAGATCCCCTCCGTCGTCCACGCGGGATCGCCGAACAACGTTCCTTCAACGCTGCGGCCGCTGGACTCGGCGGCGACCGTCCCGGCGCCGTCATCGAGTTTCCACCAGCCGGCCAGGCTGGGATCGGCCGCGTACGCAGTGCTCAAGCCGCCCAGCAGCACCGTCGCGACCAACAACGTCATGATGAGTTCTCTGCGCATGATCGTCCTCCTTCGATGAACTGTTGTTTCAGGTTCGCACGGGCAAGACTTTGCCTTAATGGAGAAGACGCCCGCTAATTCGCTTGAATCCTCCTTCTTGTACGCCGTGTTCGGCCGCACCAATCGCATTGCATAGACCCTGCACGTGACGCCTGTGGAAGTCGCTCGCCACCACTCGACTTCCCGCCTGGGGCCTGGTGCTGATTCCGACCGTTGAACGCAGAACTTCGGGTGCATATTTTGATTGCATGACCCGAACCACATTGTATTATCGTGTCTATTACGGCCCCAAAAAATGCATAAAAGTGACAATCTATTGCACTATCGTGATATATGCTCCGATACCTGCAAGCCCATGAAAGCCAGGCGAGTCCGCAGGCGCTATTGGTTTTTTACGACCAGGAAGCGTATTTCCCCGCTTTCGTCCACGCTGCGGTCGATCAGGACCGACCGGTGGGCGATACGCGGACCTTTCACGAACACACGCACAACCTGTATCACATCGTGCTCTACACCCAGTCGGCGGGGTATTACGTACGATCCGGGACAAAGTATCGTGCTGAGCCGGGGAACCTGGTCATCATCTCGCCCGGCGAACCCCACGATTTCGTGAGCGATCGGCGTTCCAGCGTTTACTCGGAAATCACATTCGCGCTGGGCTCGAAGACGGGCAAGGTCCTGACCTTGCCATTCGAGAGGATTCTGAGCGCCTATACCGGTGTGCCCGGTCAGCTTTCAGAGGAGCCGCAACTCAGTCGCGATACGACGCAGGAACTCGTGATCCTCATGATCCAGATCATGGACTACCTGCAGAGCCCCTCCTCCATATCCGACTTCTACGCCCAGCGTGCCCTGGCCAGTGTATTCGACATGATTGTGGCGCATTGCTTCACCGAGACCATCCCCGGCGCGGCCCTCGCTCAGGACAACCCTATCTTGCAGGTCAAGCAGTACATTGACGACCACTACGCCGAGTCCATCACGGCCGAGGACCTGGCCTCGATGTCGCACTGCTCGAAAGGGCATCTGTTCCGCACGTTCAAGAAGTCGTTTCGGGTTTCCCCGTTGGCCTATCAGCAGGATCTGCGCTTCGAAGCGGCCCAGCGACTCCTGCGGTTCACGTCCCTGCGTTGTTACGAGATCGCCCAGCGCGTTGGGTACGCCAACGTCTACTATTTCCATCGCCAGTTCAAGAAGAGGACGGGCATGACGCCCACGCAGTATCGCCAGTCGATGCGCTGAGTCCGGCGGGCGCTACTTCATGCTGGGCTGATCGGTCCCGTAGGCGTTGTCAAACACGCGCGTCTTCTCAGAAGCGCGCACGGCTTGGGCGGGTCCGCTGTGTTTGACAAACCAATTGTGGTGGACGTCACACGTCTCCTGGGGAACGCCGCGAATGACCACAGGTGTCTGAGGGGCGCCGAAGGTGTTGTTGTAGATCTCGATCGATGTCCCGGCAATGTCGGTTCCATCCTTGCGGTCACGTCCCCCGTGCATGTCGAAGCAGTGGCTCAGCGAGACACCCAGTTCGACGTTGTGTCGCGCTACGTAGCCGACACCCGGACGCCCCGTCCCGGCCAGCGAGTGTCGGTTCCAGTTGAAGTGGTTGAATTCGACCAGCGACGACGCGGTGCCGTGACAGACGCCGTAGCCCAGACCCTGATACTGGCAGTGATGAATATGGTTGTGGTGGATGTGGTGTCCCGCCCCCAGGTTCAGATCCACGCCGGCGTGGGAGAAGCCAGAGATGTCACAGTTGTCCACCTCCAGACGATCGTGCTTGGTTCCAATCCCGTCCGAGGTGGGGAGCTTGTAGTAGTATGAATGTCTGTCCCCACCGGGGCCGAACGAGCGACGGTGATGGTCGAGATAGCGTTTGGGGTTAGGGCCCTGGAGGCGCAGGCCCGTGACGCGCACGTCCGGACCGGCCGCGCGGATCATGACAGGCGTCTTAAGCGCGTCGCTGGTCAGTAGCGCGCCGGCCGAGCCCCTGTGTCCGCGGTTTCCGGCCAGTGTCACGCCCTCCGGGATCTCCAGGACGAGTTGCTCAATGTAGATTCGGGCCGTCAGGTCGATGGTGGTCTCGGCGGGAATGAAGACGGTCTGCCCGGCCTTGGCTTGTGCCAGCGCCTCCAGCAGGGTGTCCAGATCGGTTGCCGTTAGGTCGCCCTTGGTGACGATGCGCGTGTAGCCGGCGCCGCCCCCGATCGGTCCTTGCTCGTTCGGCTTGGCGCCGTAGACGGCGCCATCAATCTCCGCGTACGTCGGTGCGCCCGGAGCGATACTCAACCCGAGGATACCGGACAGCGTTAGAATCAGTGAGCAGGGCGTCATGGTAGTCGTCACCTCCCGAGGAGTCAGAGAGTGAATCGCTAGCGGAGCGCCTGCAGCGCGTTGGCCACGATTTGTTTGACCTCGTTATCGATGTTTTCGGTGAACGGGGCGGGCAGGCCGTAGGCCCGTTGCGAACTCTGAGCCTCGTATCCACCCTCGCGAATGATCCGCTTGTCAGGGATGTACGAACTCGTGCTGTTGGCGTAGCCGATCACGCAGGCCAGATCCGTTGGCGCCAGCGCCCGGAGCGTTGGTCCCCAGGGGCTGCAAATCTCGCCTTCCATCCCGAAGATCGTCAGCCGGCCCCCGAGCTTCCAGACCTGCACGTCATAGCGGAAGCTCTCCCGGTCATCGGGATATGCCAACGCCTGGCGAGCCGCCCAGGTCATCCAGTTCTTCGCATGTCCTTTCTCCGCGGGCCGGGTGAACGCTTCGCGTTCGAGTTCTTCTCGGGACCAGCGCTGCCCGAAGCGGATCTGCCCCGTCGACAGCGTGCAGGCAAGTTGACCGTCGAGCGGCGTCATCTGATTCGTACCGAGGTGTTGTATCACGGCTCTTCCCAACTTCTCGCCCGCCTCCCGGGCGCGCTGCGGATCGGCCGAAAAGACCAGTTTCCCCGAGGTCGGGTCCGTGTGGACGATCTTGGCGTCGCCCCCACAGCCCTGCACGAACAGGGCGGTGGTGTCCTCCAGTTCGCGAGCCAGGTAGTCGCGCATGGCGCCGGGGTACTCGGGACTCCACTTCGCGATGCCTCCCGAACTGGTCGGATGACACGCGTGGCCCACCATCAGCAGTCGACGCGGCGCCGCGTCCCGGGTGATGCGGAAGATCGGGGTATGCCCATCGAAGGAGCCCTCTCGGTAGGGCCCCCAGCCGATCTTACTGTTGGTCGGGCGGCGACGATTGCACCCGATCTCGCGGAAGTCCATCGCGCCGTACTCGACAGTCGCCGGGCAGAGATTCGCTAGCGCCTTGTCTACACAGTTGAGGATCTTGTCCTCAAATTGGCCCATGTACCAGACATTCGGGCCTCCCACGCCGAAACTCATATGAAACCGAACGGCCGGCCCCCAGTGCGTGTGCGAGGCGGCCAACATGATGTTCTCGGCGGGGATATCGTGCCGGTGACGAATCGCGCGGCGGAGCGCTTCGACCATCACGCGGTCGAAGTCGAGAATGTCGGCGGCGATGAGAACGCCC
This sequence comes from Sedimentisphaerales bacterium, assembly GCA_028277585.1. GTDB lineage: Bacteria > Planctomycetota > Phycisphaerae > Sedimentisphaerales > Anaerobacaceae > Anaerobaca. The sequence goes on from JANQFY010000373.1 coordinate 16,330, forward strand.
GTGTGCCCCGCGCGATCGCGCAGGACCACCACTTGCGTCAACAGCGGCGCCAGGGCTCCCTGGGCGTAACGCTCGCGCCCGAAGCCGCTCATCTGAACCTGTCTCGGACCCGGCGTGATATCCGCCTCGGCGTAGCCGACCGACCAGGGCGCCGTGCCAGGTTCGTCCGCCCACGTGGTTTGGGTGGGCGAGAACGCCACCATGAGCCCCCATACCAGAAAGCACGCTCGTTGCCACATTCGAGTTCTCTCCAAGTTGATATCTTGGTTCGTTAGGTGTCGATTTCAGGTAGCGGTACCCGCTGGCCCGTCTGCTTGTTCGTGGGCATCTGGGCGTCGACGTCGCGCAGGAATCGTTTGAGTTCGCGGGCCAGTTGTTGTGCGATACGCCGCTCAGTCTCGATTCGATTCTGCGTCTCACCGATATCTGCGGCGATGTTGAACAATTCGAATTCCTGTGTTGCGTGGTAGTAGATCAGCTTCCAATCGCCCCGGCGGATGGCGCTGTGGGGCCCGATGCCCGGCCCACGCGGCCCCCAGTTGTTCGGGAAGTGCCAGAACAGGGCGCGGTCCTTGGGGTATTCACCCAGGTTCTTCAGGAGTGGTACGAAACTGACGCCGTCTATCACGCTGCCGGCTGGCTGACGCTCCTTGTCGCCCGTCGTTACGAAGTATTGTGTCGGCAAGACGTCCGTGAGCTTGACACCAGCCATTTCGAGAATTGTCGGGAAGAAGTCCTCGATGATGACGTACTCATGACAGGACGAGCCCGATTTGGTAACGCCGGGCCAGTGGACCATCATGGGGACGCGCACCCCGCCTTCGTGGGATGATCCTTTGCCGCTGCTCAGGGGCTTGTTGTGCGTGTGTGGCGCTCCGCCTCGACCATGAGCGCTGAGACCTCCGTTGTCGGACATGAACAGGACGATCGTGTTGTCCTCGATGCCATGTCGTTCGAGATTCGCCCTGATGTCGCCCAGGGATTTGTCCATCCCCTCGACCATGGCGGCGTACATCGCCTCCTTCGCGTCGAGGCCCGCATCGAGGTGCTTCTCGATGAATCGACTGTCCTTGGCAAACGGCACGTGTACGGCGTAGTGCGACATGTAGAGATAGAACGGCTTGTCCTGTGCGACCGCTTTGTCCATGGCTTTGTTCGCCTCGCGCGTCAGGGCCTCGGTCAGGAAGATGTCTTGCCCATGATACGATTCCAGACCCGGCACATCCCAGATGCGATCCCCCGACCGCCAGGCGGCGCTGAAGTTCTGCGTGCCCAGGAAGCTGCCCGGTCCGCCGGCCGCGTGTCCGGCGATGTTGACATCAAAGCCCACGTTCTTCGGGTCGGCGCCGGGTGTTCCCACAGCGCCGAAATGCGCCTTGCCCACGTGGATCGTGCGGTACCCGGCTTGTTGCAGGAGCATGGGCAAGGTCCAGGCGTGGGCGGTCCGTTCAACACCGCCCACGGTGCTGAGCCCATTGACGTTCCAGGCGGGCATTTGCAGCGTAGGGTGCTTGCGGTCATTCGAACCGTTCTTGCGGAGCGTCCAGTTCGTCACGCGATGGCGGGCGGCGTTCAGCCCCGTCATGAGACTGACCCGCGTCGGCGAACAGACACAGCAGGCGTAGGCCTGCGTGAACTTCATACCGTCACGCGCCAGGCGCTCCATGTGGGGTGTGCGGTAGCGCCGATTGAAATCCGTCTGCTCCGTGTGGAAGGGCACCGACGTATCCTGCCAGCCCATGTCGTCGACCAGAAACAGGACGATGTTGGGCTGTCGCGCATGTCTCCCTTTCCCTGCCCGACCGTTGGACAGGGCGGTTCGTTGGCATCCCGACAAAGTCAATCCGGTTGCGGCCAGCGTGCATTGCTTGAGGAAACTGCGTCTATTCACGGTTCAATCTCTCCGGTTGTCTGCTGCCCGTTGATTCGTGCCACCCAAGACTATCCGCAAAGACTCCAGAGTTCAAGACGCCAGGGGTTGGTGGTCCTGAATGTCGAGGTTTTCTCGGACGTTTCGGGTCGCAACTCGGATGCTTGATGGTGTGTTGGTTTTGCCGAGTTTTCCCCCTTGCCCGGGGGTAGCGATTTCGCTAGGATCGACCTGCGTCAGAAAGCGAATTGCTCGCGCGCCCGCGGCGTGTGAGTCGGAATGAAAACCGATGGGGCCCAGCGCATTAGAAGGAACGATCTCATGACCCTCAGGAAATCCATACTGTTGTCTCTGCTATCCCTCGCTGTTCTCTTGACCGGCTGCAACCAATCCGGGCGGTTGAAGATCGATTCCGAGACGTATCGCCTGGACAACGGGTTGGAGGTGATTCTGCATGAGGACACGTCGGATCCCATCGCCGCGGTGGCGGTTCAGTACCATGTCGGCTCCAACCGGGAAGTTCCAGGCCGGACCGGGTTCGCTCATCTGTTTGAGCACATGATGTTCCAGGAATCTCAGCACGTGGGGCAGGACCAGTTCTTCCGAAAGATCCAGTCGGCCGGCGGAACGCTGAACGGAGGCACCGGGCCGGATGGGACCATCTACTTCGAAGTCGTTCCCAAGAACGCTCTGGAGATGGTGCTCTGGATGGAGTCCGATCGTCTGGGTTATCTGCTCAGTCGCGTCACGCAGGAGGCATTTGTCAATCAGCAGAACGTGGTTCAGAACGAGAAGCGACAGACCACGGACAATCGCCCGTACGGCCATACGAATTACATGATCGGCAAAATGCTCTATCCCGAGGGCCACCCTTACAACTGGACGGTCATCGGCTCCATGGAGGACCTGACCAGCGCCACGCTCAAGGACGTCCACGCATTCCATCAGAAGTGGTACCGTCCGAACAACGCCACCCTGGTCGTCGCCGGCGATTTCGACCGCAAGCAGACCAAGACCCTGATCGAGAAATACTTCGGCGAGATCCCGGCCGGTGAACCACTCGCCGATCCGGAGCCCATCCCGGTGACACTGAGCCAGACCAAACGCGCCTTTCACGAGGACAACTTCGCCAAGGCGCCGGAGCTGAACATGGTCTTTCCGACCATCGAGGAGTATCACAAGGACATGTACGCCCTCGACGTGCTGGGAGATCTGTTCGCCCGGGGCAAGAAGGCGCCGCTCTACAGGGTCATCGTCGAAGAGAAGAAGCTGGCGCCGGGCGCGTCGGCCTACAACGGCTCGCAGGAGATCGCCGGGGCCTTCCGAATCGGTGTCCGGGCGTTTCCCAATACGAATCTCACGGACGTGGAGAAGGCAATTCAGGAGGCCTTCCAGCGGTTCGAGACCGAGAAGTTCACCGAGGCGGATCTGAAACGGATCAAGACGCGCATTCGCACCGCCTTCGTTCAGGGGCTTTCCAGTGTCCTGGGCAAGGCCTATCGGCTCGCTCTCTTCAACGAGTACACCGGTTCGCCGGACTACATGGCCGACTACTTCAACAACCTTCTCGCTGTCAGCGCCGACGATGTCTGGCGCGTCTACGAGAAGTACCTGAAGGACAAACCGTATGTGCTGACCAGTTTCGTGCCCAAGGGAAGTGTTGAACTGATTGCCCAGGGCAGTGAGCGATTCCCGATCCAGGAAGAGTCTGTCCAGGATCAAGTGGAAATGGAAGTCGCGCAGGGGCAAGCCTCCGATGTTGAGATCAAGGACATTCCGTCGAGTTTCGATCGCAGCCAGGAACCGGCGCAAGGACCGACCCCGCTGATGACGCTGCCCGAGATCTGGCAGGGGCGCCTTGCCAATGACATCGAGGTCTACGGCATCGAACACCGCGAATTGCCCCTCGTGCAATTCCTGATTCGCGTCGAAGGCGGCATGTTGTTGGACGAGCCCGGCAAGGAGGGCCAGGCCAATCTGACCGCCCGAATGCTCAACGAAGGGACGCGGAACAAAACGCCGATCGAACTGCAGGAGGCGATCGATGACCTGGGCGCCAGCATCACCGTCGGGGCGAGCCAGCAGTCGATCACGCTTCGCGCCAGTTGCCTGATCTCGGAGTTCGAGCAGGTGGTCGATCTGGCGCGGGAGGTTCTCCTGGAGCCGCGTTGGGACGAGAAGGAGTTCGCCCGCATCAAGCAGCAGACGCTGGAGTCGATCCGGCGCAGCAAGGACAATCCCGCCTCGGTGGCCGGCGACGTCTTCGACAAGCTTATCTACGGTCGCGATCACAAGCTGGCCCGCTCGACCCGCGGCACGGAAGCGTCGGTCGCATCGCTGACTATCCCCGATCTGCAGCGCTACTACAAAGCCAACTTCTCTCCCACCGTCGCCCACATCGCGTTGGCCGGCGATCTGTCCAAGGGCCAGACCCTCAAGGTCTTCGAGCGGCTGACGGACTGGCAGCCGCGCGACGTCGAGGTCCCCGAGGTCGGCGCCCCGAAAGGGCCCGAGAAGACGCAGCTCTATTTTGTGGATTTCCCCGACGCCAAACAGTCTCAGCTGCGCGTCGGCCACCTGGGCTTGCCCTACACGCATCCCGACTACTACGCAAGCACCGTGATGAACTACAAGCTGGGCGGCACCTTCAACAGCATCCTCAACATGATCCTGCGGGAGGAGAAGGGCTACACCTACGGTGCTCGCTCGAGCCTTTCCGGGAGTCGCTATCCCGGCACGTTCATGGCTTCGACGGGCGTGCGCTCGACGGCGACCCAGGATTCCGTGCAGATCATCCGCGACGAACTGGCTCGGTATCGCGACGGCATCGCGGCCGGCGATCTGCAGTTCACCAAGGATGCGCTGACCAAGTCCAACACGCGTCGCTTCGAGACCCTCGGCGCCCTGGTGAGCATGCTGAACCTGATCGCCGCCTACGATCTGCCCTTCGACTACATCAAGCAGGAAGAGCGGACCGTCCTTGATATGACGGCGGAGAAGCATCAGGCGTTGGCGCAGAAGTACATCCAGCCGGAGAAGATGATCTACCTCGTCGTCGGCGACGCCAAGACGCAGATGGAAGGGCTCTCCGAACTGGGGTTGGGCGAACCGATTCTGCTCGACAAGGACGCCAACGTCGTGGCTGAAGAGGTGGCCGCGGCCGGGGCCTCTGCACCCTAGGTGCCCTCCTCCACTCGATTTCGCTGACCCGGCCGCCCAGGGCTGCCTCCAGTCTTGGCGGCGGGTGCTCTCATTGCGCCCTGATTGGGTGATGTATGGCTGGTCAAGGGCGCGTGACCTTCGAGGCGATCATTGCCTTATAGCTATGGAGCGCCCTCGAATGGTGGGCGCGTCGAACAGTTGCGTTGGCGATCCGAAACGGTAGAATGGGTCGCGCCGGTCTGGGCGGCCGACGCCGCGGCAGGATGCGATAAAACCGACGAGCCGGACACACGGCTGGGCAGAAAGGTGGGGCGATACGATGCGGATCAGATGCAGGGACAAGTCAGACGTGGAAGGACGATACGGCTCCGGCATGCGTCTGTGGGCTCTGGTCGCGGTCTTGGCGGTCTTGCTGCTCGCGGTCGGCTGCGCTCACCAGAAGGCGTACAAGCGGGGCTCGAAACTGTCGGATCAGGGACAGTTCGAAAAGGCGATCGCCGAACTGGAGGAGGCCGTCAAGCTGGCCGAGGAGAAGAATAAGGACGAGACGGCCCAACGCTATCGCGAGAAGTTGGAGGAGGTCAAGCAGCGCGCCGCTCAGTTCTACTATCGCGAGGCGGAGCTGCGCTTTGCCCGAGCCGATCTCGGCGCCGCCCAGATGTTCATCGAGCGCTGTGTGAAGTACGTTCCCCAGGAACTGTCATATAGCGCATTTCGCCGGCGCATTGTCGGCGCGATCGCCGACGCCGAGCAGGTCAGAAGCGAGGCGCTCGCCCTGGCCGAGCAGCGGCAGTGGAAACCGGCGATCGAACGTATGAACGAAGCGCTGAGCATGTACAAGACCCTGCCCGGCGGTGACGGCGAGCTCAAACGCATTCAGGAGCGTGCCTATCAGTTCTACATCGCCCGGGCACGCGAAAAACTCTGGGCCGATGATCTGGCGGCTGTGGAACTCGAAGTGCAGGCGGCGCAGGCCTATCGAGCCGACGGCAAGGAAGCGAAGGAACTGCTGCAGACCGTCAAGGATCGGCGCAAGGCGGCCGGGCTGACGGCGCAGGGCCGTCGACTTCTGGAGCAGAAGAACTACGAAGAGGCGCTCCGTGTCCTCGAGGAGGCCCAGGCGCTGCACCCGGTGCAGAGTGGGCTCGTGACACTCTTGCCCCAGGCCCGTGAGGCGGTCTGCGATCAGTGGCTCGCCCAGGGTCGCCAGGCCCTGGAGGCGGGGCGGTACGCCACGGCGCTGACTCTGTTCCGCAAGAGCGACAACCTGATCAAGAGTCGCGGGGGCGTTGACGTCCTCATCACTGAAACCCAGTCTCGTCTGGCTGAAGCCCATCTGGCCAAAGCGCAGCAGCACTCCCAATCTGGCTTCTCCGGCGCTGCGGTGTTTCACGCCGTCATGGCGCTGGGGTATCAGCCGAGCCATTTCGAGGCCCGCCGGCAACTCGGCCTGTATGCTGGGCACGTGCGGGACGACGTCCGCTACACGATCGAATTCGCCGGTTTCGAAACGGCGCCGCAACACCAGCCGACCGCTGAGAAGCTGGGTTCGGCGGCGCTGGAGCATCTGACGCGCACCCGCCCGACGAACGTCGTCGTGGTCGAACCGCTCCCCGCCAAGCCGGACGCCGTCGACGCGCAAGGCGCAGCGGTCGTGACGCGGCCGGGCAGTGACGCGCTGTTGACCGGTCAGATTCTTCAGAGCCAGGTGACTTCCGAGACGAAGCAGACGGGCCATGGCGAATCGACGTATCAGGACGGCATGATCGCCGAGCCCAATCCCGACTACGTCCAGGCCGCGGCCGAACTCGATGACGCTCTCAAGCAGCTTGAGAGGGCCCGCGTTCGCCTGGCCGAGGCCAATGCGCGGCTGGCCCGCTACGAGAACGCCGATCCCGACGATAGCGTTGCGATGGCTCGCAAACGAAAGGCCCAGGCCGATGTCGACGAGGCTCAGCAACGCTTGCTCAACGCCGTTACCCGCGTCGGGACCGCGCAGATCCGAGCCGGCTCGATCCCGCCGGAGGTCCTCGTGCCCAACATGGTCGTGCACCAGTTCCCCATTCAGCAGGTGACTTGGACCGCTCGGGTCGAGTGCATGATCAAGATGGTGGATATCGCCACGGGCGAACTGGTGATGGCCGAGCGTCTGGAAGGTGTCCACGCCCAGTCGGATCAGTTCGTTGCCGGCGACGCGGCTCGCAATGTGCCAGAGGATCCGCTGGACATGCCTCCGGACGGCGCCTTGCTCGAAGCGGCGGCCAACGCGCTGATGGACAAGCTCAAGGGCATTCTGACCTCTGCCTGTGAGCGGCATGGGGATCGCTTCGTCGTGCAGATGCAGCGAGCCGAGGCGGCCGGCGACGCCGTCGGGGCGGTCGACAGCGGGGTCAAGTACCTGTTCGCCTATCCCAGGGGCCGTCGTGACACCAAGAAGGTGACGACCTACCTGCATCAGTACCTTGGCGCTGAGGACAGCCTCATTGACATGCATCGGCTCCTGCAGATGCATTGTCACGTCCTGCAGAAGTAGAATTGCGCGGCGTCACATGTTCCGTTTCTTCTTGTTCTTCTTGCGCCGCTGGCCCGGACGCCACCGGGCGGCTTTCTCGTAGTTCTCGCCGTAGAGATCGACCAGGCAGGCCTTCATCTGCTCGGGCGAGCGGCGATTCTCGAACGTTCTCAACAGCGGATCATTCGTTTGCTTCATCCAATCCCCGAGCTGCTTCCGCTTCGCATCGAGTTCGGCCTGGCAGTCTGGATTGTCGATGAGGTTCTTGAGGCAATCGGGATCGTTCTGAAGGTCGTAGAGTTCTTCGACCGCACGGTTGCGGAACATCTTGACGCGCCGGGCGATGTCAGGTTCGCTCTTGGCCGCCTCGACCATCGCCCTCATCGTGAGTCCCTCGTTGTTGTTTCGATAGTAGAACGTCGCGTCGCTCCAGGGATTGAAGATGTACCCGAAGCGATGATCCTGAACGCAGCGCATAGGCACGGCGTCGCCGCCGGCCTTCATGTCGATCTGCGTGAAGACCTTGTCGCGACCTGACTGCGCGCGACCCTGAAGCAGGGGCAGGAATGAGGCGCCGTCCAGTCCCTGAGGGGTGGGCACACCCGTCGCTTCGAGCACCGTCGGGAAGAAATCGATGCCCGAGATGAAGTGCTTCTTGTCCACCGTACCGCGGCGCACTACGCCAGGCCAGCGCACCAGCCAGGGCGTCCGCGTGCTGGCCAGGTACGCATTGCACTTGGCGAACGGGATGGCGATTCCGTTGTCCGAGAGAAACATCACCAGCGTGTCGTCCTCGAAGCCCGATTCCTTGAGCGCCTGCATCGTCGCGCCGAACGTGTCGTCGAGCCGGCGCACCGAGTTTAGATAGGTGCTCAGTTCCTCGCGCACGCCGGGCAGGTCCGGGACGAATCCCGGCACGTCGACCTCTTGCGGCCTATACGTTCGCGAAGGCTCCTTGGCGTCCTTGATCGGCTTGCCCGGGATATGGTAGGGGCGGTGCGGGTCGTGGGAGTTGACCATGAAGTAGAAAGGCCTGCCTTCCCGGCGGCACCGGGCGAGGAACTCCCGGCTGTATCGGTAATACAGGTCCGGGTCGCGCCCGTTGCCCAGTTCGTCACGGTCGTGGGCGAAGTCCCACTCATAATCCGCTCTGGGCGTCGAGTGCTTGACCTTGCCGAGTACGCCCGTCAGGTAACCCGCGTCGCCCAACGTCTGCATGATGGTGGAGACATCACGCTCGGTGTGCATGAAGCCCATGACGCCGCTGTTGTGCCCATACAGGCCGGTCGCCAGCACCCCTCGACTGGGCTGGCAGATCGCCACCGTCACATGCGCCCGCTCGAACCGCATCCCCTGGGCCGCGAACCGATCGAGGTGGGGCGTCAGATTCGGGACTTTCCCCCCATAGCAGCCGAGCGAATCACGATGCAGATCGTCAGCGGTGAACAGCAGCACGTTCAAAGGCCTTCGCGCCGCACACGTCGCCCAAGCCGACCCCGTTGCCACCGAAGCCAGACCAACTCCCAATTTCTGAAGGAATTCACGTCGATGCATAGCCGTCCTCACGGATGCCCTGAAAGATGCCCACGTGACAGAGATTGCACAATGCCAGCAGCATATCAGCATCGCGCCGGCCGTTCCAGTACTATCCCCATACCGACCGGCGCGCGTGGTGACCGATTCTACGCTCTCTGTCATTCGTTCGGCTGCGCTCAGCGGCTGTGGTGGCGGATCTGCTGTTCAACGCCTGCAATCCGTCGTTCGATAGCCTTGAGGAGGCCCGGATGCTCTTGAGAATGGTTCCATCATGGGCGTGCTCGAGGCGATTGGCCTCGGCGGTGTGGATCTGCGCGAGTTGGTCCGAGTGTCCCCCGTTTCCGTGAACAGAGTACCGGCTGCCTTGATCGCCGGCCACGTCGATCGGCTGGCACTCTCTATTGCCTCCCGGTGTACCAGTAGCGCGGCACATCTTCACCGTCGGAATAGGCGATGCCTGAGACGTGGCCGTCCAGCCAAAGCGTATTGCAGTGGCCGCTCTCATCGCTTCCCGTACGCCCGTGACGGTAGATTTCGGAGATCGCGTTTTCGTAGGTCTGCCCGCCCCAACTGGCGCCGCCCGGACGCCATTGGGGGATGTTCGACGTGCCGTGCTTGTAGAGCATATCGCCGTTGTCGTCGAGCAACTGCTCGAAGTGGTCCTGGCAAAGAATGAACTCGGCCGAGGTGACCTTGGCCTGGTTGTGGGTGAGGGTCGTCCCTTTGAGGTAGCGCATGTAGCGGTTCTGCCCGTAACTGGCGATCTTGGCGTCTTCCGGCGACTCGTGAAACCAGTGCGGCTGCTTCGAACTGGGGCAGCCGAACAACTCCGGCGACTTCATATAGGTGTAGTACGCCACGCCCCAGTAGCTCCGCGGGTCGTCCTTGTCGATGATCGTCCCGTCCTCGTTGTGCCACATGATCTGGTTCGAGCCCCAGATCCCGCTCTTGGGCATGTAGAAACTGCCTTCGTTGTCCTCCAGATACAGGGCCAATCCCAAGCCGAGGCCGCGCAAATGCGCCTGACAAACGGCGTTTTGTGCTTGCTTCTTGACGCGTTGCAGCGCGGGCATTAGGATCGCCATTAGGAGTGCGATAATGGCGATCACCACCAATAGCTCGATGAGTGTGAATCCCTTGTGCTTGTGCATCGCTGCTCTCCTTGCCCATCCGCGATCATTCGACAGCGTGGCACCGACGCGCTCGCCCAGCTCGCCAGCTTTCGTCGCTGATTGTACATCAGTGTGTTGGGATAGGATTGGAAAATGATGAGTTCTTTGGAAAATGCCGTTTCGCATGCCGCTCATCGTCTGCTAATCGATCCTTAGTGCGAAACTAATTTGACCCTGCTCGCGCCTATGAACTACAAGCGAATTGTCCTGTGCCGATTCGCGTGAATCGGCGCTCTCACAACAAGTGCGGAGCGTTATTCATCATCCAACGAAAGGAAGGAGGCTTGCCGTGATTCAGAAACTGACACTCGTGATAGGTATGGCTCTCATGGTGGGGGCGGCCTGGACAGGCTCAGCCCTCGGCGCCGATCCGGCCGACTCGCTGATCGGCTATTGGAAGCTGGACGGCGACACGCAGGACGCTTCCGGTCGGGAGAACCATGGCGCCACCGCGGGCGACCCGGTCTTCGAGGCCGGTCGATCCAGTGCCTTCAAACAGGCCATGTACTTCGACGGCAACGGGGATTATCTGGTGATCGATCCGGTCGCGGACGACTTCACCGACGATGACCTGACGCTTTCGGCGTGGATCAAAACCGAAGACACGGGCGCCTGGCAATGGTGGTTCTCGAACAACACCGCCGGCGGCGGGAACGTGATCATCCTGGGCCTGGTCAATGGCAACATCGTCGTACATCAAGCCGCCGTTGAGATCACGTCGACCACCGTGGTCAACGACCTGGAATGGCGCCATGTGGCCTACTCCCGGATCGGCAGCGAGGGCACACTGTACATCAACGGTGTTCCGGAAGGGACGCACACGGCCAACTTCACTCTGAGCGCGAACAACCGCTGGTCGATTGGCCAGGAGTGGGACGGCGGGAGTCCGGGCGACTTCCTCAACGGCACGGTCGATGATGTGCGCATCTATGACGCCGGGCTCACCGAAGAAGAGCTGCCCGAGATCATGACCCTGCAACCCGGCGTTGCATCGGAACCGAGTCCGGCCGATGGGGCGACCGACGTTCTGCGGGACACGGTCCTGAGTTGGACGCCGGGCGACTTCGCCCCGCCCGTCAACGGGCACACGGTCTACTTCGGCGAGGATTTCAACGACGTCAACGACGGCATCGGCGGCGTCACCCAGAGTGACAACACGTTCGCGCCGGGACGCCTCGCTTTCGGAACGACCTACTACTGGCGAGTCGACGAAGTCAATGGCGCGCCCGACTTCACAGTCCACCAGGGCAAGGTCTGGAGTTTCACGGTCGAGCCGGAGGGCTATCCGATCGCGGGCGTCCAGGTGACAACCAACGGGCTCTCCGAGGATGGCAAGGGTCCCGAGAACACCGTCAATGGCTCCGGGCTCAACGCCGACGACGAGCACGGCGCCGACAGCGTCGACATGTGGCTGGCCTTCCCGGCCGACGACGGTTCCCTCTGGGTCGAGTACGCCTTCGACCGGGTTCACAAACTGCACGAAATGCTCGTTTGGAACTACAACGTTCAGTTCGAACTACTGCTGGGCTTCGGGATTCAGAACGTGGTGGTGGAGTACTCCGAAGACGGCGCTGCCTGGACCTCTCTGGGCGACGTGGCGCTGGCGCAGGGCACCGGCCTGGCCGGCTACACGCCCAACACGACCGTCGATTTCGGCGGCGCTGCCGTTCAGTACGTCCGGTTGACTCTCAACAGTGGTTACGGCGCGCAGGGCCAATACGGCTTGAGCGAGGTTCGTTTCCTATCGATTCCGGTCTACGCCACGGAGCCGGAGCCGGTCGACGGCGCGACCGACGTGAACGTCAGCGGCGCACTGCGTTGGACAGCCGGTCGTAACGTCGCTTCTCACGACGTGCATCTTGGCGCCGAGACCGAGGATCTGTCGCTGGTCGCCAGCCTCGCCGAGAGTGTCTACGAGACGTCCGATCTCTATCTGGGCACGACCTACTCCTGGCAGGTGGTTGAGGTCAATGATCCGGAGGCGTGGGCCAGCGAGGTGTGGACCTTCTCGACCAGGGAGTGCGTCGTCATCGATGACTTCGAGAGCTATGACGACGACGAGAATCGCATCTATGGCGCCTGGGTCGACGGCTATCAGATCAATGCCAACGGCTCTCAGGTCGGCAACCTGGAGAGTCCTTTCGCCGAAATGACGATCGTTCGCAGCGGCGGCCAGTCGATGCCCATCTTCTACGACACGGCCGGCGCCTCCTATGCCGAGGCCGAGCGAACCTTCGCGACGCCCCAGGATTGGACGCTGCATGGCATCGAGACCTTGACGCTGTTCTTCCGCGGTCAAGTGGACAATACCGGTCAGTTGTATGTCAAGATCGACGGCACGAAGGTGCCCTATGACGGCAGCGCCGACGCCATCAGCAAGCTCACCTGGCAGACCTGGAACATCGATCTGGCCAGTCTCGGGATCGATCTGACCAACGTCCGGACCCTGGTCATCGGCATCGAAGGCGCCAATGCCAGCGGCACCCTGTTCGTCGACGACGTTCATCTCTATCGCGTCGCGCCTCTGGCGCCCATCGAGCCGGACAGTGCTCGCCTGGTCGCTCACTACGCCCTCGAAGGCGACGGGACGGACAGCTCGGGCAACGGCTTTGGCGGCGAGATCCTCGGCGAAGCGGCATTCGACGCCGGCATGGTCGGGCAAGCCATCGCACTCGATGGCGGCGACGACTTCGTGCGAATCGCCGACAACGATCGTCTGCATCCGGGAGACGGGAGCTTCTCGTTCACCTTCTGGGCGCGGCTCGACCCGGCGTCCAGTTCGAGCGGCAACACGTCCTGGGACATCGCGATCGGCAAGCGCCAGACCGGCAGCAATGGTTACTACATCGGCGCCAACCGAGGCCAGGGCGGTTCCAGCGAGGCCGGGTTCAAGTTCATGCTGGGCAACACCTCCGGCTCGCGCGTCGATACGGGGTACATGATCGTCCCGCTGGATGAATGGATCTTCGTCTCGGCGGTTCTCGATCGCGACGCGAACACGCACAAGATCTCCGTCAACGGCGGGAGCACCTGGGCGACGGCGACCCCGCCGGCCGGCGCCATCGCTCCGGCTCAGGATCTGGGATTCGGGTTCGACATCGGCCCCGACAACTACTGGTACCACGGCCTGCTTGATGAGGTGCGCCTCTACGACACGGCCCTGACCGACGCCGAGGTCGCCTGGCTGGCCAACGACCTCTAGGCCGTCGCTGGAAGTAGCAACATCGTCTCATCCGCGGGCAGGATGTCACCAACGGCGTCCTGCCCGCGCTCCATTTCCGGTTGCCCAGCCGCCTCGAGACGGCGAAGCTCTCTTGACTCTAGACGTCTCCATCTGGTTATATAGTGGCAGGCGCCACGGCGTCGCGGCGCGCGAACGTTCAAGCCATTGGGAAGGAGAACTCACTATGAGCAAGAGAACCATGACTGTGGCGTTGGCGGTGTTGTTGGTCGCTGTCGGGAATGTGGCGATCGGCCAGGAGAACCTCAAGGACATTGTCGAGGAGCAGGGGTACGGCTGGATGATGGCCAAGTGGACCGCCGCGACGGACAGTGGGCAGAGCATCACCATCAACTTCCAGTGGGCCGTAAAGGGCCATGCTATCATCACGGGTTTCGAGATGGGCGAGAGGTCGTCACACGGCATGATCTACTTCGATGCCGACGAGCAGGCCGTCAAGCAGTTCAGCGTGGACAGTCGGGGGCAGGCCACCAAGGCGACCTGGGAGCCGATGGGTGTCAAGGCGCTGTGCCGGACTCAGATGACCGACGAGTATGGCGACAGGACGGATGTCGGCATTGCGTACTCGAAAGTCGACGACACGACCATGAAAGTGGAAGTCTACCGACTGGAAAACGGGCAGGTCCCGGACTACCCGGCCTTCCAGATGAACTTCACGAAGGCAAAGAAGAAGGCGGAGAACTAGGCTCCGAACGGTCCGAGAACAGGCCCTTGAACCTGCTCTTCCGGGGCACACCGGGGATACTCTAATAGCGCGGGGCTCGATCGAGCCCGCTGGTGCGGGCCGATCATCTGCTCCGTTGGAAGGGAGTGGTGAACGTGCGCATAGAACCAGGACAGCTATGGGAGGAGGTCGATGCGCGGCGTGCTCGACAGCGACAGTTTGTGATCTTCGAGCTTCTGTCGGATCTGGGAGTGAGTTATGTCGGGTGCATTCGGTATTTTGGCGCCTGTGGCGATGAGTTTGCGCCGAATCCCAAGACAGGGCGAAAGCCCCGCCGATTCCAACTTCAGGAGAAGGAACTGAACAGCCAGAAGTATCACTTCACGGGGAAGACCGTCTCCATTCCGCTCCCCTCCGGGGGCTACCCGCCGACGAAGAGCTACGGCCTCTAGCGTAAGGGGCGAGCGTGCCCGCTCGCCCCGACGCGAACTACCCGGAGTGTCCCCGCATTTCCTTGAAAAGAGTACCGGCCCCCTCTAGTTCCACCCGGTGTCACGCGCCGATCCTTCCGATCTCAGGCAGAGCCGAGCTTGTACAGCAGCCAACTGACGAGTCGGTTGGCTATCGTCGGCGCCGCAGCCGTACGCACGAAGAACGTGTGCCGCATCGGCGCCACAAGTTTCCTCAGCAGCCGGATGTGGAGTGCATTGCTCTTATGCCTGAAGTGTGTCTCATCCATCTGAGCGCAGCACGTATAGAACAGATTGCCGAAATGATAGTCGGCATCCACGCCCTTGTGGGTGAACAGGGTAAGGGCCACCGGGACGTTGAGCCACGGCCGGTAGACACTCTTGTCACCGGCCAGCCGTATCTTGGGCTTGCCGAACGCCTTGACCGCCAGCTCCATATACTGACTGATCGTCGGGTCGATCCCCATCTTGCTGGCCGCCACCCAGTCCACCGCCACCAGGTCCTCCCCGGCGATGACGGTATGCGTAGGGTTCGGGCAGGGGTCGGCAAAGATACCGAAGGGCCCGTCGGCACTCAAGTGCGCATCCACCAATCCGAAGTGCACGGGAAAGGTCGCCAGGTATTCGATGGCCGTGTGATAGATATCGCGCCGGCAGTGGTACTCCTTGAACTTGTTCGCCAGGGGCAGCGCCCCGTAGATATTCTTGAGCGTCAGCGTGTAGTAGGCGTAGGCGTGTGTCTTGTTCTTAGCGAAGGAGATGCGAAAGTCGGCATCACGCCAGACGGCTGAGACCGGATGAGAGCCCAGATGCGGGCCAAGAGGGTGGCGTTCCTGAGCGTCCTCGGTCATGTCAACGACCCGGTACCCCGCGCTCTCATCGAAGCCAAGGTATTCGGCCATCTCGCGCACGCTGCGTCGGTCGAAGTACTCACCGTATGTGCTTTGCGCCTCCACCACGGCGACGTTCACGAAGCCCGAGTTGCGCAGGCGAGCCACCAGATGGGCGACCAACTCCGGATCCGTGTAGGTGGTCCGGTCCCTCTTGTTGTAGGCGAACATGAAGTTGGGTTTGATCACGATCAGAAAGTCACCTTTGGCCTTCCGCGATGCGCTCAGCGCGTTGGCGACGACCGCGTCGAAGCCCGTCTCATCCAGAGCCCTGTCCAGGGCGGCGAGCTTGTCTCGGTCCTTGACGGACGCGACAGTGACTTCCTTGTCCGAGTCGATGGCCTCCAGCCGCATGAGGGACATATCCTCCTCCAGCGCCAGACACTCGTTCCCACTCGGGTCCCGGACCTTTATGATCCGGCGTTGGAAGACCGCCGTCGGGTAGTGGTCATTGTTCACTTCAAGTAGAGGATTCCCGATCTTCTCGAATAGGCCCTCGTAGGCGGCGTGCGGACTACGAGAGACCAGGTCCCGGATCGCCAACTCGCCCCCGGCCACTAGAATCTCGGCCGAAGCGACGCGGGGAATGATCGTGCCCAGAAACGCGTCGAGTTGGTCTTTGGCAAGCTTCTGCCTCTCGTTCCGAAGAACCCGGCTGAGGATCTGGACCCGTGCCGTCGGCGCTTCGGGGCGCACAGCGCATATGTACCCATACAGGAGTGTCGGCTCCTTGACGTTCCGAAACGTGGAACGCTCGGCCTCGCCGTGGGTCTTCTCGGGCACGACCCTAAGCGTGCTCGAGGTCCCCTCGGCGGAGACATTGCCGCCCGTCTTTGTGATGGTGAGCCGCCCTGAGCGAACGCTCACGGCGTGCGGTGTGATGTGGATGCCAAGTGGGTATTCGGCCGGCAGCGCTTCCCGCAGGATCTTGCGCAACGGGCGAGCAAGCTTGTTGAAGAACCTCGACTCGACGGGAAAAGGAAACGAGACCGTCTCATGCGGCCGGGCGTCGAACTCAATTTCGAACTGGGCCTGGCATTCCTCAAGTTCTTCATCCTTCAAGCGCATCGCCTGGAACGATGCCGAGAAGCCCGTCTTGAGGGCGAAGAGCGGCCCGCTATAGCGGTACGTGCCTCGCTCCACATCCAACTGGAGCCCTTCGAGCACTCGGTCCGTGATCGCGTATCGTCGGTAGCCGCCTGCGCCGTCGGCGATGACAAGGAGCACGTCCCAGAAGGTCTCGGAATCTCCCCATGGAAATCCCTTGTCGTGCGCGCCGGAGACCAGAAAGAAAGGTCGCTTCTCGTCACCCTCATCCAGCTCCCCAGACAACACAAGGTTCTCGTAGCGGGTGTCGTAGAGGATGTTCATGTCACTAAGGTACGTCTCGCGCAGTGCGCCGAAGGCGAACGAGGCGAATGCCGAGTAGGCCGCGGCCTTCTGCCAGAACGATGCGGCCCCAATAACCTTCATCGTTGCGATCATCGCCGGGGCGTCAAGCAGTTTGAAGTACATCACGCCGGCCCCGCAGATCGGGGCCGTTTCGTCGTCACCTCGGTGCACGACCACGAACAAACAAGTCATGTCGTCGACGATGTCGATCCTGTCCGGGTCATCACTGAT
Organism: Sedimentisphaerales bacterium; assembly: GCA_028277585.1. GTDB lineage: Bacteria > Planctomycetota > Phycisphaerae > Sedimentisphaerales > Anaerobacaceae > Anaerobaca. The sequence continues at coordinate 33,470 of JANQFY010000373.1, forward strand.
CTCTTTGTGCCCGCGGAAGCAGTACATCTGCCCCTGGGCATCCTTGAACCTGAAGGAGTAGACCATCTGCCTGGCGCTGGTCGCCGGATCGAGGGAGAACAAATTGAAGACTCCGTCGAGCAGGGTGGACGTGCCGCCCAGGGCGTCACAGGTAACCGTGCCCGACAACGCCGCCGTGTGTTGCGACACCTTCAGGAAGGCCCAAAGATCGGAGATCGTGATCGTCACGTCGAATCGAATCTTGCTGTCCTGCCGCTGGCCGACCTCGGCTCCCTTGACCGAATCGGTCTCGCCGAGAGCGAAGAATCCGGACATGGACTCTTCGAACGTCAGACCAACCCCTTCTCGAGACAGGGTCCCCTGAGTCAGGCCGTCAGTGACAGTCCCGGCGGCTGAATCTGCAGTGTCGTTTTCGTGGGTCATTTCGTGCGTCCGCCATTTCGTGCCTACGTTCACCGCTCAGGACTGTGCGTGCCGCCACATCCGGCCCCAACTCACGAATCATCGTCGCGACGTCCCTCTGAATGGGCCAGTGAGTTCATGCCGACGCCAGGAGCCTCCGTCCGCTCCCGCCGCGTTCGAGCTTATCCGATCGGCGCTACTCGCCGAGAGCAGCGTCCTTGATCGCCTTGCGAACGGTCTGTCGCTGCTTCCACGCGGCGGCCTGGAAGTAGAAGTACTCCCTGCCCCCGCAGACTTCGAAGTCTTCCGGGTCCAACCTTAGCGCACTGCCCAGGAAGTCGAGGAGCCCTCCCTCGGGCACAAGGGCGGCGTTGAACCAGTCTCGGGGACCATAGTCAAAGGCCAACCGCGGAAACTGCTGGTGCCATTCGTGCCCGCCGCGCGACCTGAAGTCTTCGTGGTCCGCTGGCTTCCGCAGGCACCGGCGCAGCTTCACCTTGACCCCGTTCCATCGCCCGGCATTGCCCGTCGCCTGGGAGAGCAAGCCCAGAATGGCGTCCGAGGCCTCCAGGAACTCTTTGCAATTGTCCTGCCCCACCGTGGATCTCTTCCTGGGCCGGCACCGCCATGTGGTGTCGCTACGGTCCGGCAACGTGCCCAGTTCGGCGTGCCCGATATCCGGCCCCGCGTAGGAAAGGAACTGCGAGATGAGCTTCGCGTCCCGCCACTGCGCGCCGCGCTTGATCTCGACGCCGCGGATGTCGTTGTTCTCTCGATCCCAATCGCCGCTGAAGCCCTGGTGCGACCACGTATCGGCGTAGCTGTGCAGCGCAACGCCAAGCTGAATCAGCGCCCGCTTCTTCGCTTCCCGCGATCCGGCGGCCTTCCAGGCGTCAATCGCATCCGTGACCAATCGGCGGGCCAGTCGTCCGTTCTTCTTCACGCGCCGGCGCAGCGCTGCCGTCTGCCCCGTCAGAGAGGGAAGGAAGTGGAAACACACGTACACCAGCTTGCGACTCCTCCGACTCAGGGCGCCTTTGATGTAGTCCAGGTCCTTATGGGCCGTGCAGATCGGATCGAAATCCCCGTCCTCGAATCGTATCCCCTCAACCCCTGGATCCCGGTCGAGACCCATCTTTCTGTACTCCCTGGCGTCGTCCACATACTGGGAAGCGTACGCAATCAACTGGCTGTCCGCCCGGGAGAAGCCGGCGTGATGCGCCAGTACCTTGATAGCGGCGTAGTGGAAGTTGATGTTCATGGCCGTCTCCTTTATTGACGTCAGCAGACTCGTGTGCCGACTCGACGAGAGCACAAGCCCCGCCGGGCCAAATCAATTCCGCAGGAGTGCAATTCGCCAAGCTGTCTCGCCCAGGTGCCGGATCGTCATAGGTGCAGGCTAAAGGCGATTATGAAGGCCGTCGTCGCTTCCGTCCATTGTGGAGACTACGTATTTTTTGACCGCAGCGTGATTGGCGCCCGAGCGGCAAGAATCCACTCCGGCTCAGGCAGAATAGACGCCCCAGAATCAGGACCTGAGGGCGCCTTGGTCGCCAAATACGGGGGCCTGCGCCGGCTTGGCGAGCGCAGGCCCCGGGGAAACTATCTCTATGCCCCCAGCGGTTTGCCGAGGGGCATCTCGACCCGTTGTGAGCGGCTACAAGGCTTGCTCGAAGCTGAAATCGTCGAAGTACACCGCCTCGATCTCGTCGGTCGGCCAGATGTCGACGCCGGCAATGCTCGCGGCCGCACGCGTGGCCAGGTAGATGTCGTTGTAGTAGAAATGGGCCACCTGCGAGTACAGGTCGATCTCCACACGCAGCGGGACCCAACTGTCGTACACCAGATCCACCTGGACCGCCTGGTCCTCTTCGCAATAGGCCTTGCCGGTCCCGAAGTCGGCGATCAACGAACCGACCCAACTGACGGTTTCGGTCGCGCCGTCGTATTCGGACAGGGCGCCGAAGTACATCTTGCCGGCGGCCGCGACGTTCGACGGGCAGTACTGCATGACCTTCAACGTCCACTGCCCCGCGGTCTGTTGCGGCCAGTTGGGCACCAGGTCGTCACGAGCACCGACGATCTCCAGAGAATTCGCGCCGCTGTACGCGACGACGTCAGTCACCCGGGCGCCCCACTGGGCGCCGCCGAACCACCCTTCCCAGCCATCGACCTCGTGCAGGCTCGCGCCCACGGCCAACGCGTCGAAGTTCTCGATCAGCGAGACATCCTCGATTTGAGGCGGAGCGCCGCGCAATTCGATATCGTCGACGAAGACTACGCCCTGACCGTTAACGCCACCCAGCCGGTCGAAGCCGACACTCAGCGAAGTGACATTGCTGACATCGTACGCACTCAGATCGATCGACCACACCTGCCAGAAAGGACGCTTCACGATCTCGGCGTCACCGGGATAGAGGATCTTGGTGTTGTTGATCTTGACGTACATCTGCTGGGCAACATTGGCCGGATCGCCGTGGATCCATAGGTTCAGGACCTTGATCCCATACCGGGTCCAGTTCTGGGCCGCAGCGAAGGTCCGCGTGGCCTCCGAGTAGGTCGCGCCGGCGTTGTCGTACGTCAAGGGCATCGACTGGCCCCCGCCATGGACGGTCGTCTGCTCGGCGAACGGCGATTCGAGATGTCCCACCTGCGAACCATTACCGGGGACGCCATAACCATCCACCCAACTCTGGTAAATGCGATTCTCGTCGTCATCGTAGCTCTCGAAGCCGTCCACGGTGACAGACATCGCCGTCGTGAAGCTCCAGAGATCGCCCGCCCAGAGACGGACGGCGTCCGCTTCGTTGACCTCATCAACCTTCCAGAAATAGGTCTGGCCCAGCTCGAGCGACCCCTCGGCCGGCAAGACAGCCTCGCTGGTTGTCTCGACCGGCGCGCTGCCGTCGATGACGGCCTGCTCGTCCGCGCTGAGATACACATC